>NZ_JAUFNS010000035.1:0-39598 GCF_041060445.1 Pseudomonas sp. W2-17 | reverse complement strand
ACTTGCGCTTCGTTCGACTTGACGTCTCACATCAGCGGGAGGCGAATTCTACAGCGTTACAACCTGCTGTCAACTGCCTTTTTCACCGCTGTCGATTCAAGCATCTGAACCGAAGCATTCCTCGCTGCTTACTTCGTCCAACTCTTTGATTACCAAGGAGTTTTCCGTTTCGTCTGCGCCGGAAGTGGGGCGAATTATAGACAGATCCAAAGGGGCGTCAACCCCTAATTTAATGAAACTGTCATATCGGTCAAAAATAGCTAAATACAGTGGGCAAGTTCGACTATTCCCCCGCGCATCCTTAGAGGCTAGGGAATGCGAACTGCTACGCCTCATGACTGGCACGTTGCGGCCACCGCTGTGTAATGGCTTTGCGACGGGTATAGAAGCGAACGCCATCCGGGCCATAAGCGTGCAGGTCGCCAAACAGCGATCGCTTCCAGCCGCCAAAGCTGTGATAGGCCACAGGCACAGGCAGTGGAACATTCACCCCAACCATACCCACCTCGATCTCGTCGCAGAACAGCCGGGCTGCCTCGCCATCGCGGGTGAAGATACAGGTGCCATTGCCGTATTCATGATCGTTGATAAGCTGCATCGCATGTTCGAGGCTGTCCACACGCACAATGCACAGCACTGGCCCGAACATCTCTTCTTTATAGATACGCATCTCGGCCGTGACGTGGTCGAACAGGCATCCACCCAGGAAAAAACCATCTTCGTGTCCGGGCACCGTTAACCCACGACCGTCCACGACCAGTTTCGCACCCGCATCTACGCCTTCTTCTATATAGCTGCTGACTTTATCGCGATGTTGCCCGGTGACCAGAGGTCCCATATCGAGACCGCTGGAAGTCCCCGCGCCGATCTTCAATCCGTTGATTTGCGGCGCCAGCCTGGCCACAAGCGCATCGGCGACCTGATCGCCCACGCAAACCGCAACCGAAATCGCCATGCAGCGCTCGCCGCATGAACCATAGGCCGCCCCCATCAATGCGCTCACGGCGTTATCCAGGTCCGCGTCGGGCATCAGCACTGCGTGATTCTTTGCGCCACCCAATGCCTGGACCCGCTTGCCGCGTGCGGTAGCTTCCTTATAGATGTACTCGGCGATCGGGGTTGAGCCCACAAAACTCAGCGCTTTGACTTCGGGGGCTTGAATCAACGCATCAACCGCCACCTTGTCGCCATGCACGACGTTAAGTACCCCCTTCGGCAATCCGGCTTCATGCAGCAACTCTGCTATCAACAGCGTTGAGCTTGGATCGCGCTCGGACGGTTTGAGGATGAAACAGTTGCCACAGGCGATCGCCAACGGATACATCCACAGCGGAACCATGGCAGGGAAGTTGAACGGGGTGATGCGCGCCACTACGCCAAGCGGCTGGAAGTCAGACCACGCGTCGATGTTCGGTCCGACGTTGCGACTGTACTCGCCCTTGAGAATTTCAGGCGCCGCACAGGCATATTCAACGTTTTCGATACCGCGCTTGAGTTCTCCCGCCGCGTCTTCAAGGGTTTTGCCGTGCTCTTCGCTGATCAGCCGGGCAATACGTGCTTCGTTCTGTTCCAGCAACTGCTTGAAGCGGAACATGACCTGCGCGCGTTTGGCAGGCGGCGTATTGCGCCATGCGGGGAAAGCGGCTTTGGCAGAGTCAATCGCTTGTTGAACGGTTTCGCGACTGGCGAGGGGTACTTTACGAATCACTTGGCCGGTTGACGGATTGAACACATCGGCAGTGCGGCCATTTTCACTGACCAGATCGCCATGAATCAGGTGCTGAATGTTGCTCATGTATAACTCCGGGAAAATGTTAGCCCGCAGGCGCAGCCGGACTGCGCCTGTGAGCAAATAAAAGATGATCAGTCGATTTGATTGAGGGCCTGACCCACTGCATCAAACATGCGATCAAGGTCCTCGGACTTGCTATTGAAGGTCGGTCCGAATTGCAGAGTGTCACCGCCGAAGCGGACGTAGAAACCGGCCTTCCACAGCTTCATGGCCGTTTCAAAGGGGCGCACGATGGCGTCTCCGTCGCGCGGCGCAATCTGAATGGCGCCGGCAAGACCGTAATTGCGAATATCGACAACATTCTTACTGCCCTTCAACGCGTGCAAATAGCCTTCGAAATGCGGCGCGGTTTCAGCGACCTGCTGCACCAGGTTCTCGCGCTGAATGATTTCCAGCGCGGCAAGGCCGGCGGCACAGGCAACGGGATGTGCTGAATAGGTGTAGCCATGGGGAAACTCCACAGCGTACTCGGGCGTCGGCTGATTCATGAACGTCTGGTAAATTTCGGTGCTGGCGATCACGGCCCCCATCGGGATCGCACCGTTGGTGATCTGCTTGGCGATGCACATCAGGTCCGGCGTTACGCCGAAGCTGTCGGCGCCGAACATTGAACCGGTACGGCCGAAGCCGGTGATGACCTCATCGAAGATCAGCAGAATATTGTGCTGATCACAGATTTCGCGAAGACGCTTGAGATACCCCTGCGGCGGAACAATCACGCCAGCAGAGCCTGCCATGGGTTCGACGATCACCGCTGCAATGTTCGAAGCGTCGTGCAGTTCGATCAGTTTGAGCATCTCATCGGCCAGCGCAATGCCGCCCTGCTCCGGCATGCCCCGTGAATAGGCGTTGCTGGCAAGCAACGTATGGGGCAGATGATCGACGTCCATCAGTTGCCCGAACATCTTGCGGTTGCCGTTGACGCCACCCAGGCTGGTGCCCGCGATGTTCACGCCGTGATAGCCACGGGCTCGGCCGATCATCTTGGTTTTGGTGGCCTGACCTTTTAGACGCCAGTAAGCACGGACCATCTTGACCGCAGTGTCAGCGCACTCCGATCCAGAGTCGGTATAGAAGACGTGATTCAGCTTGCCGGGGGTTAGATCGGTGATCTTCTCAGCCAACTGGAAGGACAGCGGGTGTCCGAACTGGAACCCTGGCGAGTAGTCCAGCGTACCCAACTGTCGGGAAACCGCTTCCTGGATCTCCTTGCGCGTATGCCCTGCGCCACAGGTCCAGAGCCCCGACAGACCGTCATATATCTTGCGGCCCTTGTCGTCGGTGAGATAGCTGCCTTCTGCAGCGACGATCAGCCTTGGATCACGATGGAAGTTTCGGTTCGCCGTGTAAGGCATCCAGTGGGCGTCTAGTTTGAGCTGGTTCGCCAGAGACATGTCGGACGATTCGGGCATATTCATCGGAATTAACCTCACTGGGCGTGGGTGGCCTTATTTCCTGACGGATGTGCGAACAGGAGCAGGGCCGGTTGCAGCTAAAGTGCCACGGGCATAAAGTCCGAAAAACCCTGCTTTTACGATCTTCAGTTGACTGGTTACTAAACTATGAGCACCCGCCGTAATGATCCTCTGGCGCAAGTCAGCGATTTTGATATCCGTCTGCTGCGCATATTTCGCAGCGTCGTCGAGTCCGGGGGCTTTTCGGCAGCAGAAAGCGCGCTGGGTATTGGTCGCTCCGCCATCAGTCAGCAGATGAGCGATCTGGAGCAGCGCCTTGGACTGCGTCTTTGCCAACGGGGCCGTGCGGGGTTTTCGCTTACAGAGGAAGGCCGAGAGGTCTACCAGTCCTCGCTGCAGTTATTGAGCGCCCTCGAGAGTTTTCGTACGGAAGTAAATGGTCTTCACCGACACCTGCGCGGCGAGCTGAACATCGGGCTGACGGACAATCTGGTCACCCTCCCCCATATGCGGATCACCCACGCGCTTTCCCAACTGAAAGAACGCGGCCCGGACGTGCACATCAATATCCGCATGATCGCGCCCAACGAAGTCGAGCAGGGCGTGCTCGACGGCAGCTTGCATGTGGGCGTCGTACCCCAGGCCAGCGCCTTGTCGGGACTGGAATATCAGCCGCTGTATAGCGAACGTTCGCTGCTGTACTGCGCTGTCGGCCATCCGTTGTTTTACGTCGAAGATGCGCAGCTGGATGACGATCGATTGTCAGCGCAGGAGACGATCGCGCCAACGTTTCGTCTGCCCGGTGAAATCCAGGCGCACTATCAGGCGCTGAAATGCACCGCGAGCGCGTCGGACCGGGAGGGTATGGCGTTTCTGATTCTGACGGGGCGTTACATCGGCTATCTGCCCGACCACTACGCCAGCCTCTGGGTGCAACAGGGTCGGCTGCGCGCACTGAAACCCAAGACGCGGTTTTACGACGTGAGCCTTGTAACCGTCACGCGCAAAGGGCGCCGCCCCCATTTGGTGCTGGAAAGTTTTCTGGAGAGTCTGGCTGCTACACGATGAGGCCGGCCGAGTACGTCGACACCTCACTAACACGCTGTCAAACAGCCGCCATATTCGTTCAGCCCCTTGATAAACGGGCATGTACAGCGAACCGGCAAACAGGTATCTGATCAGTTGGACAGGTTTTTGCAGTAAGGCTGGATGTCGAAGCCCACACAAAAATCGAGAGCCAGCATGCAGCCTGAAGCGCCAGACAATAATGACCTCATCTACGGCCTCAATGACCGGCCGCGCCCCGGACCTGCCATCCTGGCGGCAATCCAGCATGTGCTCGCTGCGTTCGTGGGCATTATCACGCCGCCACTGATTATCGGATCGGCGCTCGGGCTCGGCGCGTACATGCCTTATCTGATCAGCATGGCGTTGATGGTGTCGGGGGTGGGCACGTTCATTCAAGCGCGTCGTCCGTTCGGTATCGGCGCCGGCATGATTTGCCTGCAAGGCACCAGTTTCGCGTTTCTCGGCGCGGTGCTGTCGGCAGGCTTCATGGTCAAGCAGCGCGGTGGCAGCCCGGAGGACATCATGGCCATGGTGTTCGGTGTGTGTTTCTTCGGCGCCGTCGTGCAGATCGTACTCAGCCGTTTCATCGGCCAGTTGCGTCGAGTGATCACGCCACTGGTCACCGGCATTGTCATCACGCTGATCGGCGTCAGCTTGATCAAGGTCGGGGTGACGGATCTAGGTGGCGGCTTTAACGCTCCGGACTTCGGCGAGCCGGTCAATCTGGCCCTCGGCGTATTCGTGTTGGCAGTGATCATTGTGCTCAACCGTTCGAGCGCGCCCTGGTTGCGCCTATCGGCCATCATCATCGGGCTCGCGGTCGGCAGCATCGCGGCGTGGTTCAGTGGAAAACTCGTACCTCACTCCATTGCCGACGTTGCGCTGGTCAGCATTCCTGTGCCCTTCCGCTTCGGATTCAGTTTCGACTGGGCCGCTTTTCTACCAGTCGCGCTGATTTATCTGATCAGCAGCATCGAAACCGTCGGCGACCTTACCGCCAACTGCATGCTCTCCCGCGAACCCATCAAAGGCCCAAGCTACATTGCCCGATTGAAAGGCGGTGTGTTGGGCGACGGCGTCAGTTGCATGATCGCGGCGACGTTCAGCGCATTCCCGAACACCACATTCGCCCAGAACAACGGAGTGATTCAGCTCACCGGCGTGGCCAGCCGTTATGTCGGCCTCTATATAGGAGCGATCCTGTTTCTGCTTGGACTGTTCCCGGTGATCGGTGCGATTCTTCAGCAGATTCCGAAACCTGTGCTGGGCGGCGCAACCCTGGTGATGTTCGGCAGCGTGGCGGCGGCGGGCGTGCGGATTCTTGCCCAAGCACCGCTGGATCGCCGAAGCATGTTGATCATCGCCACCTCTTTTGGTGTAGGGCTGGGTATCGCGGCGCAACCGACGCTGCTGCATCATTTGCCTCAATTGGTACAGAGCCTGTTTGACTCGGCAATCACCAGCGGCGGACTCACGGCCATCGTAATGTGCCTGCTACTCCCGGAAGGCAAGCAAACAAGCGAGACGAGCGAAGCCAAAGAACAGACAACGGAATCCTTTGAGCACTGATTTACGAGGGCAACGCTTGTCGGATCCTCGCGGGTGCGCTATCTGTTCACCGCGTCGCACCCAATGATCCGTCTGGAACCGCACATGACCCTCGAAGTCCCCGCTCACAGCCCCAGCGCCACCAAGCCGGCCAGCCGTATTCGTCAGAAAAACGAAGAAGCGATCTTGAAAGCGGCCGAAGACGAGTTCGCTCGCCATGGCTTCAAAGGCACCAGCATGAACACGATCGCGCAGAATGCCGGGCTGCCTAAAGCCAACTTGCACTATTACTTCACCAACAAGCTGGGTCTGTACATCGCGGTGCTGAGCAACATTATCGAGTTGTGGGACAGCACGTTTAACAACCTGAGCGCAGAGGACGACCCGGCACAGGCGCTGACGCACTACATCCGCGCGAAGATGGAATTCTCGCGGCGCCAGCCACAAGCCTCGCGCATCTTTGCCATGGAGATCATCAGTGGCGGCGAATGCCTGAACCAGTATTTCAGTCAGGACTATCGCGAATGGTTTCAGGGGCGTGCCGCGGTCTTCCAGGCCTGGATCGATGCAGGAAAGATGGACCCGGTCGATCCGGTGCATCTGATCTTTCTGCTGTGGGGCAGCACTCAGCATTACGCTGACTTCGCCACGCAAATCTGCCAGGTGACCGGCCGTTCGCGGCTGACCAAGCAAGACATGGAAGTCGCTGGGGATAACCTGGTCCGGATCATTCTCAAAGGGTGCGGACTCACCCCCACGTTATAACTCCCTGAAAGCCAAAAGCAGTCTGGAACTTCAATGCCTTCTACGCTTATCGGCCCCTGCGAGTTTCGAGAAGAGATTCGCAAGAGCCGCTTTATTACTCTCGCAGCGCCCATCGACACGCCTGCCGATGCTCAAGCGTTTATCGAGCAACACAGTGATCTCGACGCCACGCACAATTGCTGGGCCTGGAAGCTGGGCGCGCAGTACCGCAGCAACGACGACGGCGAACCAGGCGGCACCGCCGGACGACCGATACTCGCAGCCATTGATGCCCAGGATTTTGATCGGGTCGTTGTGCTGGTCATTCGCTGGTATGGCGGGATTCAGCTGGGCACCGGCGGGCTGGCGAGGGCCTATGGCGGAGGCGCCAACAAATGCCTACAGCAGGCCGATCGAGTGCCCCTGATCAATCGCGTGTCGCTGCAATTCGACTGCAGCTTCAGCGAGCTGGTGCTGATAAAGCTGCGAGTGGCCGAGCTAAACGGTCTTGTGGAGGAAGAGCGCTTCAACGCCAACGGTGTCACGCTCTCGATTGCCCTCGCTCCCGAGCAGATTGAAACCCTTCAGCGCCAGCTGTCCGACATCAGTCGCGGACGAATCGTTTTGCAGCCGCCGCAATAATCAACCCGCGGACATATCGACGCCTTCCCCGTTAAAGCCGGTCCTGCGAGGAAACGCGACGGCTGTAACCGGCTGTGGCGTTTGCCCACATCTGCTGTGCATCCGCCTGTGGACAAGCTGAGCATACCCCGCCGCAGGCCTTGACCCATATGGCTTTACGGGGCTTGATCACTTTTTAGCCAAAACACGGTGCTGTGGGTAAATCCAGCGATAAAACAGGACGTTAGCGCCATTTATGCCGACGTGGCACTCCTTTCAAGCGGCTTCCATTGCCAATCCACAACTACCCACATTAGCTGTGGAGCAATCTGTGGATAACCCGTGCAAGCCTTGGCGGGCTGCTGAGTCCACGGAGTGTTGGGCGAGCTGGATGTTTTTTATACAGACATACATCGTGGCAGGATTGAGCGTGCGCCATCCTATTCGCCTGACATTCATAACGGAAACGTCCCCTCACAAATGTCGTCAGCCTCTGTCATCCTCTGCCGCTAGCTTATGCGCCTTGCGGCAACACAGCGCTACAGGAAAAAAAATTCTCGCCACGTGGCGATGTCCACCCATTGAGTGAAATTTTTCGTTTGTCTGTACAGGAGTCATTCCAATGTCCACCCCTAAAACAGCCCTCATCATCGGAGCTTCGCGCGGCCTTGGCCTTGGACTGGTGAAACGCCTCGCGGAACTCGGCTGGGAAGTCACCGCCACTGTCCGCGATGCCCAGAAGGCCGACGAGCTGAAAGCACTGCCGAATGTCCAGTTGCAGACACTGGACATCGATGAGCAATCGTCCCTCGAAGTGCTCACCCACAACCTCAAGGGCCAGACGTATGACCTGCTATTCGTCAATGCCGGCGTGATGGGTCCGATGCATCCCAACCCCACCGACGCCACCGCCGGCGAACTGGGTCAGCTATTTCTCACCAACGCCGTCGCGCCGATCCGCCTGGCTAAACGCTTCGTCGACCAGATCCGTCCCGAGACTGGCGTGATCGCGTTCATGAGCTCGGTGCTCGGCAGCGTCACCATGCCGGATGCGCCGGAGATGGCGTTGTACAAAGCCAGCAAAGCCGCGCTGAACTCAATGACCAACACCTTCGTGACGCAGCTGGGCGAGAACAAACCCACCGTGCTGTCGATGCATCCGGGTTGGGTCCGTACAGCAATGGGCGGTGAAGGCGCTGACATCGACGTCGAAACCAGCGTGCGCGGGATTGTCGAGCAGCTTGAGCGGTTTGCAGGGAAAGGTGGTCACCACTTTGTGAACTACAAGGGTGAGACGATCCCCTGGTGATCGCGATGCAAGTCGCGGCAGCATGAGCTGTCGTGACTTGCCCACACCCGCCGCAACACTCTAGAATCCTCCCTCGCCTCGCAGCGCGTTCGATGCTGCGGCGACCCTGGATCAGCAGACAGGGCAACACTGAGCTGGCGACCTGAACCCACTTTCAGAGGAGCCGGCCAATGCCCGCGATCCGTACCTGGTTGAAAAATCCCCTTGCCGTTTTCACGGCCAATGATCTAGATGCTCGCGGCGGCCTGGTGGTCGAAGGCGGGGTTATCGTTGAGATGCTCCCGCTGGGACAACAACCTGCACAGCCTTGCGATCACGTATTCGATGCACGCGAGCATGTCCTGCTCCCCGGCCTGATCAACACGCACCATCACTTCTATCAGACCCTCACCCGCGCCTGGGGCCCGGTGGTCAATCAGCCGTTGTTCCCCTGGCTGAAAACCCTGTACCCGGTGTGGGCGCGGCTAACGCCGGAAAAACTCGCACTGGCCAGTAAGGTCGCCCTGACCGAGTTGCTGCTGTCGGGCTGCACCACCGCCGCCGACCACCATTATTTGTTCCCGCAGGGTCTGGAAGACGCCATCGATGTGCAGGTGGAAAGTGTTCGCGAGCTGGGCATGCGCGCGATGCTGACGCGAGGTTCGATGACCCTGGGCGAGGCAGACGGCGGCCTGCCACCCCAGCAAACCGTCCAGCAGGGCCAGGTGATTCTCGATGACAGCGTGCGGCTGATCGAGACCTATCATGAGCGAGGTGACGGCGCCCAGATTCAGATTGCGCTGGCGCCGTGCTCGCCGTTTTCGGTGACGACCGAGATCATGGCCGAAAGCGCGGCCCTTGCCGAAAAACACGACGTGCGTCTGCACACGCATCTGGCTGAGACCCTCGACGAAGAAGACTTCTGCCTGCAGCGCTTCGGCCTGCGCACGGTGGATTATCTGGACAGCGTCGGCTGGCTCGGCCCTCGCACCTGGCTGGCCCACGGCATTCATTTCAACAGCGAAGAGATCACGCGCCTCGGCCAGGCGAGCACCGGGGTCTGTCATTGTCCGAGTTCGAACATGCGCCTCGCGTCAGGCATCTGCCCCACACTGGACCTGCTTGCCGCGGGCGCGCCGATCGGTCTGGGGGTCGACGGTTCTGCGTCAAATGATGCCTCGAACATGATGCTTGAAGCCAAGCAGGCGTTGTACCTGCAGCGGTTGCGCTATGGGGCGGAAAAAATCACGCCGGAGCTGGCGTTAGGCTGGGCTACCAAGGGCTCGGCGCAATTGCTGGGCCGTCATGACATCGGCGAGTTGGCCGTAGGCAAACAGGCTGATATGGCGCTGTTCAAGCTGGACGAGTTGCGCTTCTCCGGCAGTCACGATCCGATTTCAGCGTTGCTGCTGTGCGGCGCTGATCGCGCAGATCGGGTGATGATCGGCGGCAAATGGCGGGTGATTGACGGTCAGGTCGAAGGGCTCGATCTGAAGGGGCTGATTGCAGATCATCGCCAGGCTGCTGCGGAGTTGATCAGGGGCTGATAGGCCATCACAGCAGTGGGGAAGTAAAACTACCGACTTCCCACTGCTGCCTTGAAGCCGAACCTGGGCTACAACCCCATCAACGACAGCATGATGAACGTCGCAAACAGCACGAAATGCGTCATGCCCTCGATGGCGTTGGTTTCGCCGTCGTTGAGGTTGATGGCGCAGACCAGCAGGGTGACGAAAATCATCACGGTCTGCACTGGCGTCATCGCCATCTGGAACGCCTGGCCGCTGTAAAGCGCCATGCCTTCCATGACTGGCACCGTCAGGATCACCGTCGACAACGAGGCACCGAGGGCGATATTAACCACCGACTGCATGCGGTTGGCCAGCGCGGCTCGCAGTGCGGTCAGGATCTCCGGCGCTGCCGAAATCGCCGCCACCAGAATCGCCGTCATCACGGGCGGCGCACCGCTGCCTTCCAGACCCAGATCAACGGTCTTCGACATGACCTCGGCCAACGCACCAATAACCACCACACCGAAGACCAGTGTGGCGATCGAGCGCGTCAGGTTGACTGGCTCGTGCGCTTCCTCGGCCTCACCCTTGCGGCGCTTCTTGTCCGGATAGCTGTAGCTGAAGAAGTAGCTGTGCGGCCCGACCTGCATCCGCAGGAACAGTGCATAAAGCAGAATCATCGCGCCGATGGTGAAAGCCGAATACAGCTTCCACTTCCCTTCCGGAATGAATTCGGGCACCACCATCGACACCGCCATGGCGGTCAGTATCATCACGCTGTAGGAGCGCGCGGAGTCATCATTGTAGGACTGTTCGCCGTGCTTGAGCCCGCCCATCAACGCGGCGAGACCCAGAATCCCGTTGATGTCGAGCATCACAGCCGAGTAGATGGTATCCCGCACCAGCGTGGGCGAAGGTTCGTTGCTCATCATGATCGCCAGAATCACGACCTCGACCAGCACCGCCGACAGCGTCAGAATCATCGTGCCGTAGGGATCACCGACCTTTTCCGCCAACAGTTCGGCGTGGTGAGCCACTCGTAGCGAGGCGCAAATGATGAAGCCCACCAGGGCGATACCCGCAATCAGGGCGACGGTGTTTCCGTTACTGAGCAACTGGTGTTCGTAGAAGTACGCGAAAAAGGTCGCAATGACCGCCAGTAGTAGAAACTTTTCCTGCTTGAGAATCGTGCCCATCGCTGCCTTTTAGCCCCTTGCGACCCTGGCCGCACATCCATGAAGTGAAATTTACTGAAGCGCTTGAGAGTATCGAAGTAAACAAAGGTTTCAACACAGGGTAGCAGCGGGTCGCGACACATCGTCGCGCCACGGCATCAAATTGCCGCTTACCTGTCTGCGATCCGGATATTCAGACACCGAAAACGCCTGCGACTGCTAGCCCTCGCTGCCAGGACCGGTGGCAATGCGAGCCAAAGCAGCGTGTGAACCGTCCGGTCAGGTTTTATTCAGCCCGCGCGTCTGACTCTGTAGAATGCCCGCCATTGCACCTTACGAGACAAAGCCCATGTACGACTGGTTGAACGCCCTGCCCAAGGCAGAACTGCACCTGCATCTGGAGGGCTCGCTAGAGCCGGAACTGTTGTTCGCTTTGGCTGAGCGCAACAAGATCGCC
This sequence comes from Pseudomonas sp. W2-17, assembly GCF_041060445.1. NCBI lineage: Bacteria > Pseudomonadati > Pseudomonadota > Gammaproteobacteria > Pseudomonadales > Pseudomonadaceae > Pseudomonas > Pseudomonas sp. W2-17. The sequence continues at coordinate 27,979 of NZ_JAUFNS010000035.1, read as the reverse complement.
CTGCCTTGGGCGGACGTCGAAACCCTGCGCAAGGCCTACGCGTTCAATAATCTGCAGGAGTTTCTCGACCTGTATTACCGCGGCGCCGACGTGCTGCGCACCGAGCAGGATTTCTACGACCTGACCTGGGCTTACCTGGAGCGCTGCAAGGCGCAGAACGTCATTCACACCGAACCGTTCTTCGACCCTCAGACCCACACCGACCGCGGCATCCCCTTTGAAGTCGTGCTTAACGGCATCGCCGGCGCCTTGAAGGACGGCAAGGAAAAACTTGGCATCGGCAGTGGCTTGATCCTCAGTTTTCTGCGCCATTTGAGCGAAGACGAAGCGCAGAAGACCCTCGACATGGCCCTGCCCTACCGCGACACCTTCGTCGCCGTCGGCCTGGACAGCTCGGAAATGGGCCATCCGCCGAGCAAGTTCAAGCGCGTCTTCGACCGTGCTCGCGGTGAGGGCTTCCTGACCGTTGCCCATGCGGGTGAAGAAGGTCCGCCGGAGTACATCTGGGAAGCACTGGATTTGCTGAAGATCCAGCGTATCGATCACGGCGTGCGCGCCATCGAGGACGAGCGCCTGATGCAGCGCATCATCGATGAGCAAATCCCCCTCACGGTCTGCCCGCTGTCCAACACCAAGCTCTGCGTTTTCGAGCACATGGGTCAGCACAACATTCTCGACATGCTTGAGCGCGGCGTGAAAGTGACCGTCAACTCCGATGACCCGGCGTACTTCGGTGGCTATGTGACCGAGAACTTCCACGCGCTGCACACCCATCTGGGCATGACCCAGGATCAAGCCAGACGTCTGGCGCAAAACAGCCTCGATGCCCGTCTGATCAAGCCCTGATCAGCCACGCCCCTTGATCAGCAACAGCGTGTGGATGCTCTGCTCCACACGCCGAGCTTCCTCTCGGAGCATCACGCCGCCGAGGCGATTTTGCTGATCTCTCGCTGACCATTGGATGAGACCTGCAACGTGGAGGCCTCCTCGGTCGTCCGCAGCCAACCCAGCTGCATAAACAACTGCAAAAGCCCGGCCCCCAATGCGCCGCCGAGGTGTGGGCTGCTTTCATGACAGTCAACACAGGCGCACACGGCTTCGCGTCGTCTGTGGGCCAGCGCGGGAATGAAAATCCCCCGTTCGGCAAAGCGCGAGATGCCGACACTGGTGACTTCCAGCCGGTGTTCGGATTGTTCGATCCAACCCGCGCCCAGCATCCTCAAATACAGCTCCGCACCCATTTCGCCGCCAAGATGATCCGCGCAGACACTGGCGCGACATAACGGCAGGGGCGGCAATGGTTGCGCCATGCTGCGGCTGATCAGATCCGCGCTGACCATGGACGCACTGACCAGCGCCTGGACCGCGGTCCGGACTTCCGGCGCGGCCAGCCTGAAATACCGTTTGCGGGCGCGGACCTCATGGCGCAGCAGTCCGCCAGCGGCAAGGCGCGCCAGGTGGGCACCGGCAGAAGAAGTGGAAAGACCCACTAGCGAAGCTACCTCATTGGCAGCCCGCGATGTTCCGTCCATCAGTGCCCACACGATCGCGCTGCGTTTAGGGTCGGCGAGCAATGCAGCGATCTGGCTGATGCAAGGTACATATTCCATGTCTTCACTCCCTGTTGAACATTATCTAAGCGGCCCGGCACGGGTGCGCAGGTCGAAGCGTTGGCTTGGCCTGGTGTGGCTTGGCGCGTAATCACGGGTGTAATCAATTGAAAGCGCCGGGCCGTTGCTGTGGTGAACCATCATCGGTGTTTAAGGCGAAAACAGACCTTGATTTAAATCACGTCATACAAACTCTGATTGCTGGAACTTGCAGGTCATACAGATAGTTTCGCCCGAGCAATACAGATAGATGATAAGAATTAAATCGGATCCATGACGGCGCTTAGTATAAGACCTGCAGCCGATCGGCGGATCAACTTGTCCATTGCTTAGCCCTTTGTTTGTGGGCCGTATTGGCAAATGTTCAGCACAATCCGGCAGACATCATGCTGCGCAGACTCACCCGGATAGCCATACCCCCCTTGAAGGACGGGCATTTGCGCCGACAGTAGCCGTTCGTGAATTCGGCGTCAGGGCGATTGCCTACACTGGAAACTCCTGCGGACTTCAAGAAAATAAGCTGCTCAAGGGACGTGCCAGAAGTGAACTTCTCTCGATCCAGCACGAAACCAAGTTAAGAGCTTTTAACCGCTGTAAGAAGTTTCCAATTCCGAAGTAGTAAACGGCTGTATATAACACGCTCTTTTCAACAGGCTGAACATGCTTGTACAGGTACGCCTTAAACCCGGTGGATGTCGGCAACGCGTTAACGTTGCCGAGGTCGGTTAGATACGCACATCCGCGTGGGGAGTCAGCGCATCTCGCTTCTGCTGCGCCCGGCGTGTAACAACCGCAAGCGTCACAGCCAGAACGCCGCACAGCGTAATAACGGTCGCCATCGGCACGGCCGTTCCGTCATGCAGTACGCCCACCAGCGCTGCCGCGCCCGCAGCAACACTGAACTGCAAGCATCCCAACAAGGCCGACGCGCTGCCCGCACGTTTGCCCTGCCCACTCATCGCGCACGCCGAAGCGTTCGGAATGATGCAGCCGAGGCTGGCGATATAGATGAACAGCGGAATCAGCAGCGGCCACAGCTTTTCGGTGTGCAGGGAGGCGATGGTCAGCAGCACAAGGGCGGCAGCGAGATAGATCCAGACAGTTCGCGACAGCAACCATGCCGGACCATAGCGCCCGACGAGTCGAGCGTTCACCTGGGCGATGAGGATGAAGCCGGCAGCGTTGATGCCGAACAACCAGCCGTAGTGTTCCGCCGGGACGCCGTAGAGCTTGATGAAAACGAAAGGCGAGCCTGCGATGTAGGAAAACATCCCGGCCATGGCGATCCCACCGGTGAGCGCATGGCCCAGGAAGATTCGGTCGCCCAGCAGATTCCAGTACGACCCGAGCGCGCCCGAGAGCGGCAGTCGCGGGTGGCCGGCCGGCATGCTTTCCGGCAAGCCCCTGAAAACCGCCACTGCAGTGAGCGCGCTGAACCCCGTCAAGGTCAGGAAGATGGCCTGCCAACCCACGACGTTGACCAACAGCCCGCCGAGCATCGGGGCCAGAATCGGCGCCAGGCCCATGACCAGCATCAGTTGCGAGAACACCTTGGCCGAGTCAACCGGTGAGCATTTGTCGCTGACGATCGCCCGCGACAGCACCATACCGGCACATCCGCCCAACGCCTGTACAAAGCGGGCAGCAATCAGCCATTCAAGAGAAGGCGCCAAGGCGCACGCCAGCGATGCGAGGGTGAACAAGCCGACGCCAAACAACAGCGGGATCCGACGGCCGAAGCGATCGGCAATCGGGCCGTAGGCGAGTTGGCCGATGCTCAGGCCGAGGAAATAAGAGGCCAGGGTCAGTTGAACGTGTTTCTCGTCGGTGCCGAATGCCAAAGCGATGGCCGGGAAACCTGGCAGGTAAAAGTCGATGGCCAACGGGCCAAAGGCGCTGAGTGCGCCGAGGATCAGAATCGTTCTGAGGTTCATCAATCTTCCTAAACGGTTTTGCGCAGCGCGACAGTTTAACAACCTTGAATCAGCGCGGCCCGCTCACAGAACAATTACCGGAAGTTTTTTCAAGGCGTCGTCGGGGGGCAAAAAAGGGGGAACTTATTGCGCGTGACCGAGCATCGGTTAATGGATTTCCTACAGCGTTTTTACCAATAACTCACAGAAGCGCTTCTAAACTTTTTCTCAAGCAGTGAGGAAATCAAAATGAATGCGCGATGGGTTGTGCTGTGGTGCGTTGTCGTTGTCGCCGGATGTCAGTCCACCCACGACCAGCTATTGGCCGAAGGTTACCCACCGGCATTCGCTGACGGTTTTCAGGATGGGTGCGGAAGCGGGCGGCAATCCATCGACGTGATTAAAGGGCAATTCAAAAAGGACGTGCCGCGCTATCTGCGTGACACCTTGTACGCGCAAGGCTGGTCAGACGGATTTCGTCAGTGCCAGGCCCAACTTGCCAACAGCAATGTTCAGGATCAGGGCCGCGACAGCATCTGGAATGACCGCGACCGCGACTGGGACCATCAAAGGACCCAGGACGCCGCCAAAGCCTACCGCTCTCATTGAACGTCGGTCGCGTCTGCATAACGGGTGAAACTATCGGGCACCCACCATGGCCCAATGTGACTAAGCCATGAACAGGAGCCCCGCCATGAGTCGCGCCTTCGTCAACGAAGACAATGCCGCCGCGCAAATCGACCCGCCGGTTGAACGGCAGATCAGTGCCCAGACCAATTACGTCACCCAGCGCGGCCTCGATCAATTGCACGATCAGGTTGAGCAACTGCAAGCGCAGTACAGCGAACAGAACGCCCAAGGTGATGAGGCAGACAAACAGCGCATGGCCGAAATCGAACGCGACCTGCGTTATTTCAACCAGCGCCTGCAGAGCGCCCAAGTGGTCAGCAGCGCGTCAGATGACAAGGTTCAGATTGGCAGTTGGGTAACTTTTGCCGACGAAGACAATGTTGAACAACGCGTGCAGCTGGTCGGCGAGGATCAGGCCGATGCGGGCAGTCAATTGATCAACTGGGCATCGCCGCTGGGCAAGGCATTGCTGGGCGCCAAGGTCGGAGACGAAGTCACCTGGCAGCGGCCGGTCGGTGATGCAGTCATTGAGGTCATGCGCATTGAGGCAGGCGACTGACTCACTCGACTGACAATCAGCCAGACAGAAAAAACGGAGCCCGAAGGCTCCGTTTTTTATGCCACCAACCCGAATCAGGCCAGTTTCTTGTGACGCACGCGATGGGGTTGAGCGGCTGCGTCGCCGAGGCGTTTCTTGCGATCGGCTTCGTACTCGGTGTAGTTGCCTTCGAAGAACACGGCTTGAGAATCGTCTTCGTACGCGAGGATGTGAGTCGCCACGCGGTCAAGGAACCACCGATCGTGAGAGATCACAATGGCGGCGCCCGGGAAGTCCAACAAAGCTTCTTCGAGGGAACGCAGGGTTTCAACGTCGAGGTCGTTTGACGGTTCGTCGAGCAGCAGGACGTTGCCACCCTCCTTCAACGTCAGCGCCAGGTGCAGACGACCGCGCTCACCGCCAGAAAGGTCCTTCACGAACTTCTGCTGATCGCCGCCCTTGAAGTTGAAACGGCCGACATAGGTGCGCGAAGGGATTTCGTAGTTGCCGATCTTGATCTGATCGGAGCCGTCGGAAATCTGCGCGAACACGGTCTTGCTGCCGTCCAGATCGTCTCGGCTCTGATCGACGCACGCCAGTTGCACGGTCTCGCCGACTTCGATGGACCCGGAGTCCGGTTGTTCCTTGCCCATCAGCATGCGGAACAGTGTCGATTTACCGGCGCCGTTACCGCCGATCACGCCCACGATGGCGCCTTTAGGCATGGAAAACGACAGGTTGTCGATCAGCACGCGATCGCCATAGCCCTTGGTGACGTTTTTGAATTCGATGACCTTGTCGCCCAGACGCGGGCCGGCCGGGATGTAGATCTCGTTGGTTTCGCTGCGCTTCTGGAATTCCTGCGACTGCAGTTCTTCGAAGCGCTGCAGACGGGCCTTGGATTTCGACTGGCGCGCCTTGGCACCTTTACGGACCCACTCAAGCTCTTCTTTCATGGCCTTTTCATGGGCCGACTGCTGCTTGGATTCGGCCGCCAGACGGTCGGACTTGGCCTCAAGCCAGCCGGAATAGTTGCCTTCGTACGGAATGCCGGCGCCGCGGTCGAGTTCCAGAATCCAGCCGGCGACGTTGTCGAGGAAGTACCGGTCGTGCGTGATCGCAACCACGGTGCCCGGGAAATCGTGCAGGAAATGCTCGAGCCAGGCGACGGAATCGGCGTCCAGGTGGTTGGTCGGTTCGTCGAGCAGCAGCATGTCGGGGGCGGACAGCAGCAGGCGGCACAGCGCCACGCGGCGTTTTTCACCACCAGACAGGTGTTCGACCTTGGCATCCCAGGCTGGCAGACGCAGCGCATCGGCGGCGACTTCCAGCTGGCGCTCAAGGTTGTGGCCATCGCTGGCCTGCAGGATCGACTCGAGCTTGGCCTGTTCGGCCGCCAGCTTGTCGAAATCAGCGTCCGGCTCGGCGTAAGCGGCATAGACTTCGTCCAGACGCGTTTGAGCGTCCTTGATGACGCTGACCGCTTCTTCGACCACTTCACGTACGGTCTTGGTCGGGTCGAGCTGCGGCTCTTGCGGCAAGTAGCCGATGTTCAGCTCAGGCATCGGGCGCGCTTCGCCGTCAAACTCGGTGTCGACGCCGGCCATGATTTTCAGCAGCGTGGATTTACCGGAACCGTTGAGGCCGAGGACGCCGATCTTGGCGCCGGGGAAAAACGAGAGGGAGATGTTTTTCAGGATTTCCCGCTTCGGCGGAACAACTTTGCTCAGCCGATGCATGGTAAAGACGTATTGAGCCATGGAATGAAAACCTGGAGTGAGACTGTGAATAAAGGCGCGAGCTTGGTGCTGCGTCGCAAAAAATGCGTTTATCTTCGCGCCGCAACTTGCCGTAGCGCGATTCCGGGCCTTGAATTGATCAGAGCCAGACCGGCGCGGCAGGGACGAACTTCCGAGGGCCGGTATCAAAGCTGGAGCAATGCTTGCAGGCCTTTTGAATCATGCAAGCATGCCGTGCAGAAACCGGCGCGTCGCGCGTGGCGCAAAGCTACCCGAATGCACGCAACAGGGCAAACCGTCCGGCCCATTAGCGCTGGCACTTAGCCACAGCTCGGTGGCATGCTAGCCGCCTTTTGCGCACCGGGCTTATAGTGCGTTTCGCACATGCTGATTCAGTCCAGTAGTCAGGATCACAGTTTGCTCAAACCGACCCCCATCTCACCCCTGCGCCCATCCGATAGCGCAACGACCGTGCCTTTGCGAGGCGTGCTCAGAGGTGCGCTCGCGGTCCTGGTCCTGATGATGTTGATGCTGTTGTTATGGCAGATGATCGAACAGTTCCAGCAGTCTCAGGAACGGCAGCACAAACGCAGCATCGACTACAGCGTGCAGCTCGCCGACCGGTTGAGCCTGAACATGGCCCTCAACGCGCAGGTCGCGCTGAATGTGCTTGACGGAGCGCGCGACCCTTCCCAATCCGTCGACGAATCAGCGGCAGTGCTGGCGAATCTGCGTCAGTCCATGCCAGCAGTGAAAAGCCTGGTCTGGCTCGACAGCGATGGGAATGTCACCGCCGACAGCGACGGCGGGACCCGTGACGTAGGCTTTTTGACCCAGATGCATTCGGTTATTCAGGGCCACCCACACTTTTATGCCAACGACCCGGGCGCCGCGACGTTCTATCTGTTCATCCGTGAGCCCGGCGCCGGCAATGAACGCTACTGGGCGCTGCGGCTCAGGCCTGAACTATTGAAATCCCTGACCCGCCAGAGCGATCTGGATTACCAGCCCGTCTGGCTGTTGGAAGACATCAGCAATCGCCGCCCTCTCTACAAAAACCTGCTAGATGCCGATCAGTCCACTGAGCGTCAATTGCAGACGGTCCTGCTGCAACCCCTGGCCCACAGCGACTGGCAACTGCGCGGCCTGTTCGACCCGCAGAAAGCCCGTCAGACCCTGCTCTTCCCGCTGATCGGGAAATGCCTGCTCGCCCTGTTCTGTTCCATCATTCCGTTGTTCGCGCTGCGCAGCCTGCGCCGCCGACAACTTCAGTTGCATCAAAGCCGTCGCCGCTACAAAGACATATTTGAAGGCACCGGCGTTGCGCTGTGCGTACTGGACCTCTCCGGTCTGCCGGCTTATCTCAGGCACCTGCAAGTGAACAGCGGCGAAGAACTGAACGCGCGCCTGATCAGCCAGCCCGAGCTAATCAGCGGCCTGCTTCAGCAGTTGCGCATCACCGAGGTCAACCAGGTTGCCGCTCAACTGTTGCGCGCAGAATCGGCACAGCATGTCTGGCAGCAACTGATCGAAGGTTGCCCTCGCGCCGGCAATGGCATCGGTCTGCAGATACTCCAGGCCGTCCTCGACGGGCAACGTCAGCTGGAGCTCGAAATTCTGCTCCCTGGTGCGCAGGGCGGTGACCAACACGTGTGGCTGGTCATGCGCCTGCCCGAACAGCTCGAAGACTTGAATGCCGTCATTCTCAGCATCAGCGATTTCACCAACCGCAAGCAGGCCGAGCTGTCGCTGCAGGAGCGGGAGCAGTTCTGGTCGGATGTCGTGCGTACCGTCCCGGATTATCTGTGCGTTCTGGATGCGGTGACGCGGCGGATCATTTACAGCAACCACAACCTGGGCCTCGCCCTGGGCTATGAGGCGGCCGAGCTGGATGACATGGGCGAGCTTTTCTGGGAAACGCTGCTGCACCCGGACGATATCGGTGCGTATGAGCAGTTGCGCCTTGTTCGCACTGAGCATGGCCGCAGCGACCTGATCCAGTGCCAACTGCGGTTCCGCGCCCGACGCGGCGACTGGCGTCGTTTCGAGATCCGTGAACAGGCGCTGGCGGCGGACAGTGACGGTCAGATCCGGCGCATTGTGGGCCTCGCCAAGGACATCACCGATCAAGTGGACGCCAGCCAGTCTCTGCGCGAAAGCGAACAGCGTTACCGGATGCTGGCGGAAAGCATCAGCGACGTCATTTTCTCCACCGACCGGCAACTGAAAGCCAACTACTTCAGCCCTTCGGTCAACACGGTGCTGGGCTACAGCGCCGAGTGGATTCTGCAGAATGGCTGGAAGGCGATCATCGCCAACCCTCAGCAGCTCAGCGGCTTTTATGCGCTGCTGCAGCGGATCAGTAAAGCGCTGAAAAAGCCCGAAGCGCTGGCGGATCTGCGCAGCGAGATCACCACTCAATTGTTCCTGTTCGATTGCCTGCGCGCTGATGGCCGCAAGATCCCCGTGGAGCTGCGTCTGGTTCTGGTGTGGGATGAATCCGGAACGTTCGAAGGCGTGCTCGGCGTGGGACGCGACGTCAGTCAGCAGCGGCGCGCGGAAAAAGACCTGCGCATGGCGGCCACGGTATTCGAGCACTCGACGTCGGCCATTCTGATCACTGACCCTGCCGGCTATATCGTGCAGGCCAACGACGCTTTTACGCGGGTCAGTGGCTACGCCGTGTCGCAGGTACTGGATCAACTGCCGATGATGCTGACCGTCGAAAATCAGCAGGCAGCGCACCTGGGTTACATCCTCAAACAGCTGAGCCAGCGCGGCAGTTGGGAGGGTGAGTTGTGGCTCAAGCGTCGCGACGGCGAGCACTACCCGGCATGGGTCGGGATTACCGCCGTGCTTGACGATGAAGGCGACTTGGCGAGCTACGTGTGCTTCTTCAGCGACATCAGCGAGCGCAAGGCGAGCGAGCAGCGCATCCACCGGCTGGCTTATTACGACGCACTGACGCATCTACCCAACCGCACGCTGTTTCAGGACCGTTTGCACAGCGCGTTGCAACATGCCGAGCGTCAACACACGTGGGTGGTGTTGATGTTCCTCGACCTCGATCGATTCAAGCCGATCAATGACTCGTTGGGCCACGCCGCCGGCGACCGCATGCTCAAGGAGATGGCCTTGCGCCTGCTTGGATGCGTCGACGAGGACGACACTGTTGCGCGCATGGGCGGCGACGAATTCACCTTGCTGCTGCAACCTCGCCCCACCCAACAGGCCGCGCTGAACCGGGCGATTCATGTGGCCGAACAGATTCTTGGCAGCCTGGTGAAACCCTTCGTGCTGGAGGGCCGCGAGTTCTTCGTCACGGCCAGTATCGGCATCGCGCTGAGCCCGCAGGATGGTAACGAACTCAGCCAGTTGATGAAGAACGCCGACACGGCGATGTACCACGCCAAGGAACGCGGCAAGAACAACTTCCAGTTTTATCAGGCCGACATGAACGCCACCGCCCTTGAGCGTCTGGAGCTGGAAAGTGACCTGCGCCATGCCCTGGAGCAGGGCGAGTTCACGCTGTATTACCAACCGCAGTTCAGTGGCGACGGCAAACGTCTGACCGGCGCCGAGGCCTTGCTGCGCTGGCGTCACCCGCGTCGCGGCCTGGTGCCGCCGGTGGAATTCATCCCGGTGCTCGAAGAGCTCGGGCTGGTGGTCGAAGTCGGCGAGTGGGTGCTCAAGGAGGCGTGCCGCCAGTTGCGCGAATGGCATCTGGCGCGGGTTCGCGTGCCGAAGGTGTCGGTGAACATTTCCGCACGGCAGTTTTCGGACGGCCAGTTGGGCACGCGCATCGCCGGTATTCTGCAGGAAATCGGCCTGCCGCCCGCCTGCCTCGAGCTGGAACTGACCGAGAGCATCCTGATGCGCGAGGTGAGCGAAGCCATGCAGATTCTGGCCGGGCTCAAGCGGCTGGGCCTGAGCATCGCAGTCGATGACTTCGGCACCGGCTACTCGTCGCTGAATTACCTGAAGCAGTTCCCCATCGACGTGTTGAAGATCGACCGCACGTTCGTCGATGGCCTGCCATCCGGCGAGCAGGACGCGCAGATCGCCCGGGCAATCATCGCCATGGCCCATAGCCTCAATCTGTCGGTGATTGCCGAGGGCGTGGAAACCCACGAGCAGCTGGAGTTTCTTCGTGAACACGGCTGCGATGAAGTGCAGGGCTACCTGTTCGGCCGCCCCATGCCGGCGACGCGGTTCGAGGCTCAGTTCAGCAACGACGCGCTGTTTATGCTTGATTAGCAGCGGCAAGCTTCAAGCGGCACGCTACAAGCAAAGCCGCGGCGCATTCAGCTTGAAGCTTGAGACTTGAGACTTGAGGCTTGCAGCCAGGCTTTAGCCTTGCACAGCGCTCATCACGCACATGACCCGCTTTCATATGCCAGATAAAACCCGATGGGTTAGAATGCCCCACTTTTCTACTGCCCGATCCCCGAGGACCGCCATGTTCAGCCGCAATTTGACCATCGCCAAGTACGACGCCGACCTGTACGCCGCCATGGAACAGGAAGCCAAGCGTCAGGAAGATCACATCGAGCTGATCGCCTCGGAGAACTACACCAGCCCGGCGGTCATGGAAGCCCAGGGCTCGGTTCTCACCAACAAATACGCTGAAGGCTACCCAGGCAAGCGTTACTACGGTGGCTGCGAATACGTCGACATCGTCGAACAACTGGCCATTGATCGCGCCAAGCAACTGTTCGGCGCCGATTACGCCAACGTCCAGCCACACGCCGGCTCCCAGGCCAACAGCGCGGTATATCTGGCGCTGCTCAATGCTGGCGACACCATCCTGGGCATGAGCCTGGCCCACGGCGGTCATCTGACCCACGGCGCCAGCGTTTCCTCCTCGGGCAAGCTGTATAACGCCGTTCAGTACGGCATCGACGGCAACGGCCTGATCGATTACGACGAAGTCGAGCGTCTGGCCGTCGAGCACAAACCGAAAATGATCGTTGCCGGCTTCTCGGCCTACTCGCAAATCCTTGACTTCCCGCGTTTCCGCGCCATCGCTGACAAGGTCGGCGCTTACCTGTTCGTCGACATGGCCCACGTGGCCGGTCTGGTCGCTGCAGGCGTTTACCCGAACCCGGTTCCGTTCGCCGACGTCGTCACCACCACCACCCACAAAACCCTGCGCGGCCCCCGCGGCGGCCTGATCCTGGCGCGCGCCAATGCCGACATCGAGAAGAAGCTGAACTCCGCTGTCTTCCCGGGTGGCCAGGGCGGTCCTCTGGAGCACGTCATCGCCGCCAAGGCGATCTGCTTCAAGGAAGCGCTGCAGCCTGAGTTCAAGACCTACCAGGAACAAGTGGTGAAAAACGCCAAGGCCATGGCCGGCGTGTTCATCGAGCGCGGTTTCGACGTGGTCTCCGGCGGTACTGAAAACCACCTGTTCCTGCTGTCGCTGATCAAGCAGGACATCTCCGGCAAAGACGCCGATGCCGCACTGGGCAAAGCGTTCATCACCGTCAACAAGAACTCCGTGCCAAACGATCCACGCTCCCCGTTCGTCACCTCCGGCCTGCGTTTCGGCACCCCGGCCGTGACCACTCGCGGCTTCAAGGAAGCAGAGTGCAAGGAATTGGCCGGCTGGATCTGCGACATCCTGGCAGACCTGAACAACGAAGCGGTGATCAACGCCGTACGTGAGAAGGTCCAGGCCATCTGCGCCAAGCTGCCGGTTTACGGCGCTTGATAGCGGTTGGTTGATGTGAAGAAGCCCGGCTTGTTAGCCGGGCTTTTTGTTGGGTTGGTCTTCTCATTCACTTCTCTACCGAAGCCTATGGGCTAAGAATCATCGGGAATAAACAGGATGAGGGTTTCGGTGATCTTCAAGAAAGCACTGTCTATGGTCGCCCCATTTTCAGACGCAAGCAAATCAAGCCGAGTGCACCGAGAAGAATTAACGCCGAATAAAAGAAAAACCTAATCCAAAACCGAAAGTGCCGAGGAAGTTTCTGAAGCTTGTACAGGGGAATGACCTCCTGCCTTTTAAAGGCTCCCGGCATAACCAAAATCATGGTTATAAACGACTCGCGCATTCTTCGCCCCAGCCATGTGTCACCATAATAGTCTGCATGCAGGCCGATCATTTCGATATCAGAAAGATAATCTTCAATGCGCTCCATGTATTTCAGGAAAAAAATATAAGACGAGACTAGGTGAATGAAAGTCAAAACGAAATCTACGAATCCCAACCATACTGCTACGTTGTAAGAGATCAGGGCAGCCATTCGTAGACCATCTCCCCAAACGACTCACCGACTATTTCGCCCAAGGCGCCGCCTCCGTAAGCTAAAGCTCCGCCGGCAATAATCCCGCAACCTATTGCAGCCACCCCCAATGTAGGCACGCCAAACACGGCCATACACAACACCGGTCCGGCTACTGCCCCTACCTCCCCGCCGATGAAGCCGAACGCTACGCCCCCCACTAACTTTGAGCCTTCAACATAATGAGCCCGCCGACATACCTCTTCACGCCCGGTCGAACAGGCTTCCTTAGTCTCAAGCGCAGTTGATGCCATGTTCAAACCAATCCCGACCGCCGTCCCATGCTTCAGCAACTTCGCCACCTTGGCGATCTTCGCAATTCGCGTGGCGTACCCCTGTATCTCCCCGGTGTGCAGGTAACTTTTGGTCGATAGCCCCAGCATCTTTTTCAGTGGGCCTTTTTTAGTCAACCCGGTCCCCCAGCGGGCGATACCTTCCAGCTGAACATCCAGCTTGGCAAACAGCACGCGCCGTTGATTGATGAATTCCTGCCGGGCAATGGGCGTCCCGCGGGAAAGCGACAGCTTGTAGAGCCGCTCTATTTCTTCGAGGGTTTTCTGCACGCCGTTAAGGTGCTTGCTCCAACTGCCGGTGGCGGCGCCGACGCCCAGCGATCCGTAACTGAGCATGTTCTGCATCAGGTCGTAGTTCTTGATCAGTTCGCTGCCCGAGCCTTTGACCTGTCGATGGACGTTCCGCGCCAGGTTCATCAGCTCGGTTTCTTCTGCCGTGAGGCTGCCCATCGAATCGTCGCTGACAATCACCAGTTGGCCCGGCATAACCACCACATTGCGAATGTGCGCGTTCAGCACATCAAACTTTGTGCCACCGCCGACCCGAGCTTTGAGGGTGAAGTAGGTTTGTATGCGGTCATTGATGAACACGTAGGGCTTGGACATGAGGCTGCCCGTCCTTGCTTGACTTCAGATCCAGCAAGGATAGGGACGGGATGTGGGGTTTAGAAGCGTAGGGAGGGGGGTTGAAAGTACGATTCGGAACGGTCCTACGCAGGCGGCATAGCTCGTCTTACGGACCATTCCCGCACGCGATATCTAATCTGCAGCAACGCCCGCAAAGCCGGCCCGGATCTTCTCTTCCGGCAGTTCATCGGCAATGAACACGATCACGCTTTCGCGCTTTTCGCCGTCCGCCCACGCCACATCGAAATCAAATCCGTAGAGTTTCAGCACCCCCTGAAACACCAGCTTGCGGTCTTCACCGGCGATGTTCAGCACGCCTTTGTAGCGCAGCAGTTGTTTGCCGTGCTCTTCCAGCAGCTCGTTCATGAAGGTGCTGAGCCTGTCGATATCCAGCGGCTGGTCACTGCGCAGAACCAGGCTGCTGATGCGGTCGATGGAGCGGCCTGCCGGAGCCGCCGGGCGCAGGGTCATGCCGCCGATGTCGGCATTGAGGTTGAAGCCTCGCACATCCAGTAGTTCGGCGAGGTCGATCTTGCCGTGCTCGACCACGCGAATCGGCGCACGTCGGTTGATACGGGTCAGTCGCTCGCTTAGTGCGTTGAAGGTCGCCTCATCCACCAGATCGGTCTTGCTCACCAGCAGACGATCAGCGAAGCCAATCTGCGCCTGGGCGATGGTCTGCTCCAAGTGCGTGTCGGCGTGGGCCGCGTCAACCAGCGTGATGATGCCGTCGAGGATGTATCGCTCACGCAGCTCCTCGTCGATGAAGAAGGTCTGGGCCACCGGTGCGGGGTCTGCCAGGCCAGTGCATTCGATGACCAGCCGATCAAACGAGATCTCGCCGCTGTCGAGCCGCTCCAGCAGCAGATACAGCGCTTTGGTGAGGTCGGTGTGAATGGTGCAGCAGACGCAGCCGTTGGACAGGGTCATGACCTGCACGGGCTCGTCGCCCAGCAACTGGGTGTCGATGCCGGCGTCACTGAATTCGTTCTCGATCACGGCGATCTTCAGGCCGTGCTCTTCCTTGAGCAGATGGCGCAGCAAGGTGGTTTTGCCGGCGCCGAGAAAGCCGCTGAGGATCGTGACGGGGATAGGTGTGAACAAAAAAAAGACCTCAATTCGCTGAAAAAAAACAGGAGTGAGGTTGCTGGCGATTCGAAATGTCAGTCAGTACAGCGGCGACTGAATCAGCGGATCGCGAGCAAGCTCACTCCTACATGACCAAGGGTCACATCATTAGCAACACTTGGGCCCGCCCTTCCCGCCGTAACGTGCGTCCTGGCGTTCCCGAAAGAACGCTTCGTAGGACATCACCGGCTTGTCCGGGTGGGTCTTCTGCATATGCTCAACGTAGTTGTCGTAATCCGGCATGCCCACCATGAGGCGGGCGGCCTGACCGAGATACTTACCCAGGCGACTCAGATCGTTGAACATAGGCAGCTCCTCGCGTTACAGCGCACTCAATGGGTTTCCGGGAAGGCCTGGAACGGCGACTCTTTGTCGGTACGCTCTTTCTTGACCCACGCTGCACGACCGACCTTCAGCGCATAGAACAGAATGCTCAGGACCACGAACAGGAACAACGTGGTCAGGGTGGCGTTGGTGTAGGCGTTGAAGATCACGTGCTGCATCTGATCCATGGTCTTGGCCGGGGCCAGCACCTGACCGGCATCCGCCGCCGCGCTGTATTTCTTCGCCAACGCCAGGAAGCCCACCGCAGGGCTCGGGTCGAACAACTTGATGAAGCCTGCCGTCACGGTGCAGATCAGCAGCCATGAAGCCGGCAGGATGGTGACCCAGACGTACTGCTGACGCTTCATTTTGATCAGCACAACCGTCGCCAGCATCAGCGCGATACCCGCGAGCATCTGGTTGGAGATACCGAACAGTGGCCACAACGTGTTGATCCCGCCCAGCGGATCGATCACGCCTTGATACAGCAGATACCCCCACAGCGCGACGCAACCACCGGTGCCGATGGCGTTGGCGGTCCAGGACTCGGTACGTTTCAGCGAGGGCACGAAACTGCCCAGCAGGTCCTGCAGCATGAAGCGGCCAGCACGGGTACCGGCATCCACTGCGGTCAGGATGAACAGCGCTTCAAACAGAATCGCGAAGTGGTACCAGAACGCCATAGTGTTCTGACCCGGGAAGGCCTGGTGCAGGATCTGCGCGATACCCACTGCCAGCGTCGGTGCTCCACCGGCACGGGCCAGCACGGTGTTTTCGCCGATGTCCTTCGCCACAGCGGTCAATTGATCCGGTGTGATGAGGAAGCCCCAACTGCTGACCATCTGCGCGACCGAAGCGACGTCGGAGCCGACGATGGCCGCCGGGCTGTTCATCGCGAAGTACACGCCTGGCTCGATGACCGAGGCCGCGACCATGGCCATGATCGCAACGAACGACTCCATCAGCATGCCGCCGTAACCGATGTAACGGGCGTTGACTTCGTTATCCAGCAGTTTCGGCGTGGTGCCCGAAGAAATCAGCGCGTGAAAACCGGAGACGGCGCCACAGGCGATGGTGATGAACAGGAACGGAAACAGGGTGCCTTTCCAGACCGGACCGGTGCCGTCGGTGAACTGCGTCAGCGCAGGCATTTTCAGCTCAGGCGCAAGAATCAGGATGCCGATCGCCAGCGCAATGATGGTGCCGATTTTCAGGAACGTGGACAGGTAGTCGCGAGGCGCCAATACCAGCCAGACTGGCAGCATGGCAGCCACAAATCCGTAACCGACCAGCATCCAGGTGATCTGCACGCCAGTGAACGTGAACATCGGCGCCCACTCAGGACTCGCTGCCACAAGACCGCCGACCCAGATCGACAGCAGCAACAGCACAACGCCCACCACCGAGATCTCGCCGATACGGCCCGGGCGGATGAAGCGCATGTAGATGCCCATGAACATCGCGATCGGAATCGTCGCCATGACCGTGAACATGCCCCATGGGCTCTCGGCCAGAGCCTTGACGACGATCAGCGCCAGCACCGCGAGGATGATGATCATGATCAGGAAACAGCCGAACAACGCGATGGTGCCGGGAATCCGGCCCATTTCTTCGCGGACCATGTCGCCCAGGGAGCGACCGTTACGGCGCGTGGAAAGGAACAGGATCATGAAGTCCTGAACCGCACCCGCCAGCACGACGCCGGCGATCAGCCACAGCGTGCCGGGCAGATAGCCCATCTGCGCGGCGAGCACCGGACCGACCAGCGGACCGGCGCCGGCAATGGCCGCGAAGTGGTGACCGAAGAGAATGTGTTTGTTGGTGGGAACGTAGTCGAGCCCGTCGTTCTTGAGCACCGCGGGGGTTGCCCGGGTCGGGTCGAGTTGCATGACCTTGGTTGCGATGAACAGGCTGTAGTAGCGATAAGCGACCAGATAAATGGCCACTGCGGCAACCACAATCCAGAGTGCATTGATCGCCTCCCCGCGACGCAATGCAACCACACCCAGAGCCCAGGCCCCAAGGATCGCAACAATCAGCCAGGGCACGTGGCGCAGCAGACCATTATTGTTTTTCATTTTTTTTGTTTCCAACTGAGTGGACTTATTGTTGTTCAGCAAGCGGAGTTTAGCGCCGCCGGAGCGAAAGGCTACCCCCACGATGGTCTAGCGCGATATTTGTCCTATAGTCAACGCAGCGGGCGCTTCAGGCGCTGAAGGAGTAGTAGCGTAATGACCGAGAACCACAATGAACGTCGTCGCTTCAAACGTGTTGCATTCGACGCGAAAACGAAGCTCACCCAAGGCGGCAAAACCTGGACAGTCCAGCTGATTGACCTGTCGCTCAAAGGGTTGCTGATCGAAAAGCCGTCACCCTGGGAGGGCGATCCCGGCGAGCGCTTCATGGTCGACATCGAGTTGCAGGACGGTATTGATGTCGTGATGGAGGTGCAGCTAACCCACGATGATCACAATCACTTGGGCTTTGTCTGCAAGCACATCGAGCTCGATTCAGTGACGCACCTGCGCCGGCTGATCGAGCTCAATATTGCCGACCACGATGAACTGGAGCGTGAGCTGGGCGCGCTGATACATCTATAGAACGCGCTGCCCTTACTCGAACAACGCGTCCAGCGCTTGATCCAGGCGAGTCACGCCAATCACTGTCAGGCCCGGCGGCGACTCTTTCGGGGCGTTGCCCTTGGGCACGATGGCCCGTTTGAAGCCGTGCTTGGCCGCTTCCTTGAGACGCTCCTGACCGCTCGGCACAGGGCGCACTTCGCCGGACAAGCCTACTTCGCCAAACACCAGCAAGTCGCCCGGCAGCGCACGGTTGCGCAGGCTGGACATGACGGCGGCCATCAACGCCAGGTCGGAAGCGGTTTCCAATACTTTCACCCCGCCCACGACGTTGAGAAACACATCCTGGTCATGGGTGGGGATGCCGCCGTGGCGGTGCAGTACGGCCAGCAACATGGCGAGGCGGTTTTGATCCAGACCCAAGGTCACGCGTCGAGGATTGGAGAGGTGGCTGTCATCGACCAGCGCCTGCACCTCGACCAGCATCGGCCGGGTGCCCTCCCATGTCGCCATGACCACGCTGCCCGCGACTTCTTCCTGCGCGCGTGTGAGAAAGATCGCCGAAGGGTTCGAGACTTCTTTCAGGCCTTTGTCGGTCATGCCGAAAACGCCCAGTTCGTTCACCGCGCCAAAACGATTTTTGACCGCACGCAGCAAACGCAGGCGGCCATCGGACTCGCCTTCAAAATACAACACGGTGTCGACCATGTGTTCCAGGACGCGAGGCCCGGCAAGCGCGCCTTCCTTGGTGACGTGGCCGACCAGAAAGATCGCGGTACCGCTCTGCTTGGCGTATCGCACCAGCAACGCGGCACTCTCGCGAACCTGGGATACGCCGCCGGGCGCTGATTGCAGCTGTTCGGTGAAGATGGTCTGGATCGAGTCGATCACCATGACCTTCGGCTGCTCGATGCGCGCCGTGGCAATGATGGTTTCGATGCAGGTCTCGGTCATGACCCGCAGTTTGTCCTGGGGCAAGCCAAGCCGACGGGCGCGCATCGCGACCTGCTGCTGCGACTCTTCGCCAGTGACGTACAGCGCCGGCATGCGCTCGGCGATGGCGCATAGGGTTTGCAACAGAATGGTCGATTTGCCGATGCCGGGGTCGCCGCCAATCAGCACCACAGAGCCATCCACCAGGCCGCCGCCGAGGACACGGTCCAGCTCAGTGGAGTTGGTGGAAAAACGCGGGATTTCTTCGACACTGACTTCCGCCAGGGTTTTGATCTGCGCCTGCTGGCCGGTCCAGCCGGAGCGACCGCTGGGCGCCGCTGCGGTGCTGTTGTCGATCACGGTTTCAACGAGGGTGTTCCACGCGCCGCATTCGCTGCACTGGCCGGCCCATTTGGGAAACGTCGAACCGCACTCGGTGCAGCCGTACATGCGTTTGGCCTTGGCCATGACACCCCCGATGTAAAAAGGGGGCAATCATACCCGATGCGTCAAACCGCCGGTTGCGGCGCCATCGGCCACGCATGCTTTTGGAGGATTAAATAAAACTTACCGGGATGGACCCGGTCGATTGCATGGATTAAGCGAGATGCAGCTAGCTGACTTACAATGCATTTACCACTCTCATCTGTAACAAAGGAATACACCCATGAGCGTACTAAGCGAGTTCAAAGCCTTTGCCGTAAAAGGAAACGTCGTCGACATGGCCGTCGGTATCATCATCGGCGCGGCATTCGGCAAGATCGTTTCGTCGTTCGTCGGCGATGTAATCATGCCGCCCCTCGGGTTGCTGATCGGCGGCGTGGACTTCAGTGATCTGGCTATCATGCTGCGGCCTGCTGAAGGGACTGCACCTGCAGTGGTGCTGGCCTACGGCAAGTTCATCCAGACCGTGATCGACTTCATCATCGTCGCGTTCGCCATCTTCATGGGCGTCAAGGCGATCAACCGCCTGAAACGCGAAGAGGCCAAGGCACCGACCCTGCCGCCAACCCCGTCCAAGGAAGAGCTGCTGTTGGGCGAAATCCGAGACCTGCTGAAAGAGCAAAACAACAAGCCGGCTGCGCCACTGCCGGTGACGCCTGATCGGTTCGTCTAACCGCTAACACGGTTCATGTGGGAGGGAGATTGCTCACAAAGACGGCGTTGCAGCCGCTAAAAATTTAGCGGATGTAGCAGGTCTTTTCGCGAGCAAGCTCGCTCCCACAAAGGGTTTGCAGCAGTCATCGCAGCACAAACCTACCAGTAATTCTCCACCGCGATCTGTCCCGGCTTGCGCGTCAATGCCAGGCGCATGTCACGGGTTTTCAGTACCGCGCGGGTGTCTTCGATCATCTGCGGATTGCCGCAAATCATCACCCGTGAGTGCTCGGGTGTCAGCGCGACGCCGGCCGCCTTCTCCAACTCACCGTTTTCGATCAGCGTGGTAATCCGTCCGTTGAGCGCACCGGGATGCGGCTCCCGCGTCACCGTTGCGATGAATCTGAACTTGTGCGCGTACTCGGCCAGGTATTCGCGCTGGGTCAGCTCGGCGATGAGCTGCTGGTAAGCCAGTTCCCGGGACTCGCGGACGCTGTACACCAAAATGATGCGCTCGAATTTTTCCCAGACTTCGAAGTCCTGCAGGATCGACAGAAACGGCGCAACGCCGGTCCCTGTGGATAACATCCAGAGGTCGCGACCATCGGTGAAGCGATCAAGGGTCAGGTAACCCACCGCCTGTTTTTCCACCATCAGCGTGTCGCCCTGACGAAGCCGGCTCAGCTCGCTGGTGAACTCACCGTTGGGCACCACGATGGAGAAGAATTCGAGGAATTCATCGAAGGGCGAAGACACCACTGAGTACGCCCGCCACACCGTGGTGCCGTCGGCTTTGGTCACGCCCAAACGTGCGAACTGTCCTGCCGTGAAGCGGAAACCGGGATCGCGAGTGGTGCGAAAGGTAAAGAGACTGGGAGTCAGCGGCGTAACGTCCAACAGTGTTTGCCGGGTGAATTTCTCTGCACTGGCCGTCATGGGGCGCTCCTGGCTCCTGTCTCACAAAAATGGGTGATCAGTGTCCCGCAAACCCGCCGTGATAAACACCACCGGTTTGTAGTGATATCCGCAACAACCGATGCGATTTTTAGAGCATTTCGCTATCGGCGTTATCGCCAGGTGATTCATGCAGACGCACACAATCGTCCTAACCTTCTGATTAAATTAGATTTTCCAACTCATGTCTGCAGCCAATAGGGGCGGTAGTTCGACGCGACCACGAACCGCGCTCCATCCGGGGCCGTGATTGTTTCCTAGACTTCGATCAGGACGATCAAGACTGAGCATGGAGGCACACGATGGGTATTCGGAAGCTGGGGGAAGACTGCACGGCGAGTGCGGAGACGCTGACCTACAAGGGCCTGACGATCAGAGAGGTGGAGGTATTGAAGTGGTCCGCGACTGGCAAGACGGCAGCAGAAGTCGCGTTGATCCTGGATGTCACAGCGCGCACCGTTAATTTCCACGTTGGCAAAGCCATCCAGAAGATCGGCGCCTGCAACAAGATGTCGGCAGTGGTCCAGGCAACGAAAGATGGGGTGATCTAGGCACAAGACGAGGCAGGGCGAAAAGCCCGGTGCGTCCGGGCAAAAACACGTAAAATCGCCGGCTTTGCGAACCTGGACACGCCGGCGGTGTAACTGCCGCCGACACGCCGGTCGCGCCATCAACGACTGGAACTGCTCCGCCCATGCCGCTGCTTACCACCCCGTTTGCCCAGCTCGACCTGATCCGCCAGCCGGAACAGTCGGATGAGCCCTTGCAGGCCTTCGATGCCGCCGACGAGTACCTGCTCAATCACGTCGCGGAACAGGGCGTGACGCTACAAACGCGGGTGCTGGTGCTCAACGACAGCTTCGGCGCACTGGCGGCGAGTCTCGCGCCCCACGCCACGGTGGTCAGCAGCACGGATTCGTTTCTGGGCGTTCAGGCGCTGAGAAAAAACCTGGTGCGCAGTGACCAGGCCCATGATGCAGTGCAGGTGATTCCCGCCAGTGCGCCGTTCAGCGGACCGTTTGACTGGGTGCTGATTCGCGTGCCGAAGACCCTCGCGCTGCTGGAAGAACAGCTGATTCGTTTGCAGGGCCAACTGGCCCCGAACGCCAAAGTCGTCGCTGCCGGGATGATCAAGCACCTGCCCCGCTCGGCTGGCGAACTGATGGAAGAGTACATCGGCCCGGTGCAGGCATCCCTCGCGGTGAAAAAGGCGCGGCTGCTGTCCTGCACCCCTGAAACCAGAACCGTTCAGCCCTCGCCCTACCCCACCCGTTACACGCTGGACGAGCCAAAGATGGAGTTGATCAACCACGCCAACGTGTTTTGCCGCGACGGTCTGGACATCGGCACGAGGGCGTTCCTGCCGTACTTGCCCAAGGGCCTGGGCTCAGCGCGGGTCGCCGATCTGGGTTGCGGCAATGGCGTGCTCGCCATCGCCAGCGCGCTGGACAACCCCGACGCCCATTACACACTGGTGGACGAGTCGTTCATGGCGGTGCAGTCGGCGCAGGAGAACTGGGCGTTAGCCTTCGGCGAGCGCCCGGCGGTGATTCACGCAGGTGACGGGCTGGCGGCGCAGGAGCCCGATTCGCTGGACGTCATCCTGTGCAATCCGCCGTTTCACCAGCAGCAAGTGGTCGGCGATTTCCTCGCCTGGCGGATGTTCCAGCAGGCGCGCTCGGCACTGGTCACCGGCGGCGCGCTGTACATCGTCGGCAACCGGCATCTGGGCTATCACAGCAAACTGGCGCGCTTGTTCAGGGGCGTGGAACAAGTGGCGGCGACGCCGAAATTCGTGATTCTCAAGGCGCGTAAGTAGAAACCTCTTCGCGAGCAAGCTCGCTCCCGCAGTGTTGCTGCAACGCCAACATGACCGCACAAAAAAACCCGCCGAAGCGGGTTTTTTATTGAGCGAGCATCACTCAGTGCGATTTCATGCCTGCCGCCGTCATGAACATGCGCAGCAGCATGGCGACCACGAACAGGGCCAGTACGCTGCCGGTCCAGATGGTCACCAGCCAGCCGATGCGCTGCCACAGTGGCTTGCCCTGCGCTGGATCAACTTCGCGCTTGTGCTCATCCTGATTTCGGGCGTCGTGCTGAATAGACTCTTTAAGCGACATCGCTAAACCCTCTTATCGCGCAGTCCGGCCCCGGCGATACACCGGGGCCGCGACCGGCTAGTGATAGCCGTGTTCGTGGGTGACTTTGCCGCGGAATACGTAGTAGCTCCAGAACGTGTAACCCAGGATCAGCGGAATGATGAACAGCGTACCAACCAGCATGAAACCCTGACTCTGTGGCGGCGATGCGGCTGCCCAGATCGACACAGTCGGCGGAATGATGTTCGGCCACAGGCTGATGCCCAGCCCGCTGTAGCCGAGGAAGATCAACACCAGCGTCAACAGGAACGGCGCATAGTTGGCGTTGCGCGCCACCGCTTTGAACAGGCCGTACATCGTCAGCATGACCAGTGCCGGCACCGGCATGAACCACAACAGGTTAGGCAGGCTGAACCAGCGATCGGCGATGGCCTGATGCGCCAGTGGCGTCCACAGACTGACGATCGCCATGACCACCAGCGTGGCGAGGGCCAAAGGGCGTGCCAGATCGTGCATGGCTTTCTGCAACGGCCCCTCGGTTTTCATGATCAGCCAGGTGCAGCCGAGCAAGGCATAGGCCACGATCAGCGCCAGACCGCAGAAGACCGAGAACGGCGTCAGCCAGTCCAGCCCACCGCCGGCATAGGCACGGTCGACCACGGGAATACCGTCGATGTACGCGCCCAGTGCCACGCCCTGGAAGAATGTCGCCACCAGGGAACCGCCGATGAACGCCTTGTCCCACAGGTGCCGCTTGACGTCAGTGGCCTTGAAGCGGAACTCGAACGCAACGCCGCGAAAGATCAGCCCGAACAGCATGAAGATCAGCGGCAGGTACAGCGCCTCAAGCACGACCGAGTAGGCCAGCGGGAAGGCGCCGAACAAGCCGGCCCCGCCCAGCACCAGCCAGGTCTCGTTGCCGTCCCAGACCGGCGCGACGGTGTTCATCATCACGTCGCGGTCGGTCTTGTCTTTCATGAACGGGAACAGTATCCCGATGCCCAGATCGAAGCCGTCCATGATGACGTACATCATGACGCCGAAGATGATGATCACGGCCCAGATCAGTGGAAGATCGATACCCATGGCTCAGTTCCCCTCAGTCAGGCTGTCTTTGCGGTGGTCCGTGCTGCTTTCATCAGCAGCAGAGAGAGGACGCGCCGGAGTGCGTTTCTGCCCTGGTCCGCCATGTGCCGGAGTATCACCTTCGTGGGTTTTGGGCCCTTTGCGTACCAGACGCATCATGTAGCCGAAGCCTGTGCCGAACAGCAGGAAATACACCACGACGAACAACACCAGCGTGATGCTTAGCTGCTCAACGCTGTGGCGGGAGGCGGCATTGGCCGTGCGCATCAGCCCATAGACCACCCACGGCTGACGCCCGATTTCGGTGGTGAACCAGCCCGCCAGCATGGCGATCAGACCGGCCGGCCCCATGCACATGACCAGACGCAAGAACCAGCGATTGGTGTACAGCCCGCCGCGCCAGCGCAGCCAGGCGCTCCACAGACCGACCGCGATCATCAGCATGCCCAGCGCCACCATGACGCGGAACGACCAGAACACGATCAGCGAATTCGGACGGTCTTCCGGCGGGAAGGACTTCAGCGCCGGAATCTGCTTGTCCAGGCTGTGGGTCAGGATCAGGCTGCCCAGATACGGAATCTCGACGGCGTACTTGGTGCGCTCCTCCTTCATGTCCGGGATGCCGAACAGGATCAGCGGGGTCGGCTCGTCGCCGACGTTTTCCCAGTGACCTTCGATGGCTGCAATCTTGGCCGGCTGGTGCTCAAGGGTGTTCAGCCCGTGAGCGTCGCCCACCATTGCCTGAATCGGCGCAACGATCAACGCCATCCACATGGCCATGGACAGCATTCTGCGAATCGCAGGGTTGTCGCGGCCACGCAGCAGATGCCAGGCCGCCGAGGCGCCGACGAAGAACGCTGTTGCGACAAAAGCGGCGATTGCCATGTGCGTCAGTCGATAGGGGAACGACGGGTTGAAGATCACCGCGAACCAGTCCACCGGAATCACCCGGCCATCGACGATCTCGAAGCCCTGAGGGGTTTGCATCCAGCTGTTGGAAGCCAGAATCCAGAACGTCGAAATCAGTGTGCCGACTGCCACCATCGACGTGGCGAAGAAGTGCAGGCCGCGACCGACGCGGTTCCAGCCAAACAGCATGACACCGAGAAAACCCGCTTCGAGGAAGAATGCGGTCAGCACTTCATAGGTCAGCAGCGGCCCGGTAACCGCGCCGGCGAAGTCGGAGAAGCGGCTCCAGTTGGTACCAAACTCATACGCCATGACCAGACCCGAAACCACACCCATGCCGAAGTTGACGGCGAAGATCTTCGACCAGAAGTGATAAAGGTCGCGGTAGGTGTTGTCATGGGTTTTCAGCCACAAGCCTTCGAGCACCGCAAGGAAGCTCGCCAGACCAATGGTGATGGCAGGGAAAAGAATGTGAAATGAAACGGTGAACGCAAACTGGATTCGGGCGAGATCGAGCGCCTCTAAGCCGAACATAGGTCTTCCTCTATCAGGTGGAACTGGCTTCAGACTCAGGGCCTTCAGCGACTGCCCCCGGTGTATTGAGTACGAGGTGTGGCGTTTGTTCTCTTGGATTCGTGCTCAGGTCGGCGACCGGGGGATGCGTCAGGCGGCCAGTTCGATCAATACAGTTCAGAGCATTGATCCAGGTCAGCTGACATTGAAAGAGTAGTCCCATTTTGGGACTTGCTCTGCGTGGTCTTTTGTCGCGTGGCGAGTTGACTCACCCGTCAGGGCGGTGCAGTTGGCGGGAAGCAGAGCAGAGTGGCGGATTTGCAGCGCAGCACTGACAAAGCGCTAGCGCAAGGCCCTACAACGGATCGCGAACAAAGCCCAACAGCGCAGAAACCAGTCGCTGATAAAGCACGTCGACTTCCGGCACCTGGCCTTTGGCCCTGAGGCTGCCGTGAAGCAGCCCGAGGCCGGGATCGAACTCGGTGCGCACGCCCGCTTCACGCAGCGCGCGCTCGTAGCCAACGCCGTCGTCACGCAGCGGGTCGAACTGCGCGACGGCAATGAACGCAGGCGCCAGGTCATGGAAATCAGCTGCGTGGAGCGGACGGGCATAGGCCGATTGTTCGTCCGGCGCCATGTACAGCTGCCGGTAGAACCCCAGCTCATCGGTGGAAAGAAGCGGTGCATCGGCGCATTCACGGCACGAGGGAAGATCATTGGCGCCGCCCAGTTCCGGGTAAATCAGCGCCTGCCCGACCGGCTGACGCTCACCGGAATCGCGCAGCGCCAGACACACCGCAGCGGCGAGATTGCCACCGGCGCTGTCCCCGGCGATGGCGATGCGACGCGGGTCGATGTCCAGCCGCTGCGCCTGAATCTGCAAGGCGTGCCAGACCGCCAGACAGTCGCCGAACCCGGCGGGAAACGGGTATTCGGGCGCCAGCCGGTAATCCACGGCGACGACCACGGCGTTGAGGTCGGCCGCCAGGGCTGCAGTCAGAAAGTCATGGGAATCGAGATCCCCGACCACCCAGCCGCCGCCGTGGATGTACATCACGCACGGCGCCGGATGTTCGAGGGACAGCCGCCGAGGTCGGTAACTGCGCACCGCCACGCCGCCGAGAGCGAAATCCCTTACATCGAGATGCGCCGGACGGGTGGGCGTGAACGCTTCACTCATCCGCGAATACGCGCGGCGCTGCTCGTTGATGTCCTCGGACGCGCTGCTGAAGCTTAGCGTTTTGGTCACGAACGCCGTCATTTCGGGGGACAGCAGGTAAGACTTGGGCATTGGCTGCTCCAGCCCGAGCCCTTGGCCAGGCCTGCGTGTTTATTTGCTCACCGCCACTTGCACGGCAGTTGCTGCATCTTTGCCATCGAAAGTCGTCACGCCATCCAGCCAGCGCTTCATGTCCTCAGGATGATCCTTGAGCCACTGGCGAGCAACGTCGTTCGGCGCCTTGCGGTCCATGATCGGCACCATCATCTGGCTTTCCTGTGCGGCGGTGAACTTCAGGTTGCTCATCAGCTTGCTGACGTTCGGGCAGCGAGCCGCGTAATCGGGCGCCGTGACCACTGAAACGGTCGCCGCGCCTTCGCCCGGGCCGAACACGTCTTCGCTGCCGGTCAGGTAGGCGATCTTCATGTTGATGTTCATCGGGTGCGGGGTCCAGCCGACGAATACCACCCATTCGTTACGCTTGATCGCGCGCTGCACCGCGGCGAGCATGCCTGCTTCGCCGGACTCGACCAACTGGAAACCGCCGAGCCCGAACTGGTTCTTCTCGATCATGCCCTTGATGTTGGCGTTGGCACCGGTGCCGGGCTCGATGCCGTAGATCTTGCCGCCGAGCTTGTCCTTGAATTTGGCGATATCGCCGAAGGTTTTCAGCCCGCCTGACGCCACGTAATCCGGCACCGCCAGCGTGGCCTGGGCATCACTCATGCTCGGCACGTCGAGCACCTTGACCTGATTGGCCGCCACAAAGGGCGCGATGTTCTTGTCCATCGCCGGTTTCCAGTAACCCATGAACACGTCGAGCCGGTCGTCACGCAAGCCGCCGAAGACGATTTGCTGGGCGGCGCTGGTCTGCTTGACCTCATACCCCATGTTCTGCAGCAGCACTTCGGCGACAGCGCTGGTGGCGACGACGTCCGTCCAGTTGACCACACCCATGCGCACGTTCTGGCATTTGGCGGGTTCTGCAGCCAGCAGGACGGTGCTGCTCAGCATCAACACAGCGCAACTGAAATGACGAATAAATGACTTCATGGATGCTCCTCGGGTCGGCTCGTTATTTTATTCAGCTCTTTTCGGCAGTTTTTCAAGGCTTGAAGACCCACGGCAATTCGGTGGCTGCCGCGTCGATGCAAGGTACGCAGCAGACCTGAGCATCAAGCGCACCAGCGCGACCTGTGCTTGCACTGGGGCGACATCGAATGAAGGGGGATTCAGCAGCAGAAGATGATCGTTCCCACGCTCCGCGAGGTAACGAAGTTGATGACGGTCTGATCGTTCCCACGCTCCGCGTGGTAATGCAGTTCATGACGCTCTGCGTCATTAGGTACACGCAGCTTCCGGGGGAGGCGTTCCCACGCAGAGCGTCACTAGTGTCCGGGGAAAGTCCGGAGGGGGAGCTTGCTCCCCCTCTCTGACAGCATCGATAGGGCATAATCAGTCTTTTCCGACTCGGTTTTCGCGATGTTTTCCAGC
>NZ_JAUFNS010000034.1:0-43798 GCF_041060445.1 Pseudomonas sp. W2-17 | reverse complement strand
TGACTCGAGATTTCGAGCCATCCCGAGGACCTGTGGGAGTGAGCTTGCTCACGAAGACGCCAGTCCAGCCGCTGGATATCTAGCGGCTGAAAGTCAGTATTCGCGAGCAAGCTCGCTCCCACGAGACCGTGGGTGACTTGAGATTTCGAGCCATGCCGAGGACCTGTGGGAGTGAGCTTGCTCACGAAGACGCCAGTCCAGCCGCTGGATATCTAGCGGCTGAAAGTCAGTATTCGCGAGCAAGGTGGAGCGCCACCCCGGTCGCTCCCACAGGTTGCGCGATCACTTCCGAAGCCTGAGTCTGACGCTGGTCAATCCCACAACTCATCTGGCGAGTGACAGTCAGCTATCAGTGGGAGTGCCGTGGCACTTCCGAGCCGCGCATGCCGACCAGGAAGTCGAAGTCGCAACCCTGGTCCGCCTGCATCACATGATCGATGTACAGCTGGCGATATCCGCCGATCAGCAACTGGGGCGGTGCCTGCCAATCGGCCAGACGCGCGGCCAGTTCCGCTTCCGGAATGTCCAGGTGCAAGCGGCCGGTCGCGCAGTCCAGCTCGATGAAATCCCCTTCCTGCACCACCGCCAGCGGACCACCCGCTGCTGCTTCGGGTGCGACGTGCAAAACCACCGTGCCGTATGCCGTGCCGCTCATGCGCGCATCGGAAATCCGCACCATGTCGGTTACGCCCTGGGCCAGCAGCTTGGCCGGCAGACCCAT
The DNA here is from genome assembly GCF_041060445.1 of Pseudomonas sp. W2-17. Taxonomy (NCBI): domain Bacteria; kingdom Pseudomonadati; phylum Pseudomonadota; class Gammaproteobacteria; order Pseudomonadales; family Pseudomonadaceae; genus Pseudomonas; species Pseudomonas sp. W2-17. Next base: position 43,077 of record NZ_JAUFNS010000034.1, on the reverse strand, counting down.
GTTGCCGACTTCGGCCATGCCCGGATAACCCTTCGGCCCGCAGTTCTTCATCACCAGAATGCTGTCGGCATCGACGTCCAGGTCCGGATCGTTGATGCGCGCCTTGTACATGTCGAAGTTCTCGAACACCACGGCGCGACCCCGGTGTTTCATCAGCGCAGGCGTGGCGGCGGACGGTTTGAGCACGGCGCCCAGCGGCGCAAGGTTGCCGCGCAGCACGCAGATACCGCCATCGGCTACCAGCGGATTGTCGATGGCGCGGATCACTTCGTCGTCGCCATAGATCGGCGAGTTCTTCACGTTTTCCCACAGCGTCTTGCCGTTGGCGGTCAAAGCGTCGGGGTGGGGGATCAGGTTGTTCTCGCCCAGGCGACGCAACACCGCAGGCAAGCCGCCGGCGTAGTAGAACTCTTCCATCAGGAAGCGCCCGGAAGGTTGCAGGTCCACCAGCGTAGGCGTGCCGCGACCGATGCGGGTCCAGTCATCCAGTTCCAGGTCCACGCCGATACGACCGGCGATGGCCTTGAGGTGGATCACCGCGTTGGTCGAACCGCCAATGGCCGCGTTGACGCGAATGGCGTTTTCGAAGGCTTCACGGGTCAGGATTTTCGACAGGCGCAGGTCTTCGTTGACCATCTGCACCGCGCGCATGCCGGACATGTGCGCCAGTACGTAACGGCGGGAATCGACGGCAGGAATCGCCGCGTTGTGCGGCAGCGATGTGCCCAGCGCTTCGGCCATGCACGCCATCGTCGAGGCGGTGCCCATGGTGTTGCAGGTACCGGCCGAGCGCGACATGCCCGATTCGGCAGAGAGGAATTCGTCGAGGCTGATCTGCCCGGCTTTATAGGATTCGTGCATCTGCCAGACGATGGTGCCGGCGCCGATGTCCTTGCCCTTGTGCTTGCCATTGAGCATCGGCCCGCCGGTGACGACGATGGCCGGGATGTCACAGCTGGCAGCGCCCATCAACAGGGCAGGGGTGGTCTTGTCGCAACCGGTCAGCAGCACCACGCCGTCGATGGGGTTGCCGCGAATCGCTTCTTCGACGTCCATGCTCGCCAGGTTGCGGGTCAGCATGGCGGTTGGGCGCAAGTTCGATTCGCCGTTGGAGAAGACCGGAAATTCAACCGGGAAACCACCGGCTTCGATCACGCCGCGTTTGACGTGTTCGGCGATGGTGCGGAAGTGGGCGTTGCAGGGGGTGAGTTCGGACCAGGTGTTGCAGATGCCGATGATCGGCTTGCCCTGGAACTGATGGTCGGCGATGCCTTGGTTCTTCATCCAGCTGCGGTACATGAAGCCGTTCTTGTCGGCGGTACCGAACCACTGGGCGGAGCGCAGCACGGGTTTCTTAGTGGAATCAGACATAAATCGGCACTCTTATTGTTAGGCTTTATTTGTAAGACTAAAGGCTGCAGGTGACGACTAAAATAGGCCGAAAATGTCGCGAGTGGAAGAGTTGTAGTCTTAAATAGTAATACTATATAGTCGATCTCAACCGAGGGACGACCCTGCCGGCTTCATTCGCAGCAATGCGCACACGAAGGCAGAGGCGATCCCCGCAGGCTTCCATAACAAAAACAATGAGGACCGCATCCATGAGCCAGGAACTCAGGCTTATTCGTCGCATCACCCTGAAACTCATTCCCTTTCTGATCCTGCTCTACCTCATCGCTTATGTGGATCGCTCCGCGGTCGGCTTCGCCAAGCTGCACATGGGCGCGGACGTTGGCATCGGTGACGCGGCCTATGGCATGGGCGCCGGTCTGTTCTTCATTGGCTACTTCCTGTTGGAAATCCCCAGCAACCTGATGCTCGAGCGCTTCGGCGCGCGGCGCTGGTTTGCGCGGATCATGCTCACCTGGGGCGCGATCACCATGGGCATGGCCTTCGTCCAGGGCCCGACCAGCTTCTATGTCATGCGCTTTCTGCTCGGCGCGGCCGAGGCGGGCTTCTTCCCGGGCGTTCTGTACTACATCACCCAATGGTTCCCGGTCCGCCACCGCGGCAAGATCCTCGGCCTGTTCATTCTTTCCCAACCCATCGCGATGATGATCACCGGCCCGATTTCCGGCGGTTTGCTCGGCATGGAAGGGGTGGCGGGTCTGCATGGCTGGCAGTGGCTGTTCCTGTGTATTGGCGCGCCGGCGATCCTGCTGACCCTGCCGGTGTTGCGCTGGTTGCCGGACGGCCCGAAAGACGTGAAGTGGATGGACCCGGTCGAGAAACAATGGCTCGCCGGCGAGCTGAAAAAAGACCTGGAAGAATACGGCCAGACCCGCCACGGCAACCCCTTGCATGCGCTAAAAGACAAGCGCGTTCTGCTGCTGGCGCTGTTCTATCTCCCCGTCACGCTGAGCATTTATGGCCTCGGCCTGTGGCTGCCGACGCTGATCAAACAGTTTGGCGGCAGCGACCTGACCACGGGCTTCATTTCTGCCGTGCCGTACATCTTTGGCATCGTCGGCCTGTTGATCGTCCCGCGCAGTTCCGATCGGCTTAATGACCGCTATGGTCATCTGGCGGTGCTGTATGTGATCGGCGCCATCGGTCTGTTCCTCAGCGCCTACCTGACCGTGCCGGTGTTGCAACTGGCGGCGCTGTCGCTGGTGGCGTTTTCGCTGTTTTCCTGCACGGCGGTGTTCTGGACCTTGCCCGGTCGTTTCTTCGCCGGCGCCAGTGCTGCGGCGGGCATTGCGCTGATCAACTCGGTGGGCAATCTGGGCGGTTACATCGGCCCCTTCGTCATCGGCTGGCTGAAAGAACTGACCGGCAATCTGGCCAGCGGCTTGTACTTCCTCTCGGGCGTGATGATCTGCGGCCTGATTCTGACCGGCGTGGTCTACCGTGTTCTGGAACGCAAGCACGCCTTGCCCGAATCGAAATTCGCCGCCAGCGCGCGCGGCTCTCGTTAACCTCAGGCCGTTCTGTGGAGCGGCCGTGTAGACCCCAAACAGGAGAACCCCATGCATTTAGTACAGTTCGAGCTGGGCAATGGCCAGCGTCGCGTCGGTCTGGTGGACGGTCCGCTGGTGCGCGAAATCCAGGGCGCCACCAGCACCCGTGATCTGGCCCTGGCGGCCATCGACAAGAAGATCTCCCTCGCCGAACAGGTTGACAGCCTGGGCCTGGGGGATAACCACGATTACTCGCAGCTGCGCGCCGATCTGATGATTCTGCCGCCGCTGGATCACCCGGATCCGGCGCACTTGTTGGTCAGCGGCACCGGCCTGACCCATCTGGGCAGCGCGTCGGCGCGGGACAAAATGCACCAGCAGGGTAATGACGAAGCGGGCATGACCGACACCATGCGCATCTTCAAGTGGGGCCTGGAAGGCGGCAAACCGGCGGCCGGTCAGCCGGGTGTGCAGCCGGAGTGGTTCTACAAGGGCGACGGCAGCATCGTCATTCGTCCGGGCGAGTCGTTCCCGCAGCCGCCATTCTCCGAAGACGCCGGCGAAGAGCCTGAGCTGAGCGGCTTGTACGTGATCGGTCACGATGGCAAGCCTTACCGTTTGGGTTTCGCCATCGGTAACGAATTCTCCGATCACATTATGGAGCGCAAGAATTACCTGTACCTCGCCCATTCCAAGCTGCGCGCCTGCTCGTTCGGCCCGGAGCTGCGCGTTGGCGATCTGCCGCAGAACCTGGCGGGCATCAGCCGAATCCATCGCGACGGGCAAATGCTGTGGGAGAAGGAGTTCCTGAGCGGCGAGGCCAACATGTGCCACAGCCTGGAAAACCTCGAATACCACCACTTCAAATACGCCCAGTTCCTGCGTCCTGGCGATGTGCACGTGCATTTCTTCGGCACCGCGACGCTGTCGTTTGCCGACGGCATCAAGACCCAGCCGGGGGACAAGTTCGAGATCAGCCAGCATGAGTTTGGCGCGCCGTTGATCAACGGCATTGCGCCGGCCGAGGCGGTTTTCCAGCCGGGTGGCATCAAGCAGCTTTGATGTCCGGCCCCTTGCGGAACGCTTGAATGGCCAGGACTGCATGCGTGGTGATTCGTCGCGCTGCAGAAATCCTGTAGGAGTGAGCTTGCTCGCGAAGCGGTGATCCAGTCACTGAAAGGGGTGACCGGAATTCGCTATCGCGAGCAAGCTCACTCCTACAGTGGCTGGCTGCTGCGCTCGATACGACACCCATAAAAACAAAACGAGGTGCGACCCATGATCGCCACTGCCATCCCGCTGGAACGCCTCGACGCCGACGCGCTCGAGGACAGCATCTACCGCAAGGTGAGCTGGCGAATCGTGCCGTTGTTCATCGCCTGTTTTCTCTTTGCCTATCTGGACCGCGTCAACATCAGCTTTGCCAAGCTGCAGATGGCCAGCGACCTGGGTTTCAGCGAAACCGTCTACGGCCTGGGCGCGAGCCTGTTCTTCGTCGGCTACTTCCTGTTCGAAGTGCCGAGCAACGTGCTGCTGCACAAGATCGGCGCGCGGATCTGGATCGCGCGGATCATGGTCTCGTGGGGCATCGCGTCCGCCTGCATGATGTTCGTGCAGACCGAGTTCTGGTTCTACACGCTGCGCTTTCTGATCGGCGTGATGGAGGCCGGCTTCGTCCCCGGCGTCCTGTATTTCTTCACCCAGTGGTATCCGGGCTCACGTCGGGCGCGGGTCAACTCCTACTTCAAAAGCTCCATCTGCCTCTGCGGGATCGTCGGCGGTCCGATTGCCGGGCTGATCCTCGGTCACTTCGACGGTGTCATGGGCCTGGCCGGCTGGCGCTGGCTGTTCCTGATCGAAGGCATCCCGTCCATCCTGCTGGGCGGCGTGGTGTTCTGGCTGGTCAAGGACCGCATCGAAGACGCCACCTGGCTCAGTGATCAGGAGAAACAAGTGGTGCTGGCGCGCATGGCGAAAGAGTCCAAGCCTGTCGTCAAACAGACCGTCAAAGACATCTGGAAGCACCCGACCACCTACGTGATGTCTGGCATTTACCTGTGCCTGGTCATGGCGTTGACCGGGCTGTTGTTCTGGATGCCGCAGTTGATCAAAACCGCCGGCGTCACCGACACCCTGAACATTGGCCTGCTGACGGTGATTCCGTACGTGGGCGCGGTGATCGGCAATCTGCTGATCGGCGCCAGCTCCGACCGTCACGGCGAGCGTCGCTGGCACATGGCGGGTTGCGCGACGCTGACGGCTGCGGGTTATCTGGTCTGCGCACTGTTTCCCGGACAACTGGCGCCGCTGATGATCGGCATGACCATGATCATGACTGGCATCATCGCCTGGATGCCGATCTTCTGGACCATCCCGCCGCGCTTCCTCACCGGTATCGCTGCCGCTGCCGGCATCGCGCTGATCAATTCCCTCGGGCAACTGGGCGGGGTCATCGCGCCGTTCATGGTTGGTCGGATCAAGGACCTTACCGGCACGGCGACCCCGGCGCTGTTCGCGTTATTCGCCGTCAGCGTGCTGGCCATCGCGCTGATTGTCTGGGGCATCCCGTCCCGCTACTACGTGAAGGAAGCGGTTCAGGACTGAACCTGCGGTCGTCAGACGCCGAGCCAGCGCTTCGGCGTCTTTTCACCTATCATTCGCGCTTTCACTGATGCGAACCACTGCCATGACCACCACACCGCAATCCCTGCGCACTGAACTCCAGACCGCGCTGACCGCCCAGAGCATGATCGAAATCGACGGCCTGCACGCTTTCGAATTCACCCTCGATGAAATGCTCCAGATCGAAAGCATGGACGGCCGCGAGCGTAAGGTCTGGCGCTTTTCGCTGGCGCAGATCGACGCCGCCGAATTCGATGCCGCGCTCCAGAGCTGGGTCATCAACGATGGCAGCGCCGACCACCGCATCGTTGTGCTGCAAGGGATTGCGGCGAGTGACGAGGATGAAGATGAAGAGGGCGAGCAGGAGTAACCGCGCACTATTGGGCTGCAGTGAATATCGAGGGGACTGATTTATTTACAACGCTTCACCGTAAATCAATCTGTCCCCGGGCGCGCGACGCCCAACCATAAATCAATCCAGCCCCGCCAAGCGCCATGTCCCCGCAGTTTCACAGCACCCACTCGGCAACTACTCTTCGCAATACGCTGTCATAGCCGGTGACCATCCGCGTGTACGGCGCGCCAATAACTCCAACAAGAGAACAGCCCAATGACTCCCAGACTTCTGCCGTGGTTAGCGCTCGCCAGCAGCCTTTCCGCGCTCTCCGTTCAGGCCAAACCCATGACTGATTACGACGTACTGGTCGGCTCCTACACCGCCGGCGCCAGCGAAGGCATTTACCGCTTCGGCTTCAACACCCAGACCGGCCAGCTCGACGCCAAACCGCGTCAGGTGATCAAGAGCGACAACCCGTCCTGGCTGACGCTCTCCAAAGACCAGCGTCATATGTTCGCGGTCAACGAGAACGGCCCGGGCCAGAAAGACGTCGTCGGCAAGGTCAGCAGCTACGCGATCGACCCCAAGACCCACGCGGTGTCGTTCCTCAATCAGATCGAAACCAAGGGCGACGAGCCCACCCATTCCAGCCTGAGCCTGGACGGGCGTTTCCTCTTCGTCGCCAACTACGCCGTCCAACCGCAACCGGGTGGCGTGCTGGCAGTCGTGCCGGTGGGCAAGGACGGCAAACTGGGGCCGGTGGTCCAGACCGCGACCCACGACGCGAGCAAGGTCAATCCGGAGCGTCAGGCTTCGTCCCACGTTCACGCGGCGGTCCCCACGCCCGACGGCAAGTACCTGATCGCCATGGACCTGGGCGCTGACAAAATGTTCGTCTTCAACTACGACGCCAAGCAGCCCCAGCCGCTGCAACCCGCGAAAGTGCCTTCAGTCGACCTGCCACCGGGCAGCGGTCCGCGTCACCTGACCTTCAGCAAGGACGGCAAGCACGCGTGGCTGACGATGGAAATGAGCGCCCAGGTCGCGGTGTTTGATTATCACGACGGCGCTTTCAAGCAGACCCAGCTGGTGGACCTCGCCAACAAGGAAGGTCAGCAAAACCGTGCCGCCGGGGGCCTGCACACGTCGCCGGATGGCAAATTCCTCTACGTTGCCAACCGTGGCGAAGTGAACGAGCTGCTGGTATTCAGCATCAATGCTGCCAATGGCCAGCTCAAGGAAGTCCAGCGCCGCACCGTGGAAGGCAAGGAACCTCGCGAATTCGCCTTCGACCCGAGCGGCCACTTCGTGCTGATTGCCAACCAGAAGAGCAACCAGATCGTGACCGTCCGCGTTGACCCGAAAACCGGTCTGCTGGGCGACACCGTGCAGAAAGTCGACTTCGATTCGCCGTCTGATTTTCATTTCCTCACGGCCAAGTGAGTCCAGAGTAAGCAGCTAAGCGACACTTTGACGCAGGCTGAGCCCTTGATTTTCAAGGGCTCAGCTGATGTATTAATTCAAGTGATAAGGGCTAGTGCCAGAAAAGATTTTTTCCAAACCTCCCTCGGGCGTAACTTTCATTCCACGGCCACGACGGTCAAGACTTGAAACGACACACCACAGCGAGGTACCCATCATGAACTTCAATATCTTCTCCATCATCGCCGCGTCCGCCATCTCCGCTACTGTTGCATTGCCTGCCAGTGCCAGTGTTGAAGCGACCGACAAAAAAGTCAGCTCGACCCAGAGCTACACCCCGAAATACCTGCAACAAAGTGCCAACTTCTACGCCGCTCTGGATCACAAGATTCAACAATGAATAGACATTCGAAGTGAATCCATTCCCCGTTAACGAACGTATCGTTGCCGGGGAATGGATTTGTAAGAACCTGATGTGAACTGCAAATTATTGCTAATCGGAAAACGCTTTCGCGAGCAACTTCGTCTTCTACAGGTTGATGCGACCCACTGACCACTGCGTGTCAGGCCATGCATCAAGTGCCGGCGAGCTTGTTCGCGAAAGCGTTGAATTCCTCCCCTTTGATCCCCGTCTGCTGGATAAGCGATGGGGATTTTTTTGTGGGTTAGAATTAAGCGCCGATGCTGATCAGCTAATCATTCCTCATCTTGTCCTGCCGCCGCTCTGTCGGCTTCGGACGCTGTCCTTGTGGGAGCGAGCTTGCTCGCGAAGGCAGCCTTGCGACCATGTCGCTGATCGGCAGACCGTCGAGGTTGAGTTGGTGAAGGTGCCCGCTGCCCTAGCACAGGTAATTCAGGTGCGTATGGCCAACTCAGAGCTCGAGATTTGTTAAGTAGTCAGCCGAGTTGGAATCCGAGTTTTTTCATAGGAATCTAAACTACTTCTAAACTGACCGGATATCCCCCTAACTGATGAGAAATCAATCTGTAGAATTCTCCTAAGCTCGACGTAATAAAGAAGAGGCTTCCGCTATCATTCCTCTCTGGAATATCCGCATTTTTAGTAGATCCGTCTTCATGCAGGTGAGTTCGATCCCAGTAATAGACACCATTCCTGTCAGAGTCAGAGACAATCACATAAGGATTACCCCCACCATCCTCGCCGATCGCGATGGCGCTGTTGAGGAAAGCAAGCTCCTCAATAAATTCTTGATTGAACGCCACCACATCGTTGCATTCTTCTTCAGGGAGCCAACCAAATAGCCGATCAAAGCTAATGAGTCCCTCTTCGACCGAGCTCAGAGGGATTTCTACGTAATCGGGAGCCGCTATAAAAAAGCCATTCATTTTTTGCAAAAAAATGCGGTACTCTACTGGAAGAGACTTGCCTAGCGCCAATTCAACTTGAGCTATGTCACTCGCGGTCAGTCCTCTTTTATACACTATAGGCATTTCGTTACCCGCCATAACAAGTGAATTTAATGTTTGTTACCCCGGCTGTTATCTAAACTCGAAAAAAGTGGTCAAGGCTACTGTACACCTGACCACTGAACTACTGCACAACCCAAAAAATCAAATCAGACCAAAATACATTTCTAGGAATTTATTAAAACTTGACCACTGCGGCTTTAATTTTCCTTGCGTAAAGTCAATCAGATCTTGCCCCAGTGACAACTCCACCACCTCGCCGCTGACTTTATTATAGAAAAAACCCCCTTCACCTTCAAAGCTGTCCAAAGGAAGATACTCCTTAGGAAGGTTGAGGGTTTCATGTGCTCGCTTTAAAGCAAGATCATAATTAGAATTCTTAGAAAACCAACACACTTGGTATATCTCTTTTCCCTTTTGGATAAAGGTCGGGCCGTCCTCCACGTGAAGGTAAAATTCTGCAAAGTCGGACGACACGTCCACTCCTAATTTTTGGAGTTCTACTTCATATTCAGGGCTCGCATCATCGAACCACCAACCTTGGGCCTTACAAAAGTTAACAACCTTTTCGGAGAGCATTTTATTTATCCACAGTTTGCAGCGACTCTGGAACCACCAGACCAGCGTAGTCAGCTGGTGATAGCTGTAGCTGACGGTCCGACCAAGCGGATCAGTCTCTTCAACCAGACGCGCGTATTCGTCGTACTTGAATGTCAGACGGTTGCCATCTGGCAGCGTCAGTCCGGTCATGTTGCCGTTGTCATCAATCTCGATCGCGTAACGTTCGCCACCGTAGTCACGGCTGGCGAAGACGCGATGATCTTCGTTGTAGTGCACCTCCAGCCCGCGGCTCAAGACGTCAACCGCCCAGGAAATCCGATTTTTGAAGTCGTAACGGAAATGAAAGTGCTCGCCGTCACTGGTCCAGTGCTCCATCACGCGCGGCTGACCGTCAAGGGTTTCCCGGCGGTAGTTGCAGCTCAGGCCTGGGGCGTTGCTGTGACTGACATCACGCCGTCGGCGTAGCTGAAACGACGCATGGGTGAGCTGACTGTCGTTGTCGTACCGATACTGGACGAGGGTTTCAACGGCCAAGTGTCGACCACGCGTTTGACGTCGGTCAAGCGGCCCAGCAGATGTAGTAATCCAATTGGACGCGCACGCCGCCAGTAGCACTGATGTCAGTGAGCGTGCCGGCGACGATGCACGTGAAATACAGTTCAAATGACTCCGTATTCTTCACAACGATAACTCGACATGACTTCCGCAAAACATATCCTGCAGCGCGTGCTTCAATGCAGATTTTTGATTTTGCGAGTGATCCCTATCTTGAAAAAACTTAGCCACATGGGTTCTCGCCCCGAAGAATTCCGCAAATTCAGGTCTAACTACTAATTCCAACCTATCGGAGTGGTAGGAGATTTTTTCTATCGCGTTAGATCTCTCATATTTAGCTTCATCTGTTAGAAGCCCGATACCATCATCCACGGTAGCGTTATCCTCATCATCCAAGCGCGTAATGATGATGAAGTTCGAAGGGTTTTCGGGATGATCGCCTAAGCCAATGGTCATAACTCCATTTTCTTCATAACTTCTTATAGTAGACGCGACAAAGCTTTTCATTGATGATTCCTCAGTTAGCCGCAGGCATCCGATCGGCTTCGTCGTAGGCGTTGTCCTGCCGTGCATCCTGATTCACCTTAATTCCATACTTCGTTGCAGCTGCTCCGCCCTATCGCCGTGGCCGATTTCATCAATCCACCTCATATGCCCGTCCAAGCTGCAGCTACCCTAGCCCGTCAGAGCGCTGTTGGTTGTGACGTATTACTATTCAAAAACTGTTCTGTACCATGCGTTCTTTAAATTGAACGCCAACTATTTGATTTGATTCGAACAGCAGCTTCACCCGCTCAACTGCCAGCATGACCGTAAAATCCTCTTCCGCCCGAAACATGTCAACAGCCGGAGAAAAGTCTTTATTAAGCACAATCTCCGTGTATTTTTTTGGACCATCCGGAATATAACTCAACAAAGGCTCACACCTTGAATTTTCCGCATCAAAAACTGCCAACCTATTTGTAATGTTTAAGACTTTATAACCCTTATATTTCTTACCTTCGATATATATATCGGCATCAATGTACTGCAAGCCAGAAATGTTGGACCCTACTAAAATATCGTAAAGCCTAGGACTGATAAAATTAGGACCATCGCTGAAAAGAAAGTCAAATCCCAGAACCCTATCTAAACTTACGCGCTTGTCTAAGCGAAACTCTAAGGCCCAATTACCATTCACCTCAGTGCCAGTCTTTAGTTCTATTGAATCTTGCCCCGTCAAGACCTTACTCTTGAACCAGTAACTTTCCGGATAGGTGTCCGATATTTGCATAATAAAAGTCTTAACCACAGGTAGTTCCCCTAACTGAATTCTTATTGAGCACTGTTTTTCCAGATCGCAGACCTTTTCGCTCATCAGCGATCACGCTGTCGACCGCCTTACTGTATTGCTCTTTTGTCCATCCATTCCTCTTACCATAGTCATGCACCATATCAAGCTTTTGCTCAACCGAAGCGGTGTATTGAGCGTGAGATCCTCTGTGAATTGTTCTTGTGGGATGATATTCAGCGTCAGTGGGTAAATAGATTATATTTCCTGTCTTATGAATGTTCATCCCCGCAGACTTGATAGCGCCATGTCCAGATAGCTGTTGTGGAATAATGTGGTGCTTCTGGAACCCCGCAATGCTCGGCATAGTGTTATAAGTGATCCACCCAAGAGGGTCCAACCACCCTGTTGGATTAGGGGCATATTTGTAAAGATTATCCCCACCCGCCAACCCAATTGGGTCCTGCGTAATAAACCGCCCCACCTCCGGATCGTAATACCTGAAAGTGTTGTAGTGCAGGTGGGTTTCTTCGTCAAAGTACTGACCTTGGAAACGTAGGTTCTGCTCAACTTCATCCACCGCAAGCGACTCGATCTCACCCCACGCCTTGTAGGTTGCCTGCCAGACAATCTGGCCATCCACATCCGTCATCTCCAGCGGCGTGCCGATCTGGTCGGTGTGGAAGTAGTACAGCTTTTGCTCTGGCTCACCCTCGTTTTGGTCGACCCGGGCAAGTGGCGCATAGCTGCCCGGCTCGTAAATATAGAGGCTACTCTGCGCCGGCGTTTCCTCACGCAGCAGGCGCAAACCTTGCCAGAGGAATTGCTTGTGCTCGGTTTGGCCGTCGATCTCGGACGTCTTCACGACGCGCCGCCCTAGGCTGTCATAACGATACGTCCCAACGCTATGCACCTGGCTGTTGACCATCGTCTCCGCACGCACAAGCCGGTTTTCGCAGTCATAGGTAAACGTCTGCAGCTTGCTCAGCCCTGAGCGCTTTTCAATGAGGTTGCCCCAGGCGTCATAGGTATATTCCTGATCGCGCCATTGCTTGATGCGGTTGTCTTTGACCTGATCAAACTGGCTGGTATTGAAATTCAGCCGGTTGGCTGCTGCGTCGTATCTGAACTCTTCGCTATCAACCAAGCGGCCAGTATCACGGCTGTGCAGCTGGCCGTTCGCTTCATACTCGTATTTGATCTCGCCGCGTAGTTTGTCGAGGGTGCGGGTCAGTTCGCCAGCCGGATCGTATTGGTAGCGGCGGTGGATAGGGTTGTAGGCGTGGTCGATCAGCAGGCTGTTATTGCCGGGGTTGTGGATCTGCGACAGCTTTTCCGCCGGAATAGTCGATGCAAACTGCCAGCTCTTGCGCCCCATCGCATCGTAACCAAAACAACTGGTCAGCTTACCTTGCGTGCGATGAACCTCTCGATGGAGGTCGTCGCGCTCCATGTCGCTGAGGAGCAAACCGTCGAGGTTGAGTTGGTGCAGGTGGCCGCTGCCGTAGTACAGATGATTCAGGTGCTGACCAGTCGGCAATGTCAGCGTGGTCAGATTGCTGAGCGGATCGTATTCGTAGGCCAGCGCACCTTGCGGTGTGGTCTCTTCGATGAAACGCTCCAGCAGGTCATAAGCACGATTAAGGTGCTCTGCCGTCACACCCAGTTGTTTGCCGGCATTAGTAGGCTGGAACTGGATGGTGAGCAACTGGTGTTGCTGGTCTTGATGCGAAGATGAATAGTATTAGTAATGGCTGCGCTGCCGTTACAATCTGCCCTGATACAAAGCTTTTAAATCAGGTGCATCGTAACTAAAAATAGAAATCCCAGTTCAGCGCTTTATTACATACTACCTTTCTCCGAGCAGAACTCCACACCCTTGACAGAATTATTCTTAAAGTGTTCAGCAACATCATCAGAAACTACTAGGTGAGAGTTGCTTTCCGAAGCACGAAACATACCGCTCTCCGGCATTTTATCGAGCAGAACAATCCTACTAAATTTCTTCGGGCCATCTGGCATTGACTTGATAAGTGATTTATAACTCGAATTTGCCATATCAAATGCAGACTCCGACCTAAGGTAGTTAATAATAAAATAATCATCATAGCTTTTGCCATTAATCGTAACGTCAGCACAGATCAGTTGGACATCGCTTGCAAATGTCGAGGAGTTAATAATTTCAGCGAGCCTGGCGCCAACTAGATCCGGGCCATCGCTGAAAAAATAATCATATTGGCGGAAAGCACTCAATGAAATCTTTTTTGCAAGAGTTACTTTCGGCTTGGCACCAACGGCAGAAAGCTTTTTACACTTATAAAATTCTAAATGATCAAGACTATTTGTGTGATCATAACTGAGCCAATAACTTTCCGGATACCCCTCTGAAGGTGTAAGCAATTTCATTTAACACGCTCCCGCCCTAATAGAATTTTTGTTCAATTTTGTCTCCCCTTTGCGGAGCCCTTGCCGGTTCTCGACGATCACGTCGTCGAGAGCCGTCTTGTATTGCTGCTTGGTCCACCTTCGCTCACGCCCAACTCTCTCGATCTCATTCAGATTGCCCCGAACTTCGGCAGTGTATCCCGGATGTGGGCCCAAGTGGACAGTTCGTACAGGATGGTTTTCCGCGTGGGTTGGTAGATAAATTATGTTATTCGATGCATGGATATTCATACCTGACGCTTTTAGCACCGGGTTGCCAGAGAGCTGCCGGGGGATGATGTGATGTTTCTGAAACCCTGGTATCCCAGGCATTGTGTTGTAAGTCACTAGGCCAGTAGGATCCAACCACATGAGAGGGTTAGGCACATACTGATAGAGATTAAACCCACCTTCCAACCCAATCGGATCCTGCGTAATAAAACGCCCAACCTCCGGATCGTAGTACCTGAACGTGTTGTAGTGCAGGCCCGTTTCATCGTCAAAGTACTGTCCTTGAAACCGCAGGTTCTGCTCAACCTCGTCCACAGCCAGAGTTTCGACTTCACCCCACGCCTTGTACGTCGCCTGCCAAACGATCTGGCCGTCGACATCCGTCATCTCAAGCGGCGTGCCGATTTGATCGGTATGGAAGTAGTAAAACTTCTGCTCTGGCTCACCTTCGTTTTGGTCGACCCGGGCTAGCGGCGCGTAGCTTCCAGGCTCGTAGATGTAAAGGCTGCTCTGCCACGGCGTTTCCTCACGCAGCATTCGCAAGCCATGCCAGAGAAAATGCTTGTGCTCGGTTTGCCCTTCAACCTCAGATGTCTTCCCGACACGGCGGCCCAAGCTGTCATACCGATACGTGCCAACGCTATGCACTTGGCTGTTGACCATGGTCTCCGCACGCACAAGCCGATTTTCGCAGTCATAGATAAAGGTCTGCAGCTTGGTTAACCCTGACCGTTTTTCAATCAGGTTGCCCCACGCGTCTTAGGTATATTCCTGATCACGCCATTGCTTGATGCGGTTGTCTTTGACCTGATCAAACTGGCTGGTATTGAAATTCAGCCGGTTGGCCGCAGCGTCGTACCTGAACTCTTCGCTATCAACCAAGCGGCCGGTGTCACGACTGTGCAACTGGCCGTTCGCTTCATATTCGTATTTGATCTCGCCGCGTAGTTTGTCGAGGGTGCGGGTCAGTTCGCCCGCCGGATCGTATTGGTAGCGGCGGTGGATAGGGTTGTAGGCGTGTTCGATCAGCAGGCTGTTATTGCCGGGGTTGTGGATCTGCGACAGCTTTTCAGCCGGCAACGTCGATGCGAACTGCCAGCTCTTGCGCCCCATCGCGTCGTAGCCAAAGCAACTGGTCAGCTTGCCCTGCGATCGATAGACCTCACGATGCAGATCATCGCGCTCCATGTCACTGATGAGCAGACCATCGAGGTTGAGTTGGTGCAGGTGGCCGCTGCCGTAATACAGATGGTTCAGGTGCTGGCCCGTCGGCAATGTCAGCGTGGTGAGGTTGCTCAGCGGATTGTATTCGTAGGTTAGTGCATCTTTAGAGATTAAGAAATGTGGGCACGGGAATCTGCCTACATTCAGGCTTCATAAGCCATCCCTCGCGCTTTATAATCACTACAACGTTATAGATTATGAAGTGCTCCCTGAATGAGTGCTCTGCGTACATGCTCAAGCAAAGGGTGTCAGTTTATGTCTAGAAACTCATCGTTCTCCATATAGTAATTCAATGCATCAATAATCTCGCCGATGGATGCCTGAGATTTTTGGGTTAGCGCGTTACTCATTACATCCTTGAATTGCTCACCATAATAAAGTAGGTGAAGATTATTTGTAGTTACAAAAGTACTGTAGTGATCTTTATCGTTAACCACATATGGGTAATCGTCGAGATAGCAAACAAGATCAGCCCTTAGTCGATCAGCGGCGTCAGAAGAATAGAGACAAAGATCATCATCAAACTCATGCCCCAGACGTACCGTTTCAATTAAGGTGCTTATTAAGATAGGTTCTTTTACTTCGAAAGTATTCATCAGCAGCATCCTTTGAGTGATTTTCCGGTTTTCCCATTCAGCTTGCCTTTCCTCCCATGCTCACCTATTCCCCATATGTCCCGGCCGCCCTTTCGTGTAGGGTGATAAAAGCCGTGTTTCGACACATGATCTGCCTACAAGTTTTAATGCGCCAACCTCTTCATGGTGCTACCAAGTCAAGCCTCCAGGGCTCTCAGATATTTTAGGATTTTGCATCTAGGATTCCAATTGAGGTACTTATGCCAGAGCAATCCTGAAAACGCTCCACCTGCGCCAGCTAGTTCCACCATAGGTATTTGGACTTGCGCGTCGGGTTGACGATGGTTTGCGGCAGGCCAATGTCGCTAGCCAATTACTTATTCCATTATTAAAGAGCTGAAAAATATAATGTGCTAAACAACACTAGTAAATAATTTTTGACTGGCTTTGATTTTTGGCTGTCACCTGAAGAGCTTAAAATATTCTCCAAACCAAAATTCGACTGCATCTTCATTAACGCCGTACTCACCTTTCCAATAATCTACAGGGTAGCTCCAGTCACTTGAGCGAGACTTTGTAGGCACGAGCTCTAAATTTTTGAATTCATTTATAAAGCCATGATGCTCAGAACTTTCAAGCACGCCTATATGTCCTAACAGATCAAGCAAGCCTCGAGACTGCTCTTTATCTAACTTTGTATCTGGCAATGCTCTAATCTTCTTTTCAAGTATCGTTGGCGTATCAGAAGATTCTGAGGACCTTATAGTATCTAGAATTGCTTTAAGTGCATTAACAGAAGTTGGTCTTTCCACGGGATTCGAATTGTGCGCTTTCAAAAACAAATATAGCTGGCCTGGATCACCGTTATTGGTGGACCCATTTACATATCGCATTATGTTGTAAAGCGTAAAGTTAATTTTTCTTGATTCAAAAGCTCCACATATATCACACTGAAAACCATGCGCAGACTTGAAGTTATGCGCAGGGAAATTCAGCATTATCGCAAAAGCTGACAAAGCCGCTCTTTGTTCGGGCGCGCCATTCTCAAGACCAACTAGAAAAGAGTCAACGACGTCTTTTTTTTTCGCCAGGTTTTTTTCAGTATAAAGCTTTGAGATGAGTGCATCATGCTCAATGACTTCTGACGGAACAAGTATATTATGGTGTTTAAGTGTTTTAATGGCGTCTGAATTGTCTATTTTTTCAACTGAGCCACTTCTCAGAAAAACCTTTATAGCTTTTTTTAAATCAGGGTCCATAAAAACTCCTTCTAACAAGTAGGTGATTTAGCACCAGAAAAGCTGCGCGTTTCCAAGCTTGGCAATGCACTTACTTTGCTTACGCCTGCTTTGTTAAGATGCGTATCGCTCGCTTCAACTCTTACAATGCCTTTTGTTGTATTAAGCTTGTCATCTGCCATGGCTTGAATAGTATTACCCCGAACATTTTCACTACCACGACCCAAGATTGGCTTTTCTCTAACGCCTGCATTCTCCAATCCTCTTACAGTGTTTTTAGGCGTATCTTTAGGAGTAACTCTTGTAATGCTATCGCCAGGCCCAAAACGTGCGCCATCTGCACCAACATTATTACTATGACGGCGCATTACACTACTCATAGAGGTATTCGTTGACGCGCGACCATGATAATAAGGCTCCCCTGTAGAATCTGTCAGGAAGTAGTTCCAATCCAGCCCCAGTGGATCGATCCAGGTTAGGGGGTTACGGCAATAACCATATAGGTTAAATCCGCCCTCCAAGCCAATCGGATCCTGCGTTATAAACCGCCCAATCTCCGGGTCGTAATACCGAAACGTGTTGTAGTGCAGCCCCGTTTCATGGTCAAAGTACTGACCCTGAAACCGCAGGTTCTGCTCAACCTCGCTAACCGCAAGCGATTCGACCTCACCCCACGCCTTGTACGTCGCCTGCCAAACAATCTGGCCGTCCACATCCGTCATCTCAAGCGGTGTGCCGATCTGGTCGGTATGGAAGTAATAGAGTTTTAGCTCTGCCTCGGCTTCGGTTTGGTCGACCCGGGCCAGGGGCGCGTAGCTGCCGGGCTCGTAGATGTAGAGGCTGCTCTTGCTAAGCGTTTGCTCACGCAACATTCGCAAGCCTTGCCAGAGAAACTGCTTGTGCTCGGTTTGCCCTCCAATCTCGGACGTCTTGCCAACCCGACGCCCCAGGCTGTCATACCGATACGTACCAACGCTATGCACTTGGCTGTTGACCATCGTTTCCGCACGCACGAGCTGGTTTTCGCAGTCGTAGGTAAAGGTCTGCAGCTTGCTCAGCCCTGAGCGTTTTTCAACGAGGTTGCCCCAGGCGTCGTAGGCATATTCCTGATCGCGCCATTGCTTGATGCGGTTGTCTTTGACGTGGTCGAACTGGCTGGTATTGAAATTCAGGCGGTTGGCCGCAGCGTCGTATCGGAACTCTTCGCTATCCAAGCGCCCGGTGTCACGACTGTGCAGCTGGCCGTTGGCCTCGTATTCGTATTCGATCTCACCGCGCAGTTTGTCGAGCGTTCGAACCAGTTCGCCCGCGGGATCGTATTCATAACGCCGATGGATCGGGTTGTACGCGTGGCTCACGAGCAAGGACGGATTGATGCCTGGGTTCTGGATCTGCGACAGCTTTTCAGCCGGGATAGTCGACGCAAACTGCCAGCTCTTACGCCCCATCGCGTCGTAACCAAAGCAACTGGTGAGCTTGCCTTGAGACCGATAGACCTCCCGATGCAGGTCATCGCGCTCCATGTCACTGCTGAGCAGCCCGTCGAGGTTCAGTTGGTGCAGGTGGCCGCTGCCGTAATACAGATGATTCAGGTGCTGACCGGTCGGCAACGTCAGCGTGGTCAGGTTGCTCAGCGGATCGTATTCGTAGGCCAGCGCCCCTTGCGGTGTGGTTTCTTTTACCAAACGACCTAACAGGTCATAACTGAAGTCGAGTGTCTCTTCCTCAACACCCAGTTTCTTGCCAATGCTTGAAGGCAGCCGGTGAATGCTGAGCAACCGATCCGCATCGTCATAACTGTAATCCTGCCGCGCATCCTGATTGACTTTGGCCAGCAACCGTCCAATCACATCGCGTTCAAATTCCGTACTGCGCTGCGGCCGCTCCGCCCTGTCGCCGTAGCCGATTTCATCCAAGCGCGTCAGATGCCCACCCAAGTTGTAGGTGAACCGGCGCGTCAGGTTGTCGATGCGCTTTTCTTCGGTCAGGCGGTCGGAGGCGTCGTATTCGAAGGTGTACGTGGCGTTGTTTTCATTGACCAGCGCGGTCAGGCGAATCGCCTTGTCGTATTCGTAGCGAATGCGTTGACCCTTCGCATCCTGTCGGCTTGAAGGCAAACCGCGCGCCGTACGGTACAGACGCGTGGTCTGTCCCTTGCCATCGGTGTGCGTCAGCACCTGGCCAATGGCGTTGTAGGTAAACGACTCAGTCGTACCATCCGGATGCTCGATGCGCAGCACTTCGCCGTCAGGTTTGCGCTCAAGCCGTGTGGTCTGGTTCAGCGCATCTGTCACAGCGATCAGGTGGGACCGGTCGTCGTAGGCGTAAAAGGTGCTTTTGCCGGAGCAATCCTGAAAACGCTCGACCTGAGCGAACGTGTTCCACCAGAGATATTTCGACTTGTAGGTCGCGTCGATAATCGTGTGCGGCAGGCCGTCTTCGCTGTTGAGGTACTCGGTTTTGTGGCCGAGTGCATCGACTTCTGCGATGAGATTACCTTTTTTATCGTAACGGGCTTTCCAGGTGCTGCCGTCTGGGTAAGTGACCGACGAGACCAGCGTTGTCAGGTGGTGATAGCTGTAGCTGATGGTCCGGCCGAGCGGGTCCGACTCCTCAACCAGTCGCGAATATTCGTCGTACTTGAGCGTCAGACGGTTACCATCTGGCAGCGTCAGTCCGGTCATGTTGCCGGTGTCGTCGATCTCGATCGCGTAACGTTCGCCACCGTAGTCACGGCTCGCAACAACGCGATGATCCTCGTTGTAGTGCACTTCCAGCTCGCGGCCCAATACATCGACCGCCCAGGAAGTCCGGTTCTTGAAGTCATAACGGAAATGAAAGTGCTCGCCGTCGCTGGTCCAGTGCTCCACCACGCGGGGCTGACCGTCAAGGGTTTCCCAGCGGTAGCTGCAGCTCAGGCCCAGCGCGTTGCTGTGACTGACCATCACGCCGTCGGCGTAGCTGAAACGGCGTGTCAAGTCGCCGTTGCGGTTGATCACTTCGGTGAGCTGGCCGTTGTCGTCGTAGCGATACCGGACGAGGGTTTCAACGGCAAGATTATCGACCACGCGTCTGACGTCAGTCAGGCGCCCCAATGGATGGTCGTAATCCAGGTAAACACGCACGCCGCCAGTGGCACTAATGTCAGTGAGCGTGCCGGCGACGGTGTAGGTGAAATGCAGAAAATGCCCAAGGGCGTTTTCGATTCGCTGGACCGGCGCCGGGGTATTGTCGTCCGGGACTTTGCCAAAGTAGAAGAAGATGTTGTCAAGGGTTTGCAGGAGGTAATGCCCGCCCTCGGTGCAGACCAGATAAACCTGTTCGTGGGGATTATAGATCCGCTGGCCCGGTTCGACATTCACGAAAGGAACGGTTCGACCCTGATTATCGGTGAGGTAAACGAAGCTGCCTTTGCGACGCAGGCTCTGCTCCCAAGGCATGATCCAGCCCCGACCCAAAATGCTGTCGACGGCGAGATCGCTGGCATAAAACCGCGACCACTCGATTGGCATCAAACCGGGCAGGCTGAAATCGACTTCATCGGGGATGAATTTACGGCCTGTGGTCAGATCAACAGGGTTGCCTGCATGACCACCGACCGCACGCTCGATCACAGGCCCCAGCACATAGCGGCTGCCGACCTCGCCAAGCACAAAGCCTGCGGTGAACTTCATCACGCACGGCATCACCGCTTTCATGCCGGCCTGGGTGCCTTGCTTGATCAGTTGGGCAATGCCGCCGGCAGCACCGGCCACCGCCATCAACACATCAACGGTTGTGCGCAACCAGCCTGGAATTTCATCGTCGACGGGTAAATAACGGTAGGTACCGCCGCCAATTAAGACGTTATCCGAGCCGCTGGAAATAGTACTGCCACAGGTGAGCTTGTCTTTTTTGCGCGCCGCCGCTGTGCCGTTGATGAAGACGTTGGTGGACCCCTCGGCCACCTGCGCGGGCGCCCCCGGATGCTTGCTGCATGCGCCTAGACTTTGGGCAACATGCGCCGCTTGGCGACTGTTAACGAAGACGTTGGGCGAAGCGGTTACGATCGTGCCGGAAGGGGACGAAAATAGACTACCCAAGGCTTCTCCGGCAGCAGTGAGCAGGCTACCTCCAACGCCTGCTGCCATCCCTGCGAGAAGCGCAACGCCAAACCCACAGGTGAAGGTGGCGATAGCAACTGTGGCCACTAATGCAATGCCCAAGGCAGCGCCGAGGAGAAATCCTCCCAAGGCCCGTATGCGATATCTCGTCACCGAACCGAGCGGCTTCAAACATGAGGGCTACTCCTGTTCGCTGGTGTCGGGCACGGGCTGGCCGTTTTGCATTATCTTGAAACTGGCGAGCAAATCGATCCGGTTCTGATTTTGCCCGGCACCCTTGAACTGGCGGCGGGTGCGGGGCGAGAGCAACGCGGCAAGGTCCATCATCATGAAAATCTCCTTGAAGGCACGGGGCAGAACGCTACCGCCATGCTCAGCAACAACAGGTTACGAGCCTTTCCGGGGCTGACGCTCTTTTTTGCATAATCGCTAACGTCACGCGCAAACGTCGTCACAGTCTCAAATTCGTTACAGATGTTTCAGCGTGCCAAAGAAGACACTCATGCACCTCGCCCTGTCAACCCGGCGCGTCCATTCACCACTTACACGGCTCTAAACATTGGAGGAATCGTCGCTAAAAAGGCGATGACGCGCCATGGGGCGAGGTCGCAGTGACGGCAGGCATATTCCTACTACTACGTAGGAAGCGATTTACAGACAGGGCCATTTTGGACAATTCAGCACGGCCTATTCGCGAGCAAGCTCGCTCCCACACGAACTGATGTAAACAGGAACAATGCGTTGGTCTATCAGCCTGATTAAAGCCTCCAATAATCAACCCCATCGATCTTTTGAATCGCTCGCCATCGTTTTTTAATAAGAACCCCTTCAAGCATTCTGGGCGCCTGAAACAGACACGTCCCGGAGCTTCAATCATGGCCACTGCCATCCTCAATTCAATTAAACACGGCGCATATACCGCCATCGCGTTGTATGTGGTTTTCATCGCAGTGGTCACCATCATCAGCACGAACCCACAACTCAATGCTGCGTCGCAGATGTCGACGCAAACCGCTTCAGTTGAATTCAATCGTGCGGCTGTTCAGGCCCAGGGGCGTGCGTCGTGAAAGGCGCTCACTTCTGGGTGATTGTATTTTTTGCACTCATCAACAACGGCTGCTCGTTGCTCGGCCATGGCGAAGGTTCGGTGGGCGGTGTGGCACGCAGCATGGAGTTCAAGACCGAGGTCGCTGAAGCGGTGGAGATGCAGCGCTCGCAAAAGCTCAATGCCGGCAATCCGCCGCCACGGCACAGCGAGATGATTTCGCCGATCTTTCAGTTCGAAGTGGTGTAGCGAAGTGGTGTAGCGGATAACGCGGCTGTAATCAGCGTTTGGCCATCGCATTGATGAACAGGTCCGAAGCGAGAAATCGCTCCAACCAGCGTTGCAGGTGGGGGTAGGGGCTTTGCCAGAACCAGTCCGCATCCACCGCGCAGAACTGCCGTATGAACGGCGCTATGGCGATGTCGGCCAGGGTCAGTCGATCGGCGATCAGAAAGTCCCGTGACGTCAGTAATTCGTTCAGCCTGCGCAGAAACCTCTCACCCCGCTGGCGGTATTCTTCCTGCGTGAATTCGGGATAACGCACGGCGTATTTGTAGTGATCCAGATCCTGTTTGAAGCTGCTGTCGTTTTCCGTGATCAGCGCGGCGATCTGTTGCTGACCTTCGACGTTGCGTGCGAGGGACCAATCGTCCGGGTCATGCTGCGCCAAGGCCCACTGCATGATTTCCAGGCTCTGCTCCAGCATCCGGTCTTCCAGGACCAGAACCGGCACGGTGCCCTTGGGTGATCGTTCGAGCATCTCCGCCGGTTTGGCCTTGAGGCTGACTTCCACGGTATGCACCGGTACGCCGCAATACCCCAGCGCCATGCGGGCGCGCATGGCGTAGGGGCAGCGGCGAAACGAGTAGAGCGTCGGCACCGTCGATTCAGCGTGAGGCGCCGACATCATGCTCAGGCCTCGGTCAGTTCGCCGCAGTCGGCGATGACGACTTTCTTGCTGGTACGGCCGGATTGCGAACCCAGCGCTTCGATGGCCTTGACCACGTCCATGCCTTCAACGACTTTGCCGAAGACGACGTGTTTGCCGTCCAGCCATTCGGTGACGATGGTGGTGATGAAGAACTGGCTGCCGTTGGTGTTCGGGCCAGCGTTGGCCATCGACAGGTCACCTGGGGCGGTGTGCTTGAGGGTGAAGTTTTCGTCTTCGAACTTGTTGCCGTAGATTGACTTGCCGCCGGTGCCGTTGTGGTTAGTGAAATCACCGCCCTGCAGCATGAAGTTCTGGATCACGCGGTGGAACGACGAACCCTTGTAGCTCAGGCCGTCGCCTTTTTCGCCGGTGCACAGGGCACGGAAGTTTTCAGCGGTTTTCGGAACGACGTCGTTGTGCAGCTCCATGACGATGCGGCCCATTGGCTCGTCGTTGGCAGTGATGTCGAAAAATACTTTGGAGTTTGCCACGTGGTTTTACCTTCTTTCGAGTTTGGCGCGACTGTCGCGCAAGGGGTACAGGGTTGCACAGAAACGCCATCAGGCGCGTCCGTGCGTCGTGAAAAAACGGATTAGCCGCTGCTGACCTCCACGGTGCTCAGGCCGTTGCCCTGACGCCGCACCTGGATCTGCACCGGGATGCGCTCGTGCATTTCCTGCACGTGGGAGATCACCCCGACTTTGCGGCCCTGGGCTTGCAGCCCGTCGAGGGCGTCCATGGCCATTTGCAGGGATTCGGGGTCAAGGCTGCCGAAGCCTTCGTCGATGAACAGCGATTCAATCTTCAAGGTGCTGGAGGCCATGGACGCCAGGCCCAGCGCCAGGGCGAGGGACACCAGGAACGTTTCACCGCCCGAGAGCGAGTGAACCGAGCGAAGTTCGTCGCCCATTTCGGTGTCCATGACCAGCAGGCCGAGCATGCTGCCGCCGCGTTTCAGGCGATAACGACGCACCAGTTGCTTGAGCTGCGCGTTGGCGTGGTGCACCAGCAGATCAAGGTTGTAGGCTTGGGCGATCTTGCGGAACGTATCGCCGGTGGCGGAGCCGATCAGCGCGTTGAGTCGGCCCCAGCGCAGATATTCAGCGTGTGCGTGGGCGATGCGCTCTTGCAGCTCGCTGCTGGCGTCGCGACGGCGGTTGTCTTCGCTGACCTGGGCGCGCAGGTCGGCGCACAGTTGATCTTGAACCACCGATTGCGCCTGCGCTTCGGTCAACGCGGCCAGTAACTGCTCGGCGTCGCCACTGTCGCTGTGCTGAGCCTGATGCTGCTGCAACTGCGCCGCGCGCTCTGCCACCAGAACCCGGGCTTGCTCCAGGGCTTTTTCGCTGGACTGCAATTGCTGACGCAACTCGCCAACGCTGTCGTCGCTCATCCCCAGCAACACCTCAAGCGCGGCATCGTCGAGCTCGCTGTGGCTGCTGCGCCACTCGGCGATCTGCCGCTCGAGCTCTGCCAATTCCTGCTCAAGGGCCTGCAAGCGCTGTTGCTCGCCCTCCAGTTCTGCGCTCAGCTTGATCAGTTCGCTGCGCGCCGCTTGCAGTTCGTGGGCGATGGCGTTTTGCGCCTCACGCGCCTGCTCGACCGCCTGCTCAAGGGCGTGCTGCCAGCGCTCGGGTGACGCGTGGTCGCCGAGGGTCTGCGCCAGTTGCTGTTGCACCGTCTGGTGTTGCTGCTGACGGGCATCGAGCTGAGCCTGCAACTTTTGATGTTCTGCCGCGCGACTTTGCTGGGTGGCTTGCTCGCGCTCGAGTTTTTGCGCGCGCTCGCCGTGCTCCTGCTGCTCGGTCTTCTGCTGATCGAGCTGCTCGACACGGGCGGCAATGTCGTTGTCCAGCTGCATGAAGCTCTGGGTCGCCGACTCGCGCCACTGGCTCAGGCTTTCGGCAGGCAGCAGCGGCTCAAACTCCTGCAGCGCCGCTTCGAAGCCCTGATTGTCGAGGGCGATATGGCGTCGCTGATCGTCCAGCAGCTTCATCGCCTGCTGACTGGCCTCGCGCGCATCGAGCACCTGCTGCTGCAACGACTCGGCGTCCCGCTGCACTTTCAGCAGACGGGTCTGGCGCTGTTCGGCGCTGTGAATCTCCTGGGCCAGCTGATGCAGGCGTTCGCTCAGCCAGTCGCCGCGCAGGTGCTCGGGTTGCTCCAACAACCGCGGATGCAATGGGTGGGCTTCCAGTTCAGGCGTCAGTCTTTCCAGCTGTTCGGCCAGTTGCTCCTGTTGCGGTTTGGATTGCTTGAGCTGGTTATTGAGTTCAGCGACTTCGGCGCGCAGCTCGGCCAGCTTTTCGCTGAGCTGCCCGACGTTTTGCCGGGCGCGTGCTTCTTCGCCGTCGTCGTGGCCCGACAGCGCTTCAAGCAGCGCGGCGGACTGGTGATAGGGATGCTCTTCGCTGCCGCAAACCGGGCACGGTTGCTGATCGACCAGTTGCTCGCGCAGTTGCTCGACACTGGCGCTGCGGGCCAGGCGCTGGCGTTGCAGCAGTTCAACGGTGACCTTCAGCGCCTGCTCGGCGGCTTCGTGTTCGGCCTTGAGTTTCAGGCCTTGGGCGATGCCCTGGGCACGGCGCTCGGTGGCCTGTTGCTGGCGGGTTTGCACGTCGAGCAGGCGGCCGGCGACGTCCTGATGCCGCTGCCACAGACGTTCAAGTGAGTCGCTGGCGCCGTGCTGCTGGCGGTTGTCCTGCAGGAGGTGTCCCAGCCGTTCGATCTCGTGGCTGACCGCGTCGGCCTTGACCTCGGCGTCGTCGTACAGCGCCTGCAACGCGCTGCGGCGCTCGCTTAGCGTCTGCTCGGCGAGGGTGGCGTTTTTCTCCAGCTGCGGCAGCTCGGCACGGCCCTGAATCAGGCGTGCGCTGAGCTGCACGGTTTGCTGAAGACGCGGCCGGTAGGCGCTCCACGACTGACTCAAGGTGGTCAGCGACGCGCTCTGCTCCAGCTGCTCGGCGATGGACTGCAGGCGCGATTCGACCTGCCGCTGCTGCTCGGCCAGTTGATCGAGGGTCGACTGACCTTCGGTGCTGGCCTGCTGCGCGGCACGCGTCTGCTCGCCGAGTTGTTGCAGCTCCTGATTCAGGTGGTTGAGCTGGGCCTGCTGCTCGAACGCTTCACTGAGGACAGGCCGTGCATTGAGCAGTTGTTCCTGCGCTTGCTGCAACGCGCCGTCGGCGCTGATGCGTTTGCTGTCCAGGTCGGCGATGCGCGCATCGAGCCCGGTTTGCTTGAGCTGATGGGCCTGAATCGCGGCCGTCAGCGGCGCGAGCTGAGCCTGAAGCCTGGACCGCTGACCGAACAGATGCCGCTGCGGCGCCAGACGCTCCAATAACGCGAGCTGCTGACGATCGGCACTGTGGGCGTCCCATGTCTGCCGGGCGCTGGCGAGCTGTTCGTTGGCCGCCTGATGGCTGTCGCGCAGGCGATTCATCTCCTTGAACCACTGCTGCTTGAGCTCCAGCTGGCGCAGTTGCGCCTGTTGCAGTTTCAGCTGCTGCTGGGCGTCGTTGAAGCGCAGCTCAAGCTCGGCACGCTGCTCGGGCTCCATCGGCGTCAACGTGCCGGCCTGGGCCTGAAGGGTTTTCAGCGCTTCTTCGGCTTCCTTGCTTTTGCTGTAGGCGCGGCGGCCCAGCTGGCTGTAGATCGCCGTGTCGGTGAGCTTTTCCAGCAGCTCGCTGCGGTCTTTGTCGTCGGCCTTGAGGAAGGCGCTGAACTCGCTTTGCGCCAGCATCACCGCGCGGGTGAACTGCTCGAAGTTCAGCCCCAGGCGCGCTTCCAGCAGGGCCTTGTACTCGGTCTTGTTCTGCGTGCTGAGAATCTGCTCGCTGTCCAGATCGATCAGCGTCTGGCGGCTGGCCTGAAGCTTTTTCGTGGCGTTGTCACGGGCGCGGTTGGCTTCCCAGCGCGCACGATACCGGCGCTTGTCGATGCCGACGAAATCCACCTCGGCGTAACCGCTGCCGGTGCCGCGACGCAGCAGGTTGCGCGGGTCGTTGGTGCTGATGTCGCCGTCGATCTCCGGCACGCGGGACTGGCCGATGTTGTTCAGCCGGGGAATCGCGCCGAACAGCGCCAGGCACAAGGCGTCCAGCAGCGTGCTTTTGCCCGCGCCGGTGGGGCCGGTGATGGCGAACAGGCCGGCGCTGGCGAGGGGCTCGGCGGTGAAATCCAGCTCGAACGGGCCAGCCAGCGAGGCGAGGTTTTTCAGGCGAATGGCGAGGATCTTCATGGCTGTTCGCTCTCCAGCTGCACGTCCTGAAGCAGGGTCGCGAAGTCCTGCAGCGTCTGCTCATCCACTTCACTGCCGTAACTGTCCTGCCAGGCGCGGCTGAACAGCTCCTGCGGGCTCAGTTGATCCAGCTCGATCAAGTCTTGATTGGCGTCTTCATCGCGACCGCCCTTGCCGGCGTATTCGGCGGCGATGCGCACCAGTCGCACGGCCTTGCCCTCCAGCGCGGCTTCGATTTGATTGCGCAGGTCCGGCTGCGGCTCGTCCAGACGCACGCGGACTTCGAGCCACGGCTGACGGTCGACGTCGGCCAGCAAATCGATGTCCGGGAGATCCCGCAGTTGGAGCAACAGTTCGGCCAGTAGCGCCGGGCCGACCCGTTGCAGGTTCACGGCGCGGGGGATCAGCAGCGGTTTGACGCTGACCAGTGTGTCGCCGTCGCACTCGATTTCGAGGATCTGGTGCTGGTAGCCGATTTCCGAAAACGACAGGGGAATCGGCGAGCCGCTGTAGCGAATGCGGTCTTCGCCATTGATTCGCTGGGGTTTGTGCAGATGACCCAGGGCGACGTAGGTGATGCTCTCGCCGAACAGGCTGGCGGGCAGGGCTTCGGCGTTGCCGATGATCAGGCTGCGTTCGGAGTCTTCCGACACCGAGCCGCCGGCCATGTGCGCGTGGCTGATGGCGATCAGCGCCTGGCCTTTCTTGCGCCGCTGGTTTGCGGCGGCGATGAGCATTTCGTGGACCTGACCGATACCGCGCAGATAGTTGTCGCCCAGCGCGGCGCCGGTCACTTCGGCGGGGCGCAGGAAAGGCAGCGCCAGGCACCAGCCGACGACTTTGCCCTTGGCGTTGCTCAGCGGCAGCAACAGGCGATCGACGTCGAGCACGCCATCGTCGAGCCAGAGCACCCGGCCGAGGGCGTGGGTGCGCAGACGTCGCATCAACGGCGCGGGCAACTCGATGCGCGAGCCGGAGTCGTGGTTGCCGGCGATCATGACGATGGTCAGCTGCGGGTTCTGCTCGTGGGCGCTGACGATGAAGTCATACAGACGCTCCTGGGATTTGACCGGCGGATTGACCGTGTCAAAGATGTCGCCGGCGATCAGCAGGACATCCGGTTTGCGCTCGGCCAGACGGGCCAGCAGCCAGGTCAGAAAGCTGGCGTGTTCGAAATCTCGCTCCTGACCATGAAGGTTCTGGCCGAGGTGCCAGTCGGAGGTGTGGAACAGACGCATGGGGGTACCTTGGTTTAACGATCAGCCTGTTTTCCAGCGTTGCCGGAAAACGCGCTGATCGATGGAAATCATTTTGGATACAGCGGCGGCAGGCTGTCGCCTCCGTTCGGGTCCTTGGGGTTTTCGATGGCGGGCAGCGCTTTGACGGCGCGCCAGAGGTCTTCGCCCAGCCACAGTTTTTCGGTCTCGCTGTACAGCGCTCCATTCAACCCGTCCAGCGCATGGGACAGCGGCACGAAGCGCGCGGCCATGTCGGCCAGGGTTTCCGGCTGCTGACGGGCCCAGGCGTCCAGCGCCTGGCGGGTGGCGTGGGGGTCGTTGGCCAGGCACGCTCGTTTCAGGTCGTCGAGCACTGTACGCGGACTCGGGCCCGTTTGCGCGACCCGGGCCAGCGCCGGTTGCCACCGCCCGCGCCACCACAGACCGAAGCCCAGCAGCGTGGTGAAACTCAACAGCACCGTGCTCAACTGCCACGGCCACACCGGCGGGCCGATCACCGTCACATTACCGTTGTCGCTCACGGGCGTGTCCACGGCGAACGCCGGGTTGAGGCTGACCTGCAAGGTGCGGGCGGGCAGGGCGCTGTGCTCCAGGTGATCTTCCTGGGTGTTCCACCAGACCAGATCGACAGCGGGAATCTCGATGGCGCCCGGACGATTGGGCACCAGCGCCTCGCGTTCCTCACGCACGCCGGTCAAGCC
The DNA here is from genome assembly GCF_041060445.1 of Pseudomonas sp. W2-17. Lineage (NCBI taxonomy): Bacteria > Pseudomonadati > Pseudomonadota > Gammaproteobacteria > Pseudomonadales > Pseudomonadaceae > Pseudomonas > Pseudomonas sp. W2-17. Next base: position 14,032 of record NZ_JAUFNS010000034.1, on the reverse strand, counting down.
GCGTTCACCGGCCTGATTGCTCAGTTGCGGCTGGTCCGGGTAGCGCCGCAATGCGCTGACATCGGTGGCAGGCAGCGGCGGCAACTGCGCGCTGGACAGCCCTTCGGCCTTCAATTGCAAGGTGCGCGTGAGGGAATCGCCGACCTGGCTGTGGGCAGGTTCCGGGCTCCAGTTTTCACTGAGGCTGATGCTGCGCGCCGGCAGCCATGGCGTATCGGCGGGGTAGTGCGCCGGTTGCGGCTTGACGTCGAGGGTCAGGGGCAGCGACGTCACGTGCATCAGTCGGCCGGGTTTCGGGCCGCTGGCAATCGCGCCGGGCGCCATGGCGGCGGCCGCAGCGGCGTCGGTGGTGTCCTGAACCAGCGTGGCGCTGAACGCCTGGGCGGGGATGGTCAGCGCACCGCTGTGCTGCGGGTAAAGCGCATAGCGCATTTCGATCACGCCGTGGCGAATGCCATTGATCTGCTTCTCGTACGTGCGCGTGTCGCCGAGCTTTTCGATGCGCGCGTCCGGCACTTGCAGCGGTGTCAGGCTGCTGTCGTCGAACAGCGACACCGAATGGTAAATGCGCACGGTGAGCAAGACCTGCGCCTGAACATACACGCTGTCCTGATCGAGGCTCGCCTCCATGAACACCGGCGCGAGCTTCTGCTCCTGGCCCTGGGCGGCGGGGCCGACGTCGACCACTTGCAGCACGATCGGCTGGCTGGTCATTTCGCCCAGCTTCAACGACGGGATTTCAATCGAGCCGCTGTGGCGGGGCATCAGTGTGATCAGCCAGCGGGTCGTCGCGTGGACGTTGCCTTCCAGCGTGGTCAGGCTGTTGAGCTGGCGGGTGTCGCGGACCTCGAAGTCGGCGTCCAGCGCGCTCATGTCCGGCCGGCCGAAGACGGTCGCGTCGTCGGTTTCAAGGGTCAGTTCGACGGTTTCGCCGGTGTTGACGCGTGTGCGGTCAACGCTGGATTGCAGCGTGGAGCCTGCACTGTCGGCCTGGGCCAACGGCGCCACCAAGGCGAACAGGCACCACATTCCTGCGATCAGCAACCTGTGCAGACGACTCATCGGGTCTTTTCCTGATGCTGCTGTTGTTCGTACCAGAATTTGCGCCGCAACAGCTCACCGGGTTCGTCGGGGATCTGTCGCAGCCATTGTTCGAGCGCCTGTTTCTGCTCGCCATCGATCTGTCCGTCGGCCGGTTTGCCGGAGGCACGCGCCGGCTCGTCGCTGTCGGATCCCGCGCCGGAAGCCTGCTCGTCGGCGGCGTTTTGCTGATCGCTGGCCGAGCGTTCGGCATCGGGATCCTGCTGGGCTGATGGCGCACTCGATGACGACTGTCCGGTATTGCCTTCGCGGGCATTGTCGGCGTTCTCGTCACTCTTCGCCTTCTCGTCTGCTTTCGCCTGGTTCGACGCTTTGTTCTGCTCCAGCACCTTTTCCACCAACGCCTTGTTGGCTGACGCCGCCGGGAAGTCCGGTTGACGCTCCAGCGCCTGTTCATAGGCGTCGATGGCGGCTTCCAGCTCACCGCTTCGGGCCAGTGCATTGCCGCGATTGTAATGGTCGGCGGCGCTGCTGCCCTTGGCAAAGCGCTGGACGGCGCCGGCATAGTCACCGGCCTGATACAGCGCGACGCCTTGCCACTGCGGGTCTTCGAAATGCCGCGCGGCTTCCGCCGGGTGATGACGCTTGAGCAAGTGTTCGCCCTGTTGGTCGGGGCGGCGCCACAGGTCTTCGAAGCCGAAGGCATAGCTGGGTTGCGGCACGGCCATCAGCAACAGCGGCAGGCACAGCAACCAACCGCGTCGCCCGGCGCAACCGGCCAGCAGCAGAAGCGGCAGCAGCAACCAGTAGCCCTGATCGGCCCAGCGGTCGAGCCGCACCTTCTGGCCCTGGCTGATCAGGCTCTTCGGACCGTCCAGCAGACCGAGGTCGTTCAGGTCCTGATTGTCCAGGCGCAGCGAGGCGTAACGACCGCCCATGCTGTCGGCGAAATCCTTGAGCACCGGCCCGTCCAGACGCGGCACAAGGATGCCGCCCTGAGCGTCCTTCAGGAAACCGCCTTTCTCCTGGGTGACCGGCGCGCCTTCCGCGGTGCCGACCCCGAGCATCAGTAAAGGAGGGGCATCGCGGCCGGTCATCGCAGTGCGAATGCCCTGACGCTCGGCGTCGCTGAGGGACGAACCGATCCACAGCAGCCGCCCTTGGCCCAGGTCACCCTGTTCCAGCAAATCCAGCGCCTTGCGCACGGCAAGGTCCGCGCGCTGGCCGGCTCCTGGCATGATCGACGGCTTGATCGCATCCAGCAGGTTTTTGCTGGTCGCCAGATCATCGGACAGCGGCACCAGCGTATGGGCGCTGCCGGCGTAGACGATGATCGCGGTCTGTGAATCGCTGCGCGCCTGTAACAGATCGAGCAACTTGCGTCGCGCCTGTTCGAGTCGGGTGGGCGGGCTGTCAGCCGCGAGCATTTCCGGGGTCAGCTCCAGCATCACCACCAGCGGATCGACCGGCCGCTGGCTGTTCTGCTCAACCCGCTGCCAGCTCGGCCCGAGCAGTGCCAACACCGCCAGCAACCAGCCAAGCCCCAGCACCACCCACGGCAATTTGCTTTCCCGACCGCCTCCGCCGCTGAGCAGGGCGGAATGAAAGGCGCTGGGAATAATCATCTGCCAGCGCCCGACGCGCTTCTGCCGATTCCATAACCGCCACAACAGCCAGCCGAGCGCCGGTAGCATCAGCAGCCAGCCTGGGCGCGACCAATGGGGCCAGAGACCGGACAGGAATTCGATCATGGGCGCCTCGTCAGGCGCTTCAAGTGCTGACGCCACTGCGTACGCCACACAATCGTCGGCCGGCGCGCGAAGAAGCGATAAACCGGGTTGTTCGGCCAGCGCTCCTGAACCACCAGCAGCAGGCTCAACAACAGCGCCATCGTCAGTGGTACGTGATAAAGCGCCCGCGCCGGACGTGCCTGGGTCGGTTGTTGCGCGACAGGCTCCAGCCGGTCCAGTGCCTTGCCGATGCTGGCGAGTTCGGCGCCGTTGCGCGCGCGGAAATACTGCCCACCGCTGACCGCAGCGATTTCCCGCAGCGCAGGCTCGTCCAGATCCAGGCTGGGGTTGAGGCCGAGAATGCTGGTGGCGCCTTTGTCGGGATCGGCGCCGATGCCGATCGGGTAGATTTTCACGCCTTCGCTGGCGGCCAGACGCGCGGCGGTTCTCGGGTCGATCTGGCCCGCATTGTTGGCGCCGTCGGTGACCAGAATCAGCACGCGGCTCTGGGCCGGACGCTGGCGCAGACGCTTCAACGCCAGCCCGATCGCGTCGCCAATGGCGGTGTTCTTGCCGGCAATGCCGATGCGCGCTTCGTCCAGCCAGACCCGCACAGTCTTGCGGTCGAAGGTCAACGGCGCCTGCAGATACGCCTGACTGCCGAACAGAATCAGGCCGATGCGATCGCCCTGACGGTGCTCGAGAAAGTCCCCCAGCAGCATTTTCACCAGGGTCAACCGGCTGACCTCATCGTTTTTCCAGACCATGTCCGGGTAATCCATCGACCCCGACACGTCCACCGCCACCAGCAGATCGCGCCCGCTGGCGGCAACCGGCAACGGCTCGCCCAGCCATTGCGGGCGGGCGGCAGCGACCAGCAGCAGGAGCCAGACGGTAATGAACGGCAACTGACGCCGCCAGCCCGGCAAACGGGTTCGGGCGCGACGACCGGCGAGGCCTTCCAGCTCGGGGAGAAAGCTGATTTTCAACGCCGCTTCGCCGCTGTCTGCGGCGGGCAGCACGAAGCGCATCACCCACGGCAGCGGGAGGAGGGCGAAAAGCCACGGCCAGGCGAACTCAAACATGCTTGCGAATCCAGGTCTCGACCGACTGGGTCAGGCCGTTGATGGCCTTGTCGTCGAGTTTGCATTCCGGCTTGTAGGCGCCCTCGACGAGGATCATCCAGCGCGTCAGGCCGGCGGCCGGGCAGCGGTTATCGAGAAACGCCAGCCATTTGCGGCCGTTGAGGGTGTGGCTCTGGCTGTAGGGGTAGTGATTGCGGCACAGGCGCTTGAGCAGACCATTGATCTGTTGCAGCCAGGCACCGGCCGGGGCGCCGTCGTAGGGTTTGGGCATCTGCGCGAGTTCGACCAGCGCAGCCTGGCGCAGCGGGTCCAATGGCTCGACGGTTTCGCGGCTGGCCTTTTTCGGCAGCAGCGTGCGCGCGCGCCACAGGCCGTAGCCCAGCGCCGGCAGCAGGATCAGCAATAGCCACCAGCCCGGCGCAGGCGGCCAGAAACCGACCGGCTCCGGCAGGATTAGCGGTTGCAGCTGGTCCAGCGCACTCATGGTTGTTTCACCGGGCGCTGGCCGTTGAGGTATTCGCGCAGTTGCTCGACCATTTCACGCTGGGTGCTCAACGGCATCATCAGCACGCGCAGCTTCTGCGCCAGCAGTTCCCAGCGCGCCTGACGCGCCTCGCCCTGGGCACGGTAGCTCTGACGCAAGTCGGCGTTCAGCGTGTCGAGTTCAAGGTGCGCGCCCCGGTCAGCGAAGCGCAATAAACCGGCGGCGGGCAAGGCGTGATCCAGCGGATCGGACAGTGGCAGCAACAACAGGTCGCAGTGCCGTGACAGCAGAGTCAGCTGTTGTTCTGCGGAGTCGGACAACGCGCGCTCGTCGCACAGGATGATCGCCAGACTGCCCGGACGCATGACTTCCCGCGCACGGCGCAGCGCCACGCCAAAGGTATCGCGGTCGGCGGCGGCTTCGGTGTGCAGCGACTGATTGACCCGCACCAGCCGGTTCAGCAGTTGCAGCAGGCTTTGTTTGCTGCGTCGCGGTTTGATTTCGTAATGCTCGTTGTCACCGAACACCAGCCCGCCGACCCGGTCGTTGTGGCCCAGCGCGGCCCATCCCACCAATGCCGCGGCCTGGGCGGCGAGGACTGATTTGAACATCAGCCCGGAGCCGAAAAACAGGCGGCGGCTTTGCTCGACCATGATGAAAATCGGCCGCTCGCGTTCTTCGTGAAACAGTTTGGTGTGGGGCTCTTGCGTTCGGGCGGTGACGCGCCAGTCGATGGTCCTGACGTCGTCGCCGGCCTGATACACCCTGACCTGATCGAAGTCGACGCCGCGCCCGCGCAGCTTGGAGTGGTGCAGACCGATCAACGGGCTGCGCTGGCTGGGCGTTGAAAACAGCTGCACTTCCCGCACGCGATGACGCATCTCAATGAGGTCGGCGAGGCTGATGCGGATGCCCGGTTGGGAGATCAGATAGGGTTGCATGGGGTCAGGCGACGGCCACGACGTCGAGAATGCGCTGGATCACGCGGTCTTGATCGATGCCCGCCGCTTCTGCTTCGAACGACAGGATGATGCGATGACGCAGCACATCGAAGACCATCGCCTGAATGTCTTCCGGGCTGACGAAGTCGCGCCCGGCCAGCCAGGCGTGGGCCCGGGCGCAGCGGTCCAGGGAAATCGAACCACGGGGGCTTGCGCCATAACCGATCCACTCGGCCAGCTCGGCATCGAACTTGGCGGGCGTACGGGTCGCCATCACCAGTTGCACCAGGTATTCCTCGACGGCATCGGCCATGTACAGACCGAGGATTTCCTTGCGCGCGGCGAAAATCGCCTGCTGGCTGACGCGGCGCTCGGGCTTCGTCTCGCCATTCAGCGCTTCGCCCCGGGCCTGCTGGAGAATCTTGCGTTCGACGGTGGCGTCCGGGAAGCCGATCTTGACGTGCATCAGAAAACGATCGAGCTGCGCTTCGGGCAGCGGGTAGGTGCCTTCCTGCTCGATGGGGTTCTGCGTCGCCATCACCAGAAACAGCGGCGACAGGTCGTAGGTACTGCGCCCGACACTGACCTGACGCTCGGCCATCGCCTCCAGCAAGGCAGATTGCACCTTGGCCGGCGCGCGGTTGATTTCGTCGGCGAGCACCAGATTGTGGAAGATGGGGCCTTGCTGAAACACGAAACTGCCGGTTTCCGGACGATAGATCTCGGTGCCGGTGATGTCGGCCGGGAGCAGGTCGGGGGTGAACTGAATGCGATGAAATTGTGCTTCGATGCCTTCCGCCAGCTCTTTGATCGCTTTGGTCTTGGCCAGACCCGGCGCGCCTTCGACAAGCATGTGGCCGTCGGCCAACAGCGCGATCAGCAAGCGCTCAACCAGTTTCTCCTGCCCGAGAATCTGGGTGGAAAGAAAGGTCCGCAGCGCGATCAACGCTTCACGATGTTCCATCGATGACAGTTCCTGGCAGGAGAGGCAGCAGCGCCAAGTGGCGCCGAAGCTGGGGGCGTTACTTTAATCCATCGCAGGGGCGCCGACTAATCGGCCGGCGGGTTTTTTCGGCTTTTCAGCAAAGGACTGGGCTAAAACAAGAACTGTCTTACATTTGCGTCATTTGCCGCCCGGTGCTGCCGGGGTCTCAGTTGATCTGGCTGACGTACGTCCCGACACCGTTGAGGATGATCCGCAACGTGGCGTCCAGCTCGGTCAATTCACTGGCGGGGGTGCTGTGGGTGATCTCATACGCGGTATCACCGCCCAGGGGCTTGGCGTCGCCGGCGTCGATTTCGACCAACAGCCGGGTGGTGCTCAGGGTGACGGTGATGTTGTCTTCGACATGAATGGTGTCGTCACGAAACGTGATATCGACCTCATCCTCATCGGGGAAACGCGCGAGCAGAAACAGATCCCCTGTGTTGCTGCCATGGCAGCAGGCCAGCGCCATATCCTCCTCCTCCTCGTCGCGTGGGTTATAGATGAAGCTGTCGGTGGTCATTTGCATGGCGGTAACTCCCGTGGATGGGTTCAGGGCAGGGATGGATTTTGCCAGTCCTGTGAGAGATTTGCTGAAGATTGCGGTGGGTGACGGGCCGAGTGGTTGGGTGGAGCCTGACCTGATGCGTTCGCTCCATTATTGACAGCGACCAAACCGGCCCCTTCCCGGCTAAAGCCGGTCCCACTAAAAGGCACCGCGTGCATCGAGTGGGAACGATCAGCCGCGAAATTGATGGCGACCAAACTGGCCTCTTCCCGGCTAAAGCCGGTCCCACTAAAAAAGCATCGCGTACAGCCTGTGGGACCGGCTTCAGCCGGGAAGTTTTTGATCTGCTCCTTGCTCTTGATCTTCATACGCAAAAAGTCCAGTCACCGCCAATCGCGACTTGGGTGCAGGCTGAACGCAGGTTTCGCGCAGTGGGTCTAGCCGCATGGATGCGGCGAGAGCGCCGTCAGGACATGGATGTCCGTTCGGCGCGGGCCCACGGAGCGGGACCGGAGTGAAGGAACCCTGACGAAGGAAGGGCCAAACCAGGAGCAGGCACCCTTGGTTACTTGGGGTGCTTTTCCAAGTAACTCGCCGAAGGCGAAACCCGAGGCCGTTAGGCCGACGCCCTTGATCCTGGCGCACTAAGCCACGCCGCAGGTCCAGCCCTGCAACCCGATGTCCGAATATGTCGCAGCATCGCAAGCAGATTCAGGGCGCCACTCGTTAAGCTGCACCCACGCCGAACAAATGTGACGGCACACACACCAAAAGCGTTAGTAAAACAGGCAACGCGAAACGCGACGCCCCCTGTCACGTTATGCTGACTATCATCGACCAGACGCAAACGAGACAAACACACAAGCTCCACCCGACACACGCATCTCTCCTATATAAAAGCTCAAGCCAATCGGAGTACCACAGATGGCGTTCTTCACCGCAGCCAGCAAGTCCGACTTCCAGCACCAACTGCGAGCGGCACTGGCTCAGCACATCAGCGAACAGGCACTGCCACAAGTGGCGCTGTTCGCCGAGCAATTCTTCGGCATCATCTCCCTCGACGAACTCACCCAGCGCAGACTCTCTGACCTGGCCGGTTGCACCCTCTCGGCCTGGCGCCTGCTCGAACGCTTCGAGCACGGCACGCCCCAGGTCCGCGTCTACAACCCCGATTACGAACGTCACGGCTGGCAGTCCACCCACACCGCCGTCGAAGTCCTGCACCACGACCTGCCCTTTTTGGTCGACTCGGTGCGTACCGAACTGAACCGCCGCGGTTACAGCATCCATACGCTGCAGACCACCGTGCTGAGCGTACGCCGCGATGCGAAAGGCCAGTTGCTCGAACTGCTGCCAAAAGGCACCACCGGCGACGACGTCCTGCAAGAATCGTTGATGTACCTGGAGATCGACCGTTGCGCCAATGCCGCGGAGCTGAACGTGCTCGCCCGCGAACTGGAGCAGGTGCTGGGCGAAGTCCGCGTTGCCGTTGAAGACTTCGAGCCGATGAAAGCCAAGCTCCACGAGCTGCTGGCCGACATCGACGCCACCGAATACAACATCGACCCCGAGGAGAAATCCGAGGTCAAGGTGTTCCTCGAGTGGCTGGTGAACAACCACTTCACCTTCCTCGGCTATGAAGAATTCACCGTCAGCAACGAAGGCGAGGGCGGTCAGCTCCAGTACGAACCGTCGTCCTTCCTCGGTCTGACCAAACTGCTGCGCGCAGGGCTCACCGCCGAAGACCTGCACATCGAAGGCTATGCAGTGAATTACCTGCAGGAGCCGACCCTGCTGTCCTTCGCCAAAGCCGCGCACCCGAGCCGCGTGCATCGCCCGGCGTACCCGGACTACGTGTCGATTCGCCAGATTGACGCCGACGGCAAGGTCATCAAGGAATCGCGCTTCATGGGCCTGTACACCTCGTCGGTGTATGGCGAAAGCGTGCGCGCCATTCCGTACATCCGCCGCAAGGTCGCCGAAGTCGAGCGCCGTTCCGGCTTCGACGCCAAGGCGCACCTGGGCAAGGAACTGGCGCAGGTGGTTGAAGTGCTGCCCCGCGATGACCTGTTCCAGACTCCGGTGGACGAGCTGTTCACCACCGTCATGTCGATCGTGCAGATCCAGGAGCGCAACAAGATCCGCGTGTTCCTGCGCAAAGACCCGTACGGCCGTTTCTGCTACTGCCTGGCCTACGTGCCGCGCGACGTCTACTCCACCGAAGTCCGTCAGAAGATTCAGCAAGTGCTGATGGATCGCCTGAAGGCGACCGACTGCGAATTCTGGACCTTCTTCTCCGAGTCGGTATTGGCGCGCGTGCAGCTGATCCTGCGTGTGGACCCGAAAGTCACCCTCGACATCGACCCGCAGCAGCTGGAAAACGAAGTCATCCAGGCCTGCCGTTCGTGGAAAGACGACTACGCCAGTCTGGTCATCGAAAGCTTCGGTGAAGCCCAGGGCACCAACGTGCTGGCCGACTTCCCGAAAGGTTTCCCGGCAGGCTACCGCGAGCGTTTCGCCGCGCATTCTGCCGTGGTCGACATGCAGCACGTGCTGAGCCTGTCTGAAGCCAATCCGCTGGTGATGAGCTTTTATCAGCCGCTGTCCGGCGACAAGGCGCAGCTGCACTGCAAGCTGTACCACGCTGACACGCCGCTGGCGCTGTCCGATGTGCTGCCGATTCTGGAAAACCTTGGCCTGCGCGTGCTCGGTGAGTTCCCGTACCGCCTGCGTCACACCAACGGCCGCGAATTCTGGATTCACGACTTCGCGTTCACCTACGGCGAAGGTCTGAAACTGGACCTGCAACAGCTCAACGACACGCTGCAGGACGCCTTCGTCCACATCGTGCGTGGCGAAGCCGAAAACGACGCCTTCAACCGTCTGGTGCTGACGGCCGGTCTGCCATGGCGCGACGTGGCGCTGCTGCGTGCCTACGCGCGTTACCTGAAGCAGATCCGTCTGGGCTTTGACCTGGGTTACATTGCCAGCACGCTCAACAACCACGCCGACATCGCCCGGGAGCTGACGCGTCTGTTCAAGACCCGCTTCTATCTGGCGCGCAAACTGAGCGGCGGCGACCTCGACGACATGCAGCAGCGTCTGGAGCAGGCGATTCTGACTGCGCTGGACGGCGTGCAAGTGCTCAACGAAGACCGCATCCTGCGTCGCTACCTTGACCTGATCAAGGCGACCATGCGCACCAACTTCTACCAGACCGACGCCAACGGCCAGAGCAAGAGCTACTTCAGCTTCAAGTTCAACCCGCGCCTGATCCCCGAGCTGCCGAAGCCAGTGCCGAAGTTCGAAATCTTCGTCTACTCACCGCGTGTCGAAGGCGTTCACCTGCGCTTCGGCAACGTAGCCCGTGGCGGCCTGCGCTGGTCCGACCGTGAAGAAGACTTCCGCACCGAAGTGCTGGGTCTGGTCAAAGCCCAGCAAGTGAAGAACTCGGTCATCGTGCCGGTCGGCGCCAAGGGCGGCTTCCTGCCCCGTCGTCTGCCGACCACCGGGACCCGCGACGAGATCCAGGCCGAAGCGATTGCCTGCTATCGCCTGTTCATTTCCGGTCTGCTGGACATCACCGACAACCTGAAAGAAGGCGCACTGGTGCCGCCGGCCAATGTCGTGCGCCACGACGACGATGACCCGTACTTGGTCGTCGCTGCCGACAAAGGCACCGCGACCTTCTCCGACATCGCCAACGGTATCGCCATCGACTACGGTTTCTGGCTTGGCGACGCCTTCGCTTCCGGCGGCTCGGCGGGTTACGACCACAAGAAAATGGGCATCACCGCCAAGGGCGCGTGGGTCGGCGTGCAGCGCCACTTCCGCGAGCGCGGCATCAATGTGCAGCAGGACAGCATCAGCGTGATCGGCGTCGGCGACATGGCCGGTGACGTGTTCGGTAACGGCCTGCTGATGTCCGACAAGCTGCAACTGGTCGCGGCCTTCAACCACCTGCATATCTTCATCGATCCGAATCCGGACCCGGCGAGCAGCTTCGTTGAGCGTCAGCGTCTGTTTGACCTGCCGCGTTCAGCGTGGACCGATTACGACACCAGCCTGATGTCCGAAGGCGGCGGTATCTTCCCGCGCAGCGCGAAAAGCATCGCGATCACCCCGCAGATGAAAGCGCGCTTCGACATCACCGCTGACAAGCTGACCCCGACCGAACTGATGCACGCGCTGCTCAAGGCGCCAGTGGATCTGCTGTGGAACGGCGGCATCGGCACCTACGTCAAGGCCAGCACCGAGTCCCACGCGGACGTCGGCGACAAGGCCAACGACGCGCTGCGCGTCAACGGCAATCAGTTGCGCTGCAAGGTGGTGGGCGAGGGCGGTAACCTGGGCATGACCCAGTTGGGCCGTGTCGAATTCGGCCTGATGGGCGGCGCGACCAACACCGACTTCATCGACAACGCCGGTGGTGTGGACTGCTCCGACCATGAAGTGAACATCAAGATCCTGCTGAACGAAGTGGTCCAGGCCGGCGACATGACCGAGAAGCAGCGCAACCTGCTGCTCGAAAGCATGACCGACGAAGTGGGCAACCTCGTTCTCGGCAACAACTACAAGCAGACCCAGGCCCTGTCCCTGGCAGAGCGCCGTGCCTACGAGCGGATCGCCGAGTACAAGCGCCTGATGAGCGACCTGGAGGCGCGGGGCAAGCTGGACCGTGCCATCGAGTTCCTGCCGGCGGAAGATCAATTGGCCGAGCGCATCGCCGAGAAGAAGGGTCTGACCCGGGCCGAGCTGTCGGTGCTGATTTCCTACAGCAAGATCGACCTCAAGGAAGCGCTGCTGGAATCCCGCGTTCCGGATGACGACTACTTGGCCCGCGACATGGAAACGGCGTTCCCGCCGTCACTGGGCGCGAAGTTTTCCGAGTCGATGCGTCGTCACCGTCTGAAGCGCGAAATCGTCAGCACGCAGATCGCCAACGACCTGGTCAACCACATGGGCATCACGTTCGTGCAGCGGCTCAAAGAGTCGACCGGCATGACCGCGGCCAACGTGGCCGGTGCTTACGTGATCGTGCGTGACATTTTCCATCTCCCGCACTGGTTCCGTCAGATCGAGGCGCTGGACTACAAGGTCCCGGCCGAGATTCAACTGGCGTTGATGGATGAGCTGATGCGTCTGGGCCGTCGCGCGACGCGCTGGTTCTTGCGCAGCCGTCGCAACGAACTGGACGCGGCCCGTGACGTGGCGCACTTCGGTCCGCACATCGCGGCGCTGGGTCTGAAGCTGGACGAGTTGCTGGAAGGGCCGACCCGTGAGGTGTGGCAGACGCGATATCAGGAGTATGTTGCGGCGGGCGTGCCGGAGTTGCTGGCGCGGATGGTGGCGGGTACGAGTCATTTGTATACGCTGTTGCCGATCATCGAGGCGTCGGACGTGACCGGTCAGAATGCAGCGGACGTGGCGAAGGTGTATTTCGCGGTGGGCAGTTCGCTGGACGTGACGTGGTATCTGCAGCAGATCAGTGCGTTGCCGGTGGAGAACAATTGGCAGGCGCTGGCACGTGAAGCGTTCCGTGATGATATCGACTGGCAGCAGCGGGCGATTACGGTGTCGGTGTTGCAGATGGCGAATGGTCCTGCGGATGTTGAGGAGCGTTTGAGTCTGTGGCTGGAGCAGCATTTGCCGATGGTCGAGCGCTGGCGCGCGATGTTGGTGGAGTTGCGTGCGGCAAGCGGTAACGATTATGCGATGTATGCGGTCGCTAACCGTGAGTTGCTGGATCTGGCGATGAGTGGGCAGACGGCTGTGGTTTGAGGATTTAGTCGTCTGTAACTGGAAGCCCCGCGTTGAGAGACGCGGGGCTTTTTGGTTTTTGATTGGGAGATCAAGGGCGTCTGCCTGGGGGCAGACTGTTTCGCCTTCGGCGAGTGACTTGATAAGGCCCCAAGTAATCAAGGGCTTGTGCTCCTGGTTGGGCCCGACTTCGTCGGGTTCCTTCACTCAAGTCGCGTTTGGCGGTGTCTGGACTTTTGAGTACGAAGATCAAAAGCGCGTCTAGATCAGATCAAAAGCTTCCCGGCTGAAGCCGGTCCCACCGGGTGTACGCGGTGTGCTTTCAGTGGGACCGGCTTTAGCCGGGAAGAGGCCAGTGTGGACGCTGGCAGTTTTGCTGGTCGAACACCCTGCCCGTGGGAGCGAGCTTGCTCGCGAATGCTGTTGATCATTCCCACGCTCTGCGTGGGAATGCAGCCTGTGACGCTCAGCGTCGCTCTTTCTAAAGCGCGGTTATTTCAATCGCGCCATGCTGATGGCGTCAATGAGGACGCCGTCGCGTATGGCGTAGTCCCGCAGGCGGCCTTCGGTTTCGAAGCCGAATTTGCGGTAGAGCGCCAGGGCGGCTTCGTTGTCGGCGAAGACGGTGAGTTCAACCCGGTGCAGGTTCATCCAGTTGTCCGCGACTTCCAGCACGGCGGCCATCAGCCGCGACCCCACCCCTTTGCCCTGCCACCCTGCCGCCACGCCCATGCCGATAGCCCCGACATGACGCTGACGAATGCGCGCGTATTGCTCCAGACCAATGTTGCCAATCACCTGACCCTGATGCAAAGCGACAAGCTTCACAGACCTGTCATCCGCCCCCGCCAGCCGTTTGCGCCACACATCGGTGGACTGATACGGCATCTGAAGCACCTGACGACACACCTCAGGATCGTTATACAGCGCAGTCACGCCCTCGATATGGGCTTCGGTAAAACGATGGATTACCACCTGATCTATAGCAACATTCACTGGATTCGTCCTTTGAAAACAGAAAGAGGGGACAGTCTAAGCGGCTGACTGCGGACCTGGCTACGGCTACCCGCGCGCACGATCAACAGCATTCGCGAGCAAGCTCGCTCCCACGGGGACGGCGTCGTCTCATCGGCCTTCGCCTGCCTGAACTGGCGCCTTCCCGGCTGAAGCCGGTCCCACTAAAAGCAACGCATGCAGCCAGTGGGTCCGCCTCTCCGGCTGAAGCCGGTCACATTAAAAGCAACGCATGCAGCCAGTGGGACCGTCTTCCCGGCTAAAGCCGGTTCCACTAAAACACCGCGCGCACCTAGTGGGACCGGCTTTAGCCGGGACGCTTTTGATCTGCTTTGCGCTTTTGATCTTCATACACAAAAAGCCCAGTCACCGCCAATCGCGACTTGGGTGCAGGCTGAACGCAGGTCTCGCGCAGTGGGCCGAGCCGCATGGATGCGGCGAGAGCGCCGTCAGGACATGGATGTCCGTTCGGCGCGGGCCCACG
>NZ_JAUFNS010000033.1:0-50385 GCF_041060445.1 Pseudomonas sp. W2-17 | reverse complement strand
GAAATCGGTATGGGTAACCGACTCCGAACCCATCGCAAAACTGATGCTCCTGGCCGTCGACCCACAAGCACATTCACAAGGGCACGGACACGTACAGTTCTTCCGCTTGTTAGGCCGGGCTTTCGCAGGCTTCTCGAAACCAACCGCCTCCAGTTTCCCTTCGCCGCCCTGGCGCCTGGCCTGATTAACAACCCCCGGTTTGATGTTGAAGGCTTGCCCATGCCCATTTCGCGAACGCCAACTGACAACTGCCCCAGCCAACGTCTGCAGCAACGCCCCGATGGAGTACTGAGCCCCGGGATCCGCCAACCCCTTGATCTGCGTCCGAAGCTGAGGAGCCAAAACACGCAACAAATCGGCCTGTCTGACCACCTTTTCTTTAACTGCTTCAGGCACGAGATGTTCGACGGCGCCATTCACCGCACCCTTGCCCGCCGCAACGCAAACCTCCGCAGCCGCCGCAAAAATATTCCCAATCGCCGCCTTAGGGTCGTAAGCCCAGAGATCCCCGGCGGCATGGACCAACTGCTCCGCTTCCAGCAAATCAGCCTTGGCGTTGAGGTCCGGCTTAACCAGCTTTTCAAGGCCAGCAGCGATCTCAATCAGCACGCCTTCCCCAAGCTTTCCCGCATCCTCGAGAATCCCGGGAAGCTTGGCCTGCGCCTGACTCACAAAATCATCGAGGGTCCCGACGATGGTTGCATTCAGGTGCCCGATTAGAACCTCGATCAGCGCATCCCCCAGCACCATCTTCCCCGCCTGGCGCATCTCCTGACGCACCAGAAACAGCATCGGCCGCAGCGTCATTCGCGCTGCCGCCATGCCCGGCGGAATAGGCACCATCCCGATCAGGTTGATGCCCAAACTCACCCAATCGAGCGGGTCGCGCTTGTCACTGGTCGCCAGCCGAACGATGTCATTCAGCGCATCGACCAGCGCCATGATATTGCCCACCACCGGCAGCCCACCGGCCACAGTCTTGATCCGCTCAAGCGTGACAACCCCGCCGCTGATCTCCTGCAGCCAGGCATCAACATTCGCCGCACCAAGACCAACGTCTTCAACCTGAATTTGATCAAGCGGAACAATCGCGACCTGAGGTTCGCGTTTATCGCCACCAACGGGAAGATTTAAGGGGGTTGCCAAGGATGCTCTCCGTGCTCAAAAAACCATCGGAAAAGGCGTGAATGCCAATCCGGGGGCCACGGAGATATCAAGGGCTGTGCCAGCCATAAATTAAGGAAGCAAAATCAATAGCTTAAAAGGATAAATAGCAGGTTTGAGCGAACGCTAAACCCGATAACAAAGTGAAAGTGCGCAAGAAGTTGCGCACCCCTGTGCAACTTCTTGTGCACTCGTCTACAGGCCACAAAAGACGAGGCATACAGCGCAGAAAGCACCCTGAAACACACAATCAAGTGCGCAACTTCTTGCGCAGTCGATCCCGCGCCTTTCCCGTGGGAAGGGAGGCAAGCAAGCGCAAAAAAAGGCGTTGCCCGCGAGGGCAACGCCTTTTCTTTTGATCAAAAATCAATCAGAGCTGAGCAGGTTTCAACACGATCCTCGCAGGCTCGGTCCGCTCAATTTCGCGCTGCATCTGCAACTCGAAATCCGGGTTGATCTTCGTTACACGCTTGGTCAGCAAGGTCGCCAGCCAAGGGTAGTCGTCGGTGCGCGGCACCTGCACGGTGACGTCGCAGTTGAAGGCTGTCACGTCTTCAGCGATGTCACTTAGCTGACGGCGCAGCTGCTTCATATCGCTGAGCTTCAGCTCGATGGTCGTGCTCTCGGCGCTCGGGTCGATCACCTTCGCCTTGCGCTTGGCTTCGGCAGCGCGCAGATCGGCTTCAGCCTTTTCCAGCTCGGCTTTACGGGCGTGGGCGATAGCGCCGTTGACACCACTGGTCAGCGCCGGGGCCTTAGGCATCAGGGCGCGAGCGCGGCTCAGCGCAGTAGCGGCAGCATTCATGTCGCCTTTTTGCAGCACGATCTGACTGCGGCTCAAATACGCCTCAGCCAATTGGCGCTGGTATTGCTCGAGTCGGGGATCGTCCGGGGATTTGCTTTGCAGCGCGGCCAGTTGATCTTCGGCGGTGGCCAACTCGCTGCTGGCGATATTCTGTTCCAGCTGCTGATAGGCATCGGGCGCAGCCACAGGCGCGGGCTGCTCGACGGGCTTGCTCTGGCAAGCGCTCAACAGAACGGAAAATGCAGCAAGCAGCAGATAACGGGATGCGAACGGCTTCATTCCTGCGATTCTCTATTTGCGCAAAAAACGAGCAAGTCTACACACAAGTGACTTGCCCCGAAAATAACTGATCACTATCGGTGGGCGCGCAAGGAGTCATTGCACATTGCCGCCATTGGATTATTGCGGAGTATGACTCTACCCGCCACCCAAGGTTCTACCGCTTGGGCAAAAGGAAGCTGAGCAGAAACAGCGCCGCTGCCGAGACCACGATGGACGGGCCTGCCGGGGTGTCCTTGAACCAGGACAACGCCAGACCCGCGCACACCGCAATGACGCCGATGATGCTTGCCCCCAGGGCCATTTGCTCCGGCGAGCGGGCATGACGTTGTGCCGCAGCGGCGGGGATGATCAACAGCGAGGTAATCAGCAGCACGCCGACGATTTTCATGGCCACTGCGATGACCACCGCGATCAGCAGCATCAACGTCATGCGCAGCGTTGCCACTGGCAGCCCTTCAACCGTCGCCAGTTCTTCATGCACGGTGATGGCCAGCAACGGTCGCCACAGCGCACAGATCAACACCAGTACCAACGCGCTGCCCGCGAGAATCCACGCCAGATCGTTCGGGCTGATGGCCAGCAGGTCGCCGAACAGATAGCCCATCAGGTCAATGCGCACGTCACGCATGAAGCTCAACACCACCAGCCCGAGGGACAAGGTGCTTGGCGCCAGAATGCCCAGCAGCGTGTCGGACGCCAGCGGTTGACGCTGCTGCAGGGTCACCAGCAAAACCGCCAATAGCAGGCAACCCACGGTGACGGCGATCGTCGGACTGATGTCCAGCAGAAAGCCCAGCGCCACGCCGAGCAGCGCGGCATGGGACAGCGTGTCGCCGAAATAAGCCATGCGCCGCCAGACCACGAAGGACCCCAAAGGGCCTGCCACTACCGCTAACGCGAGGCCTGCGAGCAAGGCGTAAAGAAGAAAATCAGCCATGCTTGCAGCTGTCCCCGTGGTCGTGATTGTGGGTATGGACGTGATCGTGGATGGGCGCGGGTTGGCAGACTTCGCCATGCAGGTCGTGCGCATGATCGTGATGGTGGTGATAGATCGCCAGGCTCGGCGCGTTCAGGCCGAACAGCTCAACGAAAGCCGGATCGTTACTGACCTGCTCGGGATGACCGGAGCAGCACACGTGGCGATTGAGGCAGACCACTTGATCGGTGGTGCTCATCACAAGGTGCAGGTCATGGGAAACCATCAGCACACCGCATTGATGCCGATTGCGCAGCTGCGTGATCAGCGCGTACAGCTCGGCCTGTCCGGCGACATCCACGCCCTGCACCGGCTCGTCGAGCACCAGCAGCTCCGGTTTGCGCAATAGCGCTCGCGCCAGCAGCACGCGCTGCATCTCGCCACCGGAGATCCCTTGCAGCGGGCTGTCGATGACTTTCTCGGCGCCAACCTCGACCAGCGCTGCCCGAGCGGTGTCGCGATCAACGCCGGGCACCAGCCGCAGGAAGCGCAGGACCGACAACGGCAGCGTGGCATCAATGTGCAGCTTTTGCGGCATGTAACCGACGCGCAGTTTCGGCTTGCGCCAGATCTCCCCCGAGTCAGCCTTGAGCAGCCCGAGAACAGCGCGCACCAGTGTGGTCTTGCCCGCGCCGTTCGGGCCGATCAGGGTGACGATTTCGCCCGAGCTGACGCTCAGCTGGATGTTTTCCAGCACGCTCTGGCCGGCGCGGGTCACGCTGACGTCCTTCAGGCGGATCAGTGCATCGCTCATCAGGCGGCCTTGCACCCGGCACACACGCCAACGACTTCGACGGTCTGGGTTTCAACGTCAAAACCGACCTCGTTGGCGGCGTCAACGATGGCGGCGCTGATGGCGGCGTGCTGCAACTCGATAGCGGCGTGACACTCGCGGCAGATCAGGAACTGGCCCTGATGCGCGTGGGTGGGGTGGTTGCAACCGGCGAAGGCGTTCAGCGACGCGATGCGGTGAACCAGACCGTTTTCCAGCAGGAAGTCCAGCGCGCGGTACACCGTAGGCGGCGCGGCGCGGCGGCCGTCTTCTTCGCTGAGCACGGCGAGAATGTCATAGGCGCCCAGCGGCTTGTGGCTTTGCCAGACCAGCTCCAGCACCCGACGACGCAGGGCCGTCAGGCGCAGGCCTTTGCCCGCGCACAGCGTGTCGGCTTCAGTGAGCGCACTGTGCACGCAGTGGGAGTGATCGTGGGGGCGACTGGCCAGGGGTGTTTTAGACATGAGCGGCGACGGCCTTTGAGAGAGACGTTATTATGTTACCCGTTCCTGCCCTCATGAGTGGTTATCGTGTCCCGACTTTTTTTACTTTTTGTCGTATTTATTACCGGTTTTTCAACCATCACTGCTGCTGAAGCGAACGTCCGCGTACTGACCAGCATCAAGCCGTTGCAGCTGATCGCCGCGGCTGTGCAGGACGGAGTCGCGGTGCCGGAAGTCCTGCTTCCCCCAGGCGCTTCTCCTCATAACTACGCGCTACGGCCGTCCGACGTACGGCGCGTACAGGAAGCCGATTTGCTCTACTGGATTGGCCCGGACATGGAGACGTTCCTGCCACGCGTGCTGTCCGGGCGCAGCAAAGCCTCGGTCCCGGTCGAGTCGTTGCCGAGCATGCACCTGCGTCATTTCACCGCCAGCGCCGAGCATCACGATGATGACGAAGACGAGCATGACCACGATCATCGCCCGGGCAGCGTCGATGCGCATTTGTGGCTGTCGTCAGTCAACGCGCGGGTAATTGCGGCGAAGATGGCCGCTGACTTGAGCCAGGCCGATCCGGCCAATGCGGCGCGTTACGAGAGCAATGTCAAAGCCTTCAGCGCACGCCTTGACGCGCTGGACGCCAAAATCAAACAGCGGGTCGCCGGTATTTCAGGCAAGCAGTATTTCGTGTTCCACGAGGCGTTTGATTATTTCGAAGAAGCGTATGGGTTGAAGCATGCGGGCGTCTTTGCTGTAAGCAGCGAGGTCCAGCCGGGCGCCCAGCACGTCGCCGCCATGCGCGCGCGGTTGACCGAATTCGGCAAGACCTGCGTGTTCAGCGAACCGCCCCTTCGCCCGCGTCTGGCCGACACGTTGAGTGCGGGTCTGCCGGTCAAACTGGCCGAGCTGGACGGATTGGGCGGCTACACCCCCGCCACCGCCCAGGGTTACGAGCAATTGCTGAGCAAACTGGCGGATGATCTGGCGGGGTGTCTGGAGAATCTTTAACTCCTGTGCCAACGCCTTCGCGAGCAAGCTCACTCCTACAGTTGAACGCGGTCCCTGTGGGAGTGAGCTTGCTCACGAAGCTTTTAAGATGTCTACAACGCAAACGGCAAAGGGATATGGGTTTCCTGCCGCTGTTCCAGGCGTTTGCGGAATTCGTCCGGGTCATGGATCAGCACGTCCTGCCCTGCGAAGGTTTCGGCGGCGATGAGACGTGACAGCCAGAAGCGCACGCAACCCACACGCAGCATCGTCGACCACAGCTCGGCTTCGGCGGCAGTAAACGGCCTTAGCGAGGCGTAGGCACCCAGAAACGCCCGGGCGCGCGGCGCATCGATGGTGCCGTTCTCAAACGAGCACCAGTCATTCACGGCAATCGCCACGTCGTACAGCATCGGCCCTGAACAGGCGTTATAGAAATCGATCACGCCCGTCAGGTGGGTACCTTCGAACAGCGTGTTGTCGCGGAACAGGTCGGCGTGCAGATTGGCTCGCGGCAGCGCCATGATGGCCGCCTTGCGATGCTGAATTTCCTCGACAGCTTTGGACAGCAGCGCGCCCTGCGCCTCATCCAGGTGAGAGATGAAATTAGCGCCCTCCTCCAGCATCCAGTCCAGACCCCGATCTGTTTTGCGTTCAATGGTCTGGCTGCGCGTGGCCAGGTGCATGTGCGCCATGAACTCGCCAATCTGCACGCAGTGCTGGGTGTTGGGTTCGGCCGGGTGCTTGCCGGACAGACGCGGTTGCAGCAGCGCCGGTTTGCCTTTCAGCTCGCGCAGGGCCTGGCCGTCGGTGGTGCGCAGCGCGTAGGGCACAGGCAGGTTGGCGTCGTGAAGAACGTCCAGCAGTTCGATGAAGAACGGCATTTCCTGAACCGGGCCTCGCTCGACCAGGGTTAGCACGAATTCGCCCTGCTCCAGGCTGATGAAGAAATTGGTGTTTTCACTTCCAGCGGCAATGCCCTGAAAATCACGCAGGGCGCCAAGCCCGTACGGGGCGAGAAAAGCTTCCAGCTCGGGCCGAGCCAGGGGAGTAAAAACGGACATAGAAGACTGCCAGCAAGAGAGTGAATGTAGGGCGTTACCAGCTGAATAGTACCCATTGGGGTATCAGCATGTCCGGTTGATCCGAACGGATGAATTGACCACTTGTGCCGTCGGCGCGCACCAGATAATAAGGCTTGCCGTGTTTGGGCGTGATCTTCACGGCGTACACGAATCCGTTCGCACGATACTCCTTGATGAAGCCGTCGCTGTCCTGACGGATGGTCACATCAGGCTCTGCCGATGGCGCTTCATCGTCCGCCGCGACCGCCAGCCACGGACAGGCCAGCAACCCGCCGAGCAGTAACAGGCGATTCAGCGCGCGCATGATAACCTTGTGCCTTTGTCGTCAACGGTCCGCGCATTCTAGCGCCGACCCCGCCGAAAAGGTTGATCTTGCACATGAGTCTTGCGCCCCTCGTCCTGGTGGACGGTTCTTCTTATCTTTACCGCGCGTTCCATGCGCTGCCACCGCTCATGACCTCCAAAGGCCTGCCCACCGGTGCGGTCAAGGGCGTGCTGAACATGCTCAAAAGCCTGCGCAGGCAATATCCCGAAAGCCCGTTTGCCGTGGTGTTCGATGCCAAGGGCGGAACGTTCCGCGACGCGCTGTACGGCGAATACAAAGCCAACCGCCCGAGCATGCCGGACGACATGCGCGTGCAGATCGATTTCCTGCACAACTGCGTGCGAGGCCTCGGTTACCCGCTGTTGTGCGTTGAAGGCGTGGAGGCCGATGACGTGATCGGCACATTGGCGCGCAGCAGCGCTGCCGCTGATCGCCCGGTGGTCATCTCCACCGGTGACAAGGACATGGCGCAGCTGGTCGACGGCCACATCACGCTGGTTAACACCATGACCGGCAGCGTGCTGGACGTCGCCGGCGTGAAAGAAAAGTTCGGCGTCGGCCCGGAACACATCATCGATTACCTGGCGCTGATGGGTGACAAAGTCGACAACATCCCCGGCGTGCCCGGTGTCGGTGAGAAAACCGCAGCAGGCCTGCTGGTGGGCATCAACGGCGGCCTGAAAGAGCTTTACGCAAACCTCGACAAAGTGGCAGCGCTGCCGCTTCGCGGTGCTAAATCTTTGCCGGCCAAGCTCGAAGAACACAAGGAGATGGCCTTCCTGTCCTACGAGCTGGCGACCATCAAGATCGACGTGCCGCTGGACATCGAGCTCGACGCTCTGCACTGCGGCGAGCCTGATCGTGAAGCGCTGATGGCGCTGTACACCGAGCTGGAATTCAAAAGCTGGATCACTGATCTGCAGCGTGATGCCCGCCAGGAAGGCGCGGAAGTCGTTCCCGCTGCCGAACCGGCGCCGATCATCGAGGCCACGTATGAGCTCATTCTTGAGCAAACCCAATTCGACGACTGGCTGAAGAAGCTCAACGCCGCGCAGCTGTTCGCCTTCGTGGTGCAGAGCAACGGCACCGACGCCCAGCGCGCGCAAATCGTCGGCCTGTCGTTTGCGATCAAGACCCACGAAGCCTGCTACATCCCACTGACCCATTCCTACATGGGCGTGCAGCAGCAACTGGATCGCGACGCGGTGCTGAAAGCGGTCAAGCCCATCCTGGAGGACGCGAGCAAAATCAAGGTCGGCCAGCACGCCAAGTTTGCGATCAACCTGCTGGCCAACTGCGCCATTGACGGCGACCAGAGCCAGGGCATCAACGTGCAGGGCGTCAAGTTCGACACCATGCTCGAATCCTACGTGCTCGACTCCACCGCGACGCGCCACGACCGTGACAGCCTGGTCGCCAAGTATCTGGATCACACGCCGGTGAATTTCCAGGACATCGCGGGCAAAGGCGCAAAACAACTGAGTTTCGATCAGATCGCGCTGGAACAGGCCGGCACCTATGCGGCTGAAGAGGCTGACCTGACGCTGCGCCTGCACGAGGTGCTGCAGGACAGGCTGGCCAAGACGCCGAGTCTGGCCCCTGTGCTGAACGACATTGAAATGCCGCTTATGCCCGTACTGGCGCGTATCGAGCGTCAAGGCGCACTGGTCGATGCCAATCTGCTGGGCAATCAGAGCGTCGAGCTGGGCAACAAAATGACCGAGCTTGAGCGCGAAGCGTTTGCCATCGCCGGTGAAGAATTCAATCTCGGCTCGCCCAAGCAGCTCGGGGTGATTCTCTACGAAAAGCTCGGCATGCCGATCATCAGCAAGACCGCCACCGGCCAGCCTTCCACGGCTGAAGCGGTGCTCGCTGAACTGGCCGAGCAAGAATATCCGCTGCCGAAAGTGCTGATGCAGTACCGCTCGATGAGCAAACTGAAGAGCACCTACACCGATCGCCTGCCGGAGCAGATCAATCCGCGCACCGGGCGAATTCACACCTCCTACCACCAGGCGGTGGCGGTGACCGGGCGTCTGTCCTCCAGCGACCCGAACCTGCAGAACATCCCCATCCGGACCGCCGAGGGTCGTCGCATTCGTCAGGCGTTTGTCGCTCCCCAAGGCTACAAGCTGCTGGCGGCGGACTACTCGCAAATCGAACTGCGGATCATGGCGCACCTGGCCAAGGACGAAGGCTTGTTGCACGCCTTCCGCAACGACCTGGACGTGCACCGTGCGACCGCGGGCGAGGTGTTCGGTGTCGAACTGCCGGATGTGACCAACGACATGCGCCGCAGCGCCAAGGCGATCAACTTCGGTCTGATTTACGGCATGAGCGCGTTCGGGCTGGCCAAGCAGATTGGTGTCGATCGCAAGCAATCCCAGGCGTACGTGGATCGCTACTTCGCGCGCTATCCCGGCGTGCTGGATTACATGGAGCGCACCCGTGCGCAGGCGGCGGAACAAGGGTATGTCGAGACCATCTTCGGTCGTCGTCTGTACCTGCCGGACATCAACGCGAAGAATCAGGCGCTGCGCAAAGGTGCCGAGCGCATGGCGATCAACGCGCCGATGCAAGGCACGGCGGCGGACATCATCAAACGGGCGATGGTCGCGGTGAACGGCTGGCTGGAAGACTCAGGTCTGGATGCTCGCGTCATCCTGCAGGTTCACGATGAACTGGTGCTGGAAGTGCATGAGGATCTGGTCGAGCAGATCAGCAAAGACATCTGCGTGCACATGAGCGGCGCCGCCGAGCTGGATGTTCCGCTGTTGGTTGAAGTGGGTGTGGGGAACAACTGGGACGAGGCGCACTGATACTGGTTTGTCGTTCCGATTCTGCAGGGAGTCGGAATCCCGCCATCATTAAATTTCCGCCGGTTTTGAACTTCGGCGGACAAAACCCGGTCAGAGTTTGCGAATGGCTGACGTAGCCATTCATGCTCCTATGTTGTGTTAAGTGTTGGCAGATATCCGGACCCCTCCCGAGAGGTCTGGACTTGAACCCCGAACTTCCCCTCCCCACATGAAGTCCGGGGTTTTTTTTGCCTGCGATTCAGGCCGCCGGTGCCTTGTCTTCCAGTTCCATCCAGTCGGCCAGCACGGTGTAAGCCTCTTCCAGGCCCATGCGCTTGGGTGCCGAGAACAGCTGGATGGTGATTGCGTCACCCCAACCGCGATGGATTTCCGACTGGACTTTGAGCAGCGTGTTTTTCGCCGCGCCGAAGGTCAGCTTGTCGGCTTTGGTCAGCAGAATATGCATCGGCATGCCGCTGGCGATGGCCCAGTCGAGCATCAAAAGGTCGAAGTCGGTCATCGGGTGGCGGATGTCCATCATCAGGATCAGCCCCTTCAGACTTTCACGGCCGCCCAGATAGGCTTCGAGGTGGCGCTGCCAGTGCAGCTTCAGCGGAATTGGCACCTTCGCGTAACCATAGCCAGGCAAGTCGACCAGACGGCGGTCGTCATCCAGGCTGAAGAAGTTCAGCAGCTGGGTACGGCCAGGGGTTTTCGACGTGCGCGCCAGGCTGGCGTGAGTCAGGGTGTTCAGCGCGCTGGATTTACCGGCGTTGGAGCGGCCGGCGAACGCGACCTCAAAGCCTTCGTCGTCCGGGCATTGGTCGACTTTGGCAGCGCTGAGCATGAACTTGGCTTGTTGGCACAGGCCGAGAATAGGGTTCTTGAGTTGCATGGGATATCCGGTGGGGGCGTTGCGACGTGCGCGGCAACGGCGTGTCTTTTTCCGTTCAATGGGCGCGAGTATATAATGCCGCGGATTTTCATGTGTGCCTTGTCCTGCCCCCGCAAGGGTGTTGCCGACGCGAGAACGCGCCTGGCATGTGCACCGCAACGTCCAAAAACAGGCCGCTTCCTCTCAAGACAGCCCATCATGAGGGCCGCACTTTCAGCCGCATCGGATCAACCCATGAACGCATTTCTTTCCTGCCTGCTGTTGACCCTGAGCCTGAATGGCGTCGTGCAGGCCGCTGACTCGCCCGTGGGCGATCCGGTCGCCGGCCAAGGGAAAACGGCGGTCTGCGGCGCGTGTCATGGACCTGATGGCAATAGCCTGGTGCCTATCTTTCCGAAGCTCGCGGGTCAGGGTGAGCGCTATCTGCTCAAGCAACTGCACGACATCAGGGACGGCAAGCGGGTCGTGCTGGAAATGACTGGACAGCTTAATCCGCTCACGGATCAGGATTTGGCCGACATCGCCGCTTACTACGCTGGTCAGAAAGGCAGTGTCGGCGCTGCCGATCCCGATCTCGCCGCCCGAGGTGAAGCGCTGTTTCGCGGCGGCAAACTCGATGAGGGCATGCCGGCCTGCATCGGCTGCCATTCTCCAGACGGCGCGGGCATTGCAACGGCAGGCTTTCCGCACGTGAGCGGGCAGCACGCCGATTACATCAGGAAACAGCTCACGGCGTTCCGCGAAGGTGACCGCACCAACGACGGCGACACGCTGGTCATGCGCACCATCGCTGCGAAGCTGAGCGATAAGGATATCGACGCGCTCGCGGCGTACATTCAAGGGCTGCATTGAGCGTCAGGGCAGCGATCCTGACGGACACGGCTGGTAAAACAAATTGCCGACAGACCTGCCCGGACGGGCCAAAAAGGGTAGCGAACGGCTGCCCTTTTTTGTGGCTGCAGGCGTTACACTTGCGAACTCATATCACCTCGGCCGGTCGAACTGCGGCCACCGAAGTGACCTTCCATGCCCAGGAGTTAAGCATGCGTAATCTGATTCTCAGCGCCGCTCTGATTTTCACCAGCCTGTTCGGTCTGACCGCTCAAGCAGCAGAGCCCATCGAAGCCGGCAAGCAATACGTCGAGCTGAAAAGCGCTGTTCCTGTTTCCGAGCCGGGCAAGATCGAAGTCGTCGAAATGTTCTGGTATGGCTGCCCGCACTGCTACGCCTTCGAGCCGGTCATCAACCCATGGGTCGAAAAACTTCCCGCTGACGTCCACTTCATCCGCGTTCCCGCCATGTTCGGCGGCCCTTGGGACGCTCACGGCCAGCTATTCATTACCCTCGACACCATGGGTGTGGAGAAGAAAGTCCACACCGCCGTGTTCGACGCGATTCAGAAAGGCGGCAAGCGTCTGACCGACCCGAACGACATGGCTGAGTTCGTTGCCACCCAGGGCGTCGACAAGACCAAGTTCCTCGAAACCTTCAACTCGTTCGCTGTGAAGGGCAAGATCGCCCAATACAAGGAACTGGCCAAAAAGTATGAAATCACTGGCGTTCCTACCATGATCGTCAACGGCAAATACCGCTTTGACCTCGGGACTGCCGGTGGTCCTGAGCAAGCGCTGCAAGTGGCCGATCAGTTGATCGCCAAAGAGCGCGCGACGCTGACCGCCAAGTAAGCGCTGACCATGGCGCGCTGGGGAACTACTGAACGGGTCGTTGCCCGGCACAAGCCGAAGGTCAACGAGCATCATCTTCACGAAACAGGGTTGCCGGCCGACGGTCGGCTTCGCCTGCTCAGCTTCAATATCCAGGTGGGCAACAGCACCGAACGCTACCGGCACTACCTGACCCGGGGTTGGCAGCATCTGCTGCCCCACAATGGCAGAGCCGGGAATCTGCAGAAGATCGGCGATCTGCTGCGCGACTATGATCTGGTCGCGTTACAGGAAGCTGATGGCGGCAGCCTGCGTTCGGGCTACATCAACCAAGTCGAACACCTTGCCCAGCTCGGTTCTTTTCCGTACTGGCACCAGCAACTCAATCGAAACCTCGGACGCCTCGCCCAGCACAGCAATGGCGTGCTCAGCCGTTTGCGTCCGTGGGACATCGAAGACCATCCGCTGCCAGGCCCCGCCGGGCGTGGCGCCATTCTCGTTCGCTTCGGCGAAGGCCCGGATGCGCTGGTTGTGGTGGTCATGCACCTGGCACTGGGCGCGCGGACCCGCACACGGCAGCTCGCGTACATTCGCGAGCTGATTGGTGGTTATCGCCATCAGGTGCTGATGGGCGACATGAACACCCACGCCAATGACCTGCTGCAAACGTCGCCACTGCGCGATCTCGGCCTGCTCGCGCCGCAGATCGAAGCGACTTTTCCGAGCTGGCGTCCCCAGCGATGCCTGGACCACATCCTTCTGAGCCCGACCCTGACCCTTGAAAAAGTGCAGGTACTGGCGCAGCCCATTTCCGATCATCTGCCCGTCGCGGTGGAGATTCGCTTGCCGGCCTCATTAATCGGTGACTCGCTGCCGATAACAAGCACATCTCCTCGCGGACCTGTGGAATGACCGACGAAGCGCAGCGCTGGAAAGAAAAGTACCTCAAGAGCATCGAGCAGCAAGACAAACTGGAGCGGCGCTGGAACGCGCGGCTCGACTTGCTGCGTCGAGGCCTCGTGCGCAGCAGCCTGGCGGCCGAAGGTGCCGACAAGGCGGTTGATGCGTGCATGAAGGAAATGCGCGAAATCGTTCGCAAGGACGACATGGACGCAGGCCTGGCGGCCTTGATTCCGCGCCTGGAAAAAGCGGTGCTGGACTCCGAACAGCGTCGCGAGCAGCGCGTCGAGCAGATGGGCACGGCGTTGACCTCTTTGGTCACCCAGTTACAGGCGTTGCCACTGCCGAAGGACGTCAGCAAGCCGCTCAAGCGATTCGCCAAGAGCCTGGAAGATCGCATCACCCAAGCCCGTGAGCTGCCGCTGATACTAAGTGAGTTAAGCGGACTTCAGGGGCAGGCGCTGTCGCAGATCGAACACCCGGATGAAGCGTCCCGCCCGGGTTTCCTGCAGCGATTGTTCGGCAGTCACCGTGAGGCGGGCAGCGAAGGTGATGAGTCGGCCCCGGTGCCCCATTCCGTTGCCGAGCCGGCCGGGCTGCAGGCTTCCGATGATGCGCCTCAGCATCCAGCTGCCGTGCTGGACGCGGCCCCAGAGAACACCGAGCTGGAGGCTGAACTTCGCAGCACCGTCCCGCCGGTTCCCCAGCCTGTCGCCGAAGAGCCCGAGCGCTCCATCCCGACGCCCCACTCGGAAGTTGCAGTCCAGCCGGTAATGCCCGAGCCCGAGCTTGCCCAGCCAGCCCAAGAGCCCGAGACACCGCTCCACACCGCCGACATCCCACAGGCCTCCGCCGCCGAGTCTCCCCACGACGAAGCCTCCGAGCCTGCGGCTGAAGCGCCCTCTGCCGATCCCGAAGAGATTGCTGAAGCCGTCGTTATTGCCGACGACATCGAAATCGTCGCTGAAGACGAAGAGCCTGACGAGACCGTCGCCGAAGAGGACAGTCCCTACGCACTGCCCTCCTCGCCCGAGCCGAGTTACAGCTCGGTCGCCGTCCACATCGAAGAAACGCTGCTGGGCCTGCTCGACGAACTGACGCTGCCCGAACACCATCGTCCGCAAGCCGAAGCCATGCGCGCCCGGCTTGAGCATGGGCTGAACTGGTACGAACTCCTGCCGATCCTCGACGATCTCGCCGTGCTGATGCTTGCTATCACCGACAGTGGCCAGCACGAATTCGAGGCTTATCTCAAGCAGCTCAACGAGCGCCTTGAGTCGTTTCAGAGCGGCTTGCTGGCTGCCAGTGAAGACCACGCCGATCAGCATTCGGCGTCGCGTCAACTGGATCATCAGTTGCGCGAGCATGTCGACGACCTGCAAACCAGTGTGCAGCAGGCGGCCGATCTGGACAGCCTGAAGCATGTGCTGGAAAGCCGTCTCGAAGGGCTGATTGGCACCATGGATCATCATCAGCAGCAACGCGATCAGCGCGAACAGGAAGTCGCCACCCGCCTGCAAGCCCTCTCCAGCCGCGTGGCAACGATGGAGCAGGAAGCGCTGGGTTTCCGGGTTCATCTGGAAGAACAACGGCAGAAAGCGCTGATCGACACACTGACAGGCCTGCCGAACCGCGCCGCGTGGAACGAGCGGCTGGAGCAGGAGATCGATCAGTTGCAGAGGAAGCGTTCAAGCCTGCTGCTCGGCATTCTCGACCTGGATCACTTCAAGCGCATCAACGACGGTTACGGCCATCTGGCAGGCGACAAGGTCTTGAAGATCATCGCCGGTCAGCTGCGAAAGCGGTTACGGGCTTCGGACTTCATTGCGCGTTTCGGCGGAGAAGAGTTCGTGATCCTGCTGCCGACCACGCCGATGGATGAGGGGCTGCCGCTGTTGGAGCGTCTGCGGGAGGGCATCGAACAATGCCCGTTTCACTTCAAGGGTGAGCGGGTGACGGTCACGGTGTCCATGGGTATCACGCTATTCGCTCCGGGTGAGCGCAGTGATGTGGTGCTCAAACGTGCGGATCAGGCGCTGTACCGCGCCAAGCACGAAGGGCGCAACCGTATCGAGCAGGGCTGAACGCTTCGTCTGGTTGGCTGCCTAGGCTTGATGCATTTTTGAATGCGCCGCCGACGTTACGTTACACTGTTGCATTATTTGCCTACACGTCGTGCCGCCATGAAGTCTATTTCCGTCCTGTTTCTGTTGTTGCTGCTCACCGCTTGCAGCAGCGGTCCGAAGATCGACACCAGCCACCCTTCCGTCAATTTCGACAGCCGCGTGCAGTTCGTGGTGGTTCATTACACCTCTGCTTCCCTCGACCGGTCGCTGGCCTTGCTGACCCACGGTGAGGTCAGCGCGCACTACCTGATCGGCGACGGTCCGGCCACCACCTACAAGCTGGTCGACGAATCCCAGCGCGCATGGCACGCCGGTGAAAGCGAATGGGACGGGCGCACTTGGCTCAACTCAAGCAGCATCGGTATCGAGATCGTCAATCCGGGCTATCGCGATACGCCCACGGGTCGGCTCTGGTATCCGTACAGCGAAGCGCAGATTCAGGCGCTGATCGTTCTGCTCAAAGACATCGTTAAACGCAATCACATCGAACCCCGTCACGTCATTGGTCACAGCGACATCGCGCCTTTGCGCAAGCTCGATCCGGGACCGTTGTTCCCGTGGAAGCGGCTGGCCCAGGAAGGCCTGGGCATCTGGCCGGATGAACAACAGGTCGCACAGCGTCAAAGCCAGTTGATGGGCGTCGTGCCAAATATCGTGTGGTTCCAGCAGCAACTGGCGCTGCTGGGTTACCCAACGCCGCAGACCGGTGAGCTGGACATCGCAACACGTCACACGCTGGCTGCGTTTCAGATGCACTATCGACCACAAAAATTTGACGGTGAGCCGGATCTGCAAAGTGCAGCTATGCTGCAAGTACTTAACTTCAGGCACTAAATTCCGCTCATTGCCGGTTTTTTTCGGACTATTTTTGCGCTTGTTGCTATACCTCAGTGGTTATGGAAATCCCACCATCTGGATGACTGCCGATGTTCACGGCGACGCCGCGACTGCGCTCTTTACTTTATCGTCCCTGGCTTCTGGCATTAGTGGCCGCGCTGTTAAGCGCGGCCGTCTTGCTGGCGGGCAGCTTCGGGCTGGCGATGCATCAGGCCCGGCAGGACGAACGTGCGCAAATGAATGCACAGGGCGAGCGCTTTCTGGTGCGACTGGAGCAATTATTCGGTCAGTTGAGGGCCGGGCTCGATCAACTTGAAGCGCAGCCGTTGCGCGGTTGTAGCCCCGCAATGATCGAGCAGTTACGTCAGGTGAACTCGCGCTACCGTTTTATCTACGAAGTGGCGTACGTCAGCGACAGTCAGTTCTGTTCAAGCTGGACGCGGCAGAGCCTGATTGGCAAGCCCAGGCCGCCGGACATTCGCGGCCCCACTTATGATTACTGGCTGAATACCTCCACCCAGCCTGACGACAACCTGGCTTCACTGATGCTCGGGCGCGGGGAGTTTCGTGTTTCCACTTCCCGTGGCCATTTGACTGACGTCGTTGACCTGCCGGTGGGCGGCAGTCTGGTGGTGGTGTTAGATCGTGGCTCCAAGGCAGTCCCGGTCCTGGGCCCGCCTCAGACATGGCCGCCCACGCCGGACTGGTCGCCGACCTCCACTGAAACGCTGATGACCACTCAGGACAAACTCGTCTACCGGATGCCTACCCAGAGCCCGGAATATCAACTGGTCCTCATTACGCCGCGCAGTGCCTTGCAACAGAAGATCACCGGCGCGTGGTGGCTGCTGGTCCCGGCCAGCCTGTTGATTTCGTTGTTCATCGGCATTCTCGTCCTGCAACTGGTGCGTCAGCGGCAGTCATTGGGCGGCGAGCTGCACGGAGCGCTGCGCCGTGGCGAGCTGAAGGTTCTGTATCAGCCGATTTTCGACCTCAACACGCGGCTGTGCGTGGGCGCCGAGGCCTTGGTGCGCTGGCGGCGACCGGACGGCACGTTGACCAGTCCTGACCTTTTTATCCCGCTGGCGGAAAACACCGGGCAGATCCGTCAGATCACCGATTTCGTGCTCCAGCAATTGCTGGAGCAGCTCGGCCATCTTTTACGCGCCAATCCGCACCTGTACGTGTCAGTCAATCTGGCAGCGTGCGACGTCATGGCCCCGCGCATCGGCCGGGTAACCGCGAAGCTGCTGGCATTGCATCGAGTGGCGCCTCGGCAGATTGCGTTTGAAGTCACTGAGCGTGGCCTCGTGGACGTGGTAGTCGCGCGCAATCATCTTCAGGCGCTGCGCGATCGGGGCCATCAGGTGTTGATCGATGACTTCGGCACCGGCTATTGCAGCCTGGCATACCTGCAGACGCTGCCGGTGGATTGTTTGAAAATCGACAAGGCGTTTATTGACGCCCTCGGCCACGATGCCGCCAGCAGTGGCGTGGCGCCGCATATCATTCGGATGGCCCATGCGCTGCAACTGCGGGTGATCGCCGAGGGCATCGAGTTCGAGTCACAGGCGATGCTGCTGAAAAGCGAAGGGGTGATGTATGGTCAGGGCTGGCTGTTCGCCCGGCCCCTGAGCGCGACCAAGTTCACTGAACTGGTGACCGGCGGCAGACGCAGCGCCGGGCGGCGTGCGGATGATGTGGCGTAGCGCAGCGAGACCGTTCTACAGCGGCAGCGCCATGTAGAACTGCGTGCCCTGCCCCGGTCGGGAGTAGACGCCCATTCGCCCGCCGTGCAGCTGAACGATTTCCTTGCACAGGGCCAGCCCCAGGCCTGCACCCCCTTTCTTGCGTCCAACCTGAACGAAAGGCTCGAAGATCCGGGCTTGCTGGCCGTAGGCAATGCCTTCGCCGTTGTCTTCCACGCTGATGATCAACCGCTCGCCATGACGCCGCGCCTGCAAGCGGATCAGGCCGGATTTCGGGGTATGGCGCAGGGCGTTATCGAGCAGATTATCGAGCACTCGGTCGAGCTGCGCCTTGTCCGCCTGTACCCGTGGCAGCGGCTCCTGGGTTTCCAGCAGCACCATGACGTCCTGATCGTGGGCGGTATCGGCAAAGCGCTGACGCGCCGCTTCGAGCAATTCGTTGATATCACAGGGCTCGAGCGTCAGCTTCTGCAGGCCGTTCTGGTAGCGCGAGAAGTTGAGCAGGTCGTTGATCAACTGCATCAGGCGCTGCATTTCTTCATTGACGGTGTCGAGCAGGTCCTTCTCTCGCGAATCCGGCGGGAAGTGCACGCGCTCCTGAAGCAGGCCGAAAGCCATGTGCATGCCAGTGACAGGCGTGCGCAACTCGTGGGAAGCGCGCAGCACGAACTCGCTGCGCACCCGTTCGAATGCTCGCTGCTCGGTGACGTCGTGCAGCACCATCACGGCGCCGACGATGTGCCCTTTGGTGTGGCTGACCGGCGTGAGGCTGTAGGTCAGCAGGCGGACTTCACCGTCGATCTCGATGGAAAGGTCATCGGGTGCCCGTTCCAGTGTGCCGCCGCGCAACACCAGATACAGCTGCTCGTCCAGTTCCGGGCGTTGCAACGCTTCGCCGAGCCCTTGGCCCAAGCGACTTTCTTCCCAGCCCAACTGTCGTTGCGCGACCGGGTTCAGGTGCTCAAGCCGCCCTTGTCGATCAATCATCAGCAAACCGTCGTCAATGCTGTCCAGCACCGCCTGCAAGCGCTGTTGGCCGGCGAGCAGTTCATCGACATTGGTTTTCTGATGCTGGCGCAATGCGTCGGCCATCATCCCGAAACGGTGAGTCAGCAGATTCATTTCATCCGACGAGGATGTGGGCAGCGTAACGTCGAAATCCCCCTGGGCAATCCGGTCCGCCGCCTTGGCCAGCTGCTCGATGGGACCGCCGAAACGCCGGGCGATGCCGTGGGCGGTGACGAAGCCGATAACCAGCACCGCCAGCCCCACCAGTCCCAGCAGCGCGGAAACCCAGAGCGCTCGCGATCTTGACGCGGTTTCAGCCTGGCTGATGTTCTCAAGCGCCTGACGATGGGCGTCGAGCAAGCCGTTACGCAACGTGTTGAACGCCTCTGTCACGGCCTCATCGTCGCGGATCGCGTCACCATGTTCGCTGGATTGCTCAATGGCTTTGACGAAGCGGGCGTAGTTCACCCGTGCCGCTTCGAATCCGCTGGGAACGCCGGTCTGCTGATCATGATCAATGCCCTGATCGAGCAGGTTCTGAAACTCCTCCTGATTGCGCTTGATCGCCGCCTGATCGGGGTTGTCCTGGAGCATCATGACCAATTGGTCGCCCAGGTTCTGTCGCAGCTTCAGGCCGATATCGAGGGTGATGAAGTTGTGCCGAATTGATGATTCCTGAGATTTGGCCATCTGCATGACGCTGACGAGCCCCAGCACCAAGCCCAGCAGGGCAACGGTGATAAGGGCAGAAATACTCAGGAAGAGTCGGGTGCGCAACTTCATCGCAAACATCATCGGCGCCTTGTCACAGGTTGTACTGCTTGCGTTTTCGGTACAGCGTCGAGGCGTCGATGCCCAGCGTGCGCGCGGCCTGATCCAGCGTATCGCTGGTGGCCAGTACTGCGCCGATGTGGGCTTTCTCCAGCTCATCCAGGCTCAACGCTGCGCCGACGCGTGGGGCGTTATTGACCGGCTGTTCGGCCATGCCCAGATGGGTGATTTCGACTTTTTCCTGCGGGCAGATAATGCTCGCCCGCTCGATGACGTTGCGCAGCTCGCGGATGTTGCCGGGCCAGCGGTAATTGAGCAGCGCGCTGCGTGCCTGTTCGCTGAAGCCACGCGCTGGTCGGCTGTATTCCTTGACGAAGCGCGCCAGAAAGCGGTCCGCCAGCGTCAGGATGTCTTCGCTTCGTTCGCGCAGCGGCGGCAGGTTCAGGGTGATCACGTTCAGGCGATACAACAGGTCCTCGCGGAAACGCCCTTCGCGGACCATGTCTTCGAGGTTCAGGTTGGTCGCCGCCAAGATGCGCACGTCGGCACGACGGGTGACCGGGTCACCGACGCGTTCGTATTCCTTGTCCTGAATAAAACGCAGCAGTTTCGGTTGCAACGTGAGCGGGAAGTCGCCGATTTCATCGAGGAACAACGTACCTCCGTCCGCCTGATTCACCCGACCGAGCGTGCTCTCGCTGGCGCCGGTGAAGGCGCCACGGCTATGGCCGAACAGTTCGCTTTCCATCAATTCGGCGGTGAGCGATGGACAGTTGATGGTCACGCAGGCCTTCTTGGCGCGCTTGCTCCAGCCGTGAATGGCCCGCGCCAACTCACCTTTACCCGTACCGGATTCGCCGAGGATAAGAATGTTCGCGTCAGTGTTGGCGACTTGGCGGGCGGTTTCGAGGATCGCCATCATCGACGGGCTGTGGGAATCCAGGCCGTCTTTCGGTTTGCGTACTTCGCCTTCTAGCGCTTCAAGTCGCGCGGACAACTGGCGGACTTCGAGCTGCTTGGCAGTGGCGAGGCGCAGTTGATCCGGGCTGCAGGGTTTGACCAGGTAATCGGCAGCGCCGGCCTGTATCGCATCCACGGCGGTGTCGACCGCTGAGTGCGCAGTCACTATCACCACGCGCATCCAGGGCGCCTGCACGCGCATTTGCGCCAAAACGTCCAGCCCGTTGTCCTCGCCCAGACGCAGGTCGAGGAAGCACACATCGAATACCTGACGCTGCAGCAGCGATTCCGCCTGCGCCGCGCTGTTGGCGGTGGCTACGCTGTAGCCCTCGTCTTCCAGGCAATAACGGAAGGTGCGAAGGATGGCGGATTCATCATCCACGAGCAGAATACGGCCCTGATTCTCAGCGGCTGCTTCCATTTTTCCTACGCTCCTTAATGAATAGTCTGTGTTAGTCCCGGAAACATCGGGCAAGTTGCATGGTTCATTCTGATTGATTCTTTACGCTGCATGGTAGCGATCTTCTGAAAAAGCCGTTATGCGCTGATCCATGACAGGGCACGTGGGATCACCGTCGCCTCGAATTCCCCTGTAGGCAAAATCGGGTCACGCCGAACATCTGGGCGAAAGACCAGTCTGTCCAGAGGTACCTTTTGCAATTGTCTGGAGATTCCCATGCCCCCGTTGAAGAAGATCGCCCTGGCCATCACCACCGCCAGCCTGCTCGGACTGACGCCCGTCATTGCCCATGCCGCAGCCGCCGATCTGCCGACCCAGCTGGCCGAAGCGCGCCAGGAGGGTTCGATCTGGACCGCCTTTGCCCTGAACCGGCATTTGAGTCCCTTCAAGATCAGCGTGGATGTGGAACAGGGCACGGCAATCCTCAAAGGCAAGGTCGAAAACCAGGTCGACAAGGATCTGGCCGCGCAGATAGCGGGCGACATTCAGGGCATCAACAAGGTCGATAATCAGCTTGAGATCGATCCACAGGTTGCGGCCGATCCGGGCACCAAAGCCACCATGGCCCAGCGTTTCGACGACGCAACGCTGATAGCAACCATCAAATCCAAGCTGCTCTGGAACAGCGTGACCGAGGCACTGAATATCGATGTCAGCGCTGCTCAGGGTGTCGTCACCCTAAAGGGACAGGCGAAAGACGCAGATGCCAAGCAGCTGGCCGGTAGCCTGGCCACCAATACGGACGGCGTGACGGAGGTGAACAACCTGATCAGCGTCAGTGCGCGAGATACCCAAGCCATCAAAGAGCAGAGCGAACTCCAGGCCAATGCCGTTCGCGAGGAATTCAGCGATGCATGGATCACCAGCAAGGTGAAATCCAGCCTTATATATAGCCGCACCCTCGATGGCTTGAACATCAAGGTTGAGACCAAAAACGGTGTAGTCACGCTGGACGGTGTGGTAGCCAATTACGCCGAGAAGGAACTCGCGGTCGAAATCGCGCGCAACATTCGCGGGGTTAAAGGCGTCGATGCCGACACGCTGCGGGTCACAGCGCGCAGCGCAGGCTAGAGCGTTGCGCGGCGGTCGAATGACGGTTCTGAGATGAGAAATCACATCCTGAATGAATTCGGTCGCCAACGTGGTGTCAGGCGGTTCGTGCATTCCGCACGATGGCAAATGTTCAATCGTGCAGCTTGCGCGTAAGACGCTTCTGCATGGTGGTTGTAAGCTATTGATTCATAACGGTTTATTGGTCTGCAAAAAGCTGGCACACAGCGTGCAATATCCTTGGTAACAAAGGCCCGAACAGACGGCCGACAAGATTGCCAGGAGTCCGCTGAATGAACGCTCAACATCTCGCCAACAAACTGCGTATCTCTCCTCTGCACTTGCAGCAGGTTTTGTTTGCCAGTCTGGCGCTGATGATCACGCTCATTGTTGTGCAGCAGTTCAATCACTGGAATCAGAAACAGGAAGTGACTCAGGCGCACTATTCCCACGCCCACGCCGCACCGTTTGCCAAGGCAAGTGCGCTGAAAGCCTCGGATGTCGCCCTGAGCATGCAAGTTGATGACGCGGCCGCTACTCCTGATGAAGCGCCACGTCAGCAAAGCTGGGTTTTCTGAACCTCCGGGTCGAAGACGCGATCTACCCCGAGGGTCATTCCGACGCCTCGACGTAGCAAAAAAATCAATAAACAGTAAGGAGATTCACCATGTTGAGTTGGGCAATCACATTTCTGATCATCGCTATCGTTGCAGCCGTCCTTGGTTTTGGTGGTATCGCAGGTACTGCTACCGGCATTGCCAAGATCTTGTTCGTGGTCTTCCTGGTTATGTTCGTAGTGTCGTTCTTCTTTGGCCGTCGCGGCCGAGGCTGAATATGGGCTTCAAGCATTTCCATGCACTGACATTGGCGCTCCTTGGGAGCGCCAGCGTTACAGCTATGGCGGCCAACGACGGTCAGTCTCGGGCGAACGAGCTTTTGAGCTCCAATCCCGAGTACCGTGAGACGTGGTCGAGCGTAGTGAAGAAGGAAGAGCGGCTGCCCGACTGGGTGATCAATCTCTCTGGTTCCGCGGAGCAAATGAACGCCGTGACCGAAGACGGTGACAAGTATCTGGTAGGGCCGCTCTGCGAAACCGAGGACACTTGCCGCAACAAGCGCCTCATCGTCGCGTTCAGTCTCGACAAGTCCCATGCTTACGCCATGTTGGTCGAAGTGCCGGCGGGACTTCCCGCAGACAAATCGCCGACGCGTCATGCGGATTACCGGTTTTTGGGCAAGCCGGATGAGGGCATGCAAGGCCTTCTGAAAGAGCAGCTCAAGAAAGATCCGAACTGGTACTGATTTGAATGAGGGGAGACCTGTCCCTGACAGACCTTCCTGATAGGCGCGCAGCCCGAAGACGGTGCGCGTATGACCAAGGGGCCGGGGCGTTACGATCAAAGGAGTGATTGAAGCGTCCTAGGTGTACAAGGAGTACTCCCACACGTGGGCCGGGTCAGGCAAGTCGCAACGCAAGTCCATCGTCCGATACTGTTTTAGCCTTTAGCCGACAGTGGACTTGTGAGGCGCAAATATCCTCTATTTCCTTCAAGGTCTCCGGACTTCAAGAGTCCTACAGAGCAGCTGCTACGTTTCCTACGACCGTATATCGCCAAAAATCCCCCGCTTAAACGGCTTGTCTGCCACCTTTGACCAATCTGTCATATTGCCATCGCGCCTCGCGTAAATCGGCTACAGGCGACGTTTTAGCCACTTCTCAGCATTCTCCAGTCAACCAAGTTCGCCCTCTTTTGGCGCACTGCGACGCAAGTGATTGATTTGCATCATGCCGATTCGGCATGGGGTAGTCATTTACGGCATTAGACGATGACAGTCACCGTGGGAATAGTTGCGCCTTTTTCGCCTGCTCAGAGCTCGGATGCTCGCCTGCGGCCACTTACGAGACAGTCCTGACGGCGACCGCGGCGTCGCGCTTGCTGGCAAGCGCAATGATGAACGTGTGGTTGGGGGATGTCCCGGCAATGACAACAAGGTAATGACATGAAGAAGGCAAAACTGAGCCTCGCCTGGCAGATCCTCATCGGCCTGGTCCTGGGTATCGCCATCGGCGCCGTCCTGAACCACTTCAGCACCGAGAAGGCCTGGTGGATCAGCAACATCTTGCAGCCAGCGGGCGACATCTTCATCCGCCTGATCAAAATGATCGTTATCCCGATTGTGATCTCCTCCTTGGTCGTAGGCATTGCGGGCGTTGGCGACGCCAAGAAGCTTGGCCGCATCGGCCTGAAGACCATTCTCTATTTTGAAGTCGTCACCACGATTGCCATTGTCGTGGGTCTGCTGCTGGCCAATGTCTTTCATCCCGGCACCGGCATCGACATGAGCACGCTGGGCACGGTGGACATCTCGCAGTACGAGAAAACCACCTCCGAAGTGCAGCATGACCATGCCTTCGTGGCGACGATCCTCAACCTTATCCCGTCGAACATCTTCGCGGCCGTTGCCCGTGGCGACATGCTGCCGATCATCTTCTTCTCGGTGTTCTTCGGGCTGGGCCTGTCGAGCCTGAACGCGGAAGTGCGTGATCCGCTGGTGAAAGTCTTCCAGGGCGTGTCGGAGACCATGTTCAAGGTCACCCATATGATCATGAACTACGCGCCGATTGGCGTGTTCGCCCTGATCGCCGTGACCGTTGCCAACTTCGGCTTCGCCTCGCTGCTGCCTTTGGCCAAGCTGGTGATTCTGGTGTACGTCGCCATCGCCTTCTTTGCCTTTGTGGTGCTGGGCCTGATTGCGCGCCTGTTTGGCTTCTCAGTCCTCAAGCTGATGCGCATCTTCAAGGACGAGCTGGTGCTGGCCTACTCCACCGCCAGCTCGGAGACCGTGCTGCCACGCGTAATCGAGAAGATGGAAGCGTACGGCGCGCCGAAGGCCATCAGCAGCTTCGTGGTGCCGACCGGTTACTCGTTCAACCTCGACGGCTCGACGCTGTACCAAAGCATCGCGGCGCTGTTCATCGCTCAGCTGTATGGCATTGATCTGTCGATCGGCCAGCAGTTGATGTTGGTCCTGACCCTGATGGTGACGTCCAAGGGCATTGCCGGTGTGCCGGGCGTATCGTTTGTCGTGCTGCTGGCAACGTTGGGCAGCGTGGGCATTCCGCTGGAAGGCCTGGCATTCATTGCCGGCGTCGACCGCATCATGGACATGGCGCGCACCGCGCTGAACGTGATCGGCAACGCGCTTGCGGTGTTGGTCATCTCCCGCTGGGAAGGCATGTACGACGACGCCAAGGGCGAGCGCTACTGGAACTCCCTGCCGCACTGGCGTGGCAAGGACCCTCTGCCGGCGGGCCAATCGACGGTGGAGTAATCACTGTCTGGCGTGAATCAGCAAACCCTGGCCCCGGCCGGGGTTTGTTGTTTCTGCCCCCGCCGTTATCATCGCCGCATCTTGCGAGGGGATTTGTATGCTGAACGGCCTATGGCTTGGGTTTTTTTTGGTCGCGGCGATATCTGCGCTGGTGCAATGGCTGGTGGGAGGCAATGCCGGCGTCTTTGCCGCCATGGTCGAGAGCATCTTCGCCATGGCCAAGCTATCGGTGGAAGTCATGGTGCTGTTGTTCGGCACCCTGACCCTGTGGCTGGGCTTTCTCAACATCGCCGAGAAGGCCGGAATCGTCGACTGGCTGGGCAAAGTCCTGGCGCCGCTGTTTCATCGCCTGATGCCTGAAGTGCCGCGCGGCCATCCGGCGTTGGGCTTGATCACCCTCAACTTCGCCGCCAACGCGCTGGGTCTGGACAACGCCGCCACGCCCATCGGCCTCAAGGCCATGCGCTCGCTGCAAGAGCTCAACCCCAGCCAGACCATCGCCAGCAACGCGCAGATCCTCTTTCTGGTGCTCAACGCCTCTTCGCTGACGCTGCTGCCAGTGACCATTTTCATGTACCGCGCCCAGCAAGGCGCCGCCGATCCCACCATGGTGTTCTTGCCTATCCTGCTCGCCACCAGCGCCTCGACGCTGGTCGGTCTGCTGTCGGTGGCCTTTATGCAGCGCCTCAAGTTGTGGGACCCGGTGGTGCTCGCTTATCTGATTCCCGGGGCGTTGCTGCTGGGCGGCTTCATGACGGTACTGGCCGGGCTGTCCGCTGCTGCGCTGTCGAGTCTCTCGTCGGTGCTGGGCAACGTGACGCTGTTCGGCATCATCATGCTGTTCCTGGTGGTTGGCGCGCTGCGCAAGGTCAAGGTCTACGAAACCTTCGTCGAGGGCGCGAAAGAGGGCTTCGACGTCGCGAAGAACCTGCTGCCTTATCTGGTCGCGATGCTCTGTGCCGTCGGCGTATTGCGAGCGTCCGGCGCGCTGGATCTGATCCTTGAAGGGATTCGACACGGGATTCAGTGGATGGGCATGGACACGCGCTTCGTC
This sequence comes from Pseudomonas sp. W2-17, assembly GCF_041060445.1. Classification (NCBI taxonomy): domain Bacteria; kingdom Pseudomonadati; phylum Pseudomonadota; class Gammaproteobacteria; order Pseudomonadales; family Pseudomonadaceae; genus Pseudomonas; species Pseudomonas sp. W2-17. The sequence goes on along the minus strand of NZ_JAUFNS010000033.1, from coordinate 23,981 downwards.
GATGCGCTGCCGACGGCGCTGGTCAAGCCGTTCTCCGGCAGTGCGGCGCGGGCGATGCTGATCGAGACCATGAAAACCCAAGGCGTCGACAGCTTCCCGGCCCTCGTCGCGGCGACGATTCAAGGCAGCACCGAAACCACGTTCTACGTGCTGGCGGTGTACTTCGGCGCCGTGGGCATTCAGCGCGCACGACACGCCGTGGGCTGCGCCCTGCTGGCGGAATTCGCCGGTGTGGTGGCTGCGATTGCCGTCTGCTATTGGTTCTTCGGCTCGGCGATGTAACGCTTCTCGCCCTGCTCGACGGTCCATTGCACTACTTGGGCGGCCAGCGTATCGCTGGCCTGACCGAACGCCGAGACCACCGCCGACACCTGCTTGTCGGCCACCGGCTGATGCACTTCAAAGCGCCGGCTCGCCACAATTCGCTGGTGATCGTCAGCGAGCCGTGCATCGAGTCGAATCACCACTTCAATGGCGGCCCCGCGATACTCGCTCTGGAACGCCTGCAGCTCTCCGCCTAATTCAAAATCGGCCTGCAGATTGCTGTCGTCGGTGCTGATCGACTGCACTCGCCCGTCGCGGTAGAAAGCGTCGGTCAGTCGATTGCGCAGCAGCACCGGCGCCGGATCACTCCAGCGCGCGCCCTTGTAGCTGCTGATGACATTGCCTTGGGGGATGACGGCGATGCGCGGAGTGTCCAGGGTCTCGCTGGATTTGGGACGCACCACCCGCAACGACCACGACACCGGCGGCGCCCCTTTGCTGGCGGGCAATGCCGTCGGCAAACGGTAGACGTCTGACGGGGCCTGCTCGGGAAGGAGCGAACAGGCGCCGAGGGACAACAGGGTTGCCGCCAACAACAGTCGAGTGATGGACTGACCGACAAGCCTCATGGCTCGAACTCCTTATTTTTTTCACTGCCCAGCAAGTAGCCGCTCGGGTTGGCGTTCAGGCTGCGGGAGATGGTTTTCAATGAACTGAGGGTTTCACGCAGCTCGCGAATCGCTGGGCCCAGTTCGCCCAGCCCTTGCAGGCCATCGTTCACCGAGTTCTGGTTGTTCTTGAGCAGCGTATTGATGGTCTGGCTGCTCTGTTCGAGAGACTTCATCGCCTGTTGTGCGCTGGCGATGGTTTGCCTGCCGTCGCTGGTCAGCAATTGGTTGGCGTTGCGCATCAGCGTAGAGGTCTGCTCCAGCGTCGCGCCGGCCTGCTTGCTCAGCAGCGTCATCTGTTTCAAGGCCTGACGAATGTCGTCGCGCTGATCGGAGATCGCTCCAGTGGTTTGCTCCAGATGCTGGAGCGTGCGCGACAGCGTCTCCACGTTGTTCGAGGAAAACATTGCGTTGGCGTTATGCAGCAATGCGTTGGTGCCGCTGAGCAAGTCGTCACTGTCGTTCAGCAAGCGCGAGATCGGCGACGGCGAGGCGATGATCACTGGCAGGTTGCCGCCCTCGCCCTTCAGTGCCTCGCTTTGCGGTGTGCCGCCGCTGAGCTGGATGAGTGATGTACCGGTAATGCCGGCCAGTGCCAATTTTGCGAAGGTGTCGCGCTTGATCGGGGTTTCGCCGGCAACGCGGATCTGCGCCAGTACGCGGCGCGGGTCTTGGGGATCGAGGCGCAACTGCACGACGTCACCGACCTTGATCCCGCTGTACTGCACTGGACTGCCGCGAGACAGGCCGGTCACCGCCTCGTTGAAGACAACCTGATAGTCCTTGAACGCAGAGTCGACGCTGGATTTTGCCAGCCACAAGCCGAACAGCAGCGCGGCGGCGACCACGATGACCGTGAACAAGCCGATCAGAACGTGATGGGCGCGGGTTTCCATCATGAGACCTCGTGTGGGTGGGTGGCCGCCGAATAGGCCGAGCGGCCGCGTGGGCCATGAAAGTACTCGTGAATCCAGGCGTCCTTGGTTGCCGACACCCTGTCGATGGTGTCGGCAACCAGCACGCGCTTCTGCGCCAGCACGGCGACGCGGTCGGTGATTGTATAAAGCGTGTCGAGGTCATGGGTGACCATGAACACGCTCAGCCCCAAGGCGTCGCGCAGGGTCAGAATCAACTGATCGAAGGCGCCGGCGCCTATCGGATCGAGCCCGGCAGTGGGTTCGTCCAGAAACAGGATGTCCGGATCCAGCGCCAGCGCTCGTGCCAGCGCCGCGCGCTTGATCATGCCGCCAGAGAGCGACGCAGGGTATTTGTGCGCCGCCGACAGCGGCAGTCCGGCCAGCGCCATTTTGATCCCGGCCAGATGCTCAGCTTCCTCGCGGCTCAGGCCGGCGTGTTCGATCAGCGGTAGCGCGACGTTCTCCGTGATGGTCAGCGAGGAGAACAGCGCGCCCTTCTGAAACAGCACCCCGAAACGTCGTTCAACCTGGGAGCGCGCTTTGTCGGACAGATTCAGCAAATCCTGACCCAAGACGCGGACGCTTCCTGCGGCAGGCCTTTGCAGCCCGACAATGCTGCGCAGCAACACAGACTTGCCGGCGCCGGAGCCGCCCACCACGCCGAGGATTTCCCCGCGGTACAGGTCAAGATCGAGGTTCTCGTGCACCACTTGCGGGCCGAAACGATTGCTAAGCCCGCGAACCTCAATCACCTTCTCGACGGGTCGTACGCAACGGCGGGTCACCAGCCAATCTCCATGCAGAACATCGCGACCAAGGCGTCCAGCACGATGACCACGAAAATGGACTGCACCACGCTCGACGTTGTATGAGCCCCAACAGACTCGGCGCTGCCCTCGACCTTGAAGCCCTCCAGGCAACCGATCGCTGCAATGAAGAACGCAAAAATAGGCGCCTTGGCGATGCCGACGAGAAAGTGCTGCACGCCGATGTCGGCCTGCATCAATGATAGAAACATCGCCGGCGAGATGCCCAGCGACAGAGCGCAGACCACGCCGCCACCGACAATGCCGCAGATCATCGCGAGAAAGGTCAGCATGGGCAGGGAGATGAGCAACGCGATCACGCGAGGCAATACCAACAGCTCTGTAGGACTCAGCCCCAGGGTTTGCAGCGCGTCCAGTTCCTCATTGGCTTTCATCGAGCCGATCTGCGCGGTGAAGGCGCTGGCCGTGCGACCGGCCAATAAGATGGCAGTCAGCAGCACGGCGAATTCCCGCAGGAACGAGAAGCCGATCAGGTCAACGGTAAAAATCGTCGCGCCAAAGGCCTTCAGCACCGTGGCGCCTAGAAAGGCTACCACCGCGCCAACCATGAACGTCAGCAGCGCCACAATGGGCGCGGCGTCCAGTCCGATTTGCTCAATGTGGGCGATGACGGACGTGATGCGCCAGCGTTTGGGGCGAAACAGGGTGGACGCGAAGGTCTGCAGGATAAGCCCGATAAAGCCGAGCAGCTGCAGCGTGTCCTTCCAGATCACCTCCACTGCCGAGCCAATTCGCGACAGCAGCTGCATGCCCACGGCCGCCTCGGGCTCTCGGACTGGCTGGCAATAGTCTGCCAGTGCGCTCTGGATGGTCTGCATCAGCGCGCGGCTGGACTCCGGCAGGTTGGGCGCTTGCACGGCCAGTAGACGCAGGCGCTGTACGCCGAGCAGTTCCACCAGCAACGAGGCGCCAGCGGTATCGAGGGCGCCGAGCTCGTCCATGTCCACGAGGGTGGCTGGACCGAATCCGGCGCTCAGCGCATCGGTCTGGCGCTTGAGTTCGCGGTAATGGGCAAGCGTCCAGTCTCCGGCAATCCGCAGTTGCACGGGATTGATCGAAGTGTCCAGTAAGACGCGTCCTGGAACCTTGGGCGCGGAGGAAGCCTGCGTGGTCAATGGGGTCATAGCGACGAGCTTAGTTGGTTTTGGCCGGGGCAGATGGGCTCTCGGCTGGCGCACTGTCCGCAGGTTCTTTCGCGTCCGAATCATCCGGATCCGGAGCGTCGGTGCCTGGCTTCAGGCCTGCCGACTTGATCTTGTTGCGAGTGACGGCAGGCTGGTCGCGCTCGGTGACGTCAAAGCGCAGCACACCAATCATCTGCCCGTCCTCAGTGAGCACCCTCACCTGCCATTTACCCAACACGTCCGGCGGAAAATTCTGTTTGTGCGTCCAGGCCCGGTAGCCTTCCTCTCGACCGCCCTTGATGTCTAGAGCAATGCGCTCTATTTCCTCGCCGTTATGGCGCCACACATGATAAATCCGTTCATTCAGGCCGCGCGGGGCGTTGATCGACGTATAGGCGTAAAGCCCGGCGCTGCGCAGCTGGTTGACGCCGATCTCCTGAATGCTCTCGCCGGGGGTGCGATTCTGGTTATCAAAGCGCGTGCTGATCGCCGCCTCGGTCAGCCAGAGCGTCGCCGGCGGCACCCAGAATCGCGCCATCCAGCCTGCACCGCCGATGGCCAGTGTCATGGCAACCACGCCGACGCCGCGTTTCCAGTTGTTGATCGGATAGCCCGACGCCAGGCTCGGGAACGACAGCAGCATCGCAATGCCCAGCGCCAGCTTGTAGCTCTGGGCCGTGGTCAGGTGAACGATGATCGGCAGCGCCGTGAGCAGTGCGGCGAACAGCGTCAGGGTGTGCAGGGCCATGAACGCCCAGCGGCGCGGCGCCAGCCATTTGTAGTACAGCGGGTCGATGATCGAAATCAGGCCTGCCGCCCCGAGCAACCCGGTGAACGCCAGCTGGCCGCTGTACCACGTGGTGGTCACGAAGAAGAACGGCAGTACGAAAAACAGGCTTTCCTGATGGATCATCTGAGTGCCGTAGCGCAACAGCGGCTGCGGGATCTCACGTTTAAACATTTTCGCGAACAGGGCGACCGCGCTGTTTTCCACCATCAGCCAGATCCAGCTCAACAGCAGAATGACCGCAATCCAGGTCGCCAGCTTGGCCTGGCGATCCACCAGAATGAAGCTGCCGATGCCTGAGCAGAACCCGAAAAACGCAATCAGCCCGGGGTAGCGCTTGATGAACTCCAGCACGCGCTGTACCAGCGAGTGCTGAATGATTGCGTTAATGTCCGGCATTTTGGGGCGTCGCTCTTAGGTATAGGTCGAGGTGTATAAAAAAAACCAACATCGGACTGCGCCCACTTCGACGAAATCTTACAGAGCCAAGCGCCTCGCTTACAGCGGCCGCTTCTTGTAAACCCGCCACCGCCAGAGAATCAGCAACGCCACCAACGCCGTCAGCAGGCATCCGACTGCGTACAGCTCGTCGTAGCTGAGCAGTGGCTCCTCAACGCGAAGATACCCGGGTTGCGCCAGCAATTGACGCATCGCCTGATTGGCCAGATCCAGACTCACGCCTCGGGTCCTCTTGGCCGGATCCTCAAAGCGGCCGTCATCGTAATCATTCAGCGCCCCCCAGTAATAGTCGGCCAGCGCACTGTTGCCTTGAACCGCCCAGGCCTGCTTGGCAATGGACGCCTGCTGCAGCCGCGCAAAGGTCGCCGGGTCCATGCCTTCCTTGCGCAGCCGCTGGAGCATCGCGCGCACTCCGGCAGTGGCCGAATCGACATCTTCGCGGTTCAAATCGGCATTGAGGCTGAGAAACCCGGTGTCCCCGAACGCTTCGCGATCGGCCCACGGCCCGTAGGAATAACCCTTGTCCAGACGCAGTTCGCTGTACAGCGCCCAGTCCAGATACGCTTTCACCAGATCCCAGGTTTCATCGTGCTGCTCGCCCATGTCTGGCTCGGGGAACAGCAGATGCAGCTTCGCGCCATCGCCCAACGCGCCGCGGATCAACGTGCGCTCAGGGTCGGCCTTTTCGGTCATCGAACGAAGCGGCGGATGTTCCGTTGGATCGACCGCATTGAGCTGGCCGAAAGTGCGCTCCAGGTAGGCAGGCAGCAGTTTGTCGAGGTCGCCCACGATGATCAGCGTCATGTTGTTGGAGGCGTACCAGTTGTCGTGGATATCCTCGATCTGCTCCAGCGTCAGGTGATCGACCTCAGGCCGCTCCGGGCACTTGAGGCCAAGCTCCACGGCAAGCTGGCTGCTGGCGCCGTGGCCCAGATCGCGTTTGTCCAGCCAGCGTTGCAAATGCGGATAATGGCCCCCGTCTTCACGGGCGACGATGCGCTTGGCGGTGTCCAGATTGGCTTGGTTGATTTGCGTGTGGGTCAGCAGATTGAGCAACAGGTCGAGCACCTTGCGCTGATTCTGCGCTGGCGCCTCGATGACAAAGGTGGTGTCGGTATTGCTGGTGAACGCGTTCCACTCGCCGCCCAGCGCCTGCATCTGCTGCTCGAGGCCGCCCTCACCGCTGTTGTCGATCCCGCTGAACAGCAGATGCTCAAGCAAATGCGGCAGTTCTTTGTCTTCGCATTTGAAGTCATCGAAGCCAATGCCTACAACCAGGCGAATGGCGACGTGACCTTTGTCCGCAGGCTTGAGCAGCAACTGCAAACCGTTGGGCAGCACGTAGCCCTCGACCTGAAACCGGTCGAGGGCCATGGAAGAAAGGGATGTCAGAACCAGACAAACGAACAGCAGGCAACGCATAAAAACGGGCTTCCTTGCGGGCCGGTATGTGTAACAGACTTCGCAGAGGCCCCTGCGTTCACCACGATTAATCCGCGTTGCCCTCGCTGGACAAGGCGCCTGTGTCGGTGGTTTCAAGGACCGCGTAGGCGCTGCTGCAGAACAGCGAGTTCAGGCGTTTCATGTCGGAAATCAGCTCGAGGTGCAGAGAACTGGTCTCGATACTCTGCACGATCTTGCGTTGCAGTCTGCTGACATGGGCGTGGGCCAGCCGCCGCTCCTGTGCCCGGAAACGACGTTTCTCGCGCAACAACTGGCGCGCGCTCTCCGGGTCACCGCTGAGGAAGACCGACAGGCCAAGACGCAGATTCGCCATCAGTTGCTCGTGCAGCCCGGAGAGTTCTTCCAGGCCGACGTCGGAAAACGACCGCCGCTGCGAGGTCTTCTGCTGCTGGACCTTGCGCAGCATGCGCTCGATCAGCCCGCTGGCCAGCTCCAGATTGATCGCCAGTTCGATGATCTCGGCCCAGCGGCGATTGTCCTGGTCGCTGAGGTCGTCGCGGGGCATCTGCGCCAGGTACAACTTGATGGCGTTATAGAGCACCTCTACATCGTCGTTGAGCCGACGTACTTCCTGAGTGACCGCCGTCTGGTTGCCCCGCAGCACTTCTTGCATGGCATTGAGCATGCTGTCGATCAGATCACCCATGCGCAAGGTTTCGCGCACCGCGTTTGCCAGCGCCAGGCTCGGCGTGGCCAGTGCGGTCAGGTCCAGATGGCGAGGCTTGGTCTGGCCGTTGATCTCGGCCTGCTGCGGCAGAATCGACGCGCACAGACGCCCCATCGGCCCCACCGTCGGCAGCATGATCAGGCAGCGCAGGGAGTTGTAGATCACATGAAAGCTGATGACCAGGCTCGACGGACTGACATTCAGCGTGTCCATCCATGCCACCAGCGGGGTCAGCACCGGGGTGATCAGCAGCAGGCCGATCAGTTTGTACAGCAGGCTGCCCAGCGCCACTTGCCGACCGGCGACGTTTTGCATGCTGGTGCTGAGGAACGCCAGCAGACCACTGCCGATGTTGGCGCCGATCACCAGACCGATCGCCACCGGCAGGCTGATGATTTCCGCGCCTGCGAGGGTCGCCGTCAGCAGCACGGCCGCAAGGCTTGAGTAGGAAATCAGCGCGAACATGGCGCCGACCAAGGCGTCGAGCAGAAGATCGCCCGTCAGTGACGCGAACAGCACCTTCACCCCGGCCGCCTGGGTGATGGGCGCAGCGGCAGTGACAATCAGCTGCAAAGCGAGAATGATCAGGCCCAGCCCGATGCCGACCCGACCCAATTGGCCGACACGGGTCTGTTTGCGCGACAGAAAGAAGATCACGCCCAGAAAGATCAGCAGCGGCGACAGCCACGACAAGTCGAACGTCAGGATTCGCGACATCACCGCAGTACCGACGTCGGCGCCGAGCATGATGGCCAGCGCAGGTGTCAGCCCCATCAAGCCCTGGCCGACGAAGGACGTCACCAGCATCGCCGTGGCGTTACTGCTCTGCACCAGCGCGGTGACGAGTATCCCCGCGACAAATGCCAGCGGGCGTTTGGACATGTTCTGGCCAATGACTCGGCGCAGCTGCGAGCCGTAGACACGCAGAATGCCGGTCCGAACGATGTGTGTGCCCCAGATCAACAGCGCGACGGCGGATAGCAAATCGAGCAGGGTCAGCATACGGAGAGCCCCCTGTAGGTTGCCCATCGGGCAAAGTTAAAGGTCCAGCGTGTAGCGAGCGAAAGCGCTTGAGGTGTATCGAACAGCGCGCTCAACTAAAGCTTTAGTCGGCCTGCGGCCTTAATGCCAGCATGGCACAGCGGATTATTTCTTGAAACAAATCTGTCATAAATCAGGTGTTTGACAGCTGCACCTTTGCGGCGTGCCAATAAAAAACGGGGCATTCACCGCCCCGTTGTTTTGACGTCTGTGCGGCGGAGGTTATTGACCCGGCACGTCCTTGTGAAGTTTTACAGGGTCCTGCATCGCACGTTTTTTAGCCATCGACGTGCGCATCTTGATGTTGATCGCTTCGACTGCCAGCGAGAACGCCATGGCGAAGTAGACGTAGCCCTTCGGCACATGCACATCGAACGACTCGGCAATCAGCACGGTACCGACGACGATCAGGAACGACAGCGCCAGCATTTTCAGCGACGGGTGCTTCTCGATGAAGTCGCTGATGACGCCCGCGCACAGCATCATGATCAGCACTGCCACGATGATCGCCGCCACCATCACCGGTACGTAGGAGACCATGCCGACGGCGGTGATGACCGAGTCCAGCGAGAATACGATGTCGATGATTGCAATCTGAATGATGGTGTACAGAAACAGGCCGCCCTTGCCTTTCGGCTCGTCCAGCGTCTCTTCTTCGCCTTCCATGCCGTGGTAGATCTCTTGCGAGCTCTTCCACAACAGAAACAGGCCACCGAAAAACAGAATCAGGTCGCGACCCGAAATGCCCTGGCCCCAGACCACGAACAGGTCATCGGTGAGGCGCATGACCCAGGTGATCGACAGCAGCAGCAGAATCCGCGTCACCATCGCCAGCGCCAGGCCGAAGATGCGGGTGCGTGGCTGCATTGCCTTGGGCATGCGGCTGACCAGAATCGAGATCATGATGATGTTGTCGATGCCCAGCACGATTTCCAGGGCGGTCAGCGTGAAGAAAGCAACCCAGATCTCAGGGTTGGTCAGCCATTCCATTACGTATTCCTTTGAGCGTTCGTTTTCCCTCCGGCACGGTTGCGCCAGAGGGAGCGTTGAGTTGCGTTATAGGCTGCTGAAGAACGGGAAGATTCCCATCAGCAGCGCGGCGATCAGAATGCACACGCACACCAGCACGGCCCATTTGAGGGTAAAGCGCTGGTGATCACCGAATTCGATGCCCGCCAGTGCCACCAGCAGATACGTCGACGGCACCAACGGACTCAGCAGGTGGACGGGCTGGCCGACGATCGAGGCACGTGCCATTTCCACCGGGCTGATGCCGTAATGCGAGGCGGCTTCGGCCAGTACCGGCAGCACGCCGTAGTAAAACGCATCGTTGGACATGAAGAAGGTGAACGGCATGCTGACCACAGCAGTGATCACGGCCAGATAAGGGCCCATCGCTTCAGGGATCACGGCCAGCAGGTTCTTCGACATCGCGTCGACCATTCCGGTGCCGGACAGGATACCGGTAAAGATCCCCGCAGCAAAAATCAGTCCGACCACTGCCAGCACGCTGCCGGCGTGGGCCGCAACGCGGTCTTTCTGCGCTTGAAGGCACGGGTAGTTGACGATCATGGCGATGCTGAACGCAATCATGAACAGCACCGGCAGCGGCAACAGGCCCATGATCAGCGCAATCATCAGCACCAGCGTCAGTGCGGCGTTGAACCAGATCAGTTTGGGACGGCGGGCTTCGGGAAACTGCGAAACGCTGATGTCGCTGTGATCGACTTCGTCACCGGGAAGGTGCAGTTCACCCAGGCGCGCGCGCTCACGTTTGCCGTAGAAGTAGGCGATCACCAGAATCGCCACGACGCCCGCCAGCATTGCCGGAATCATGGGGACGAAGATGTCGGATGGATCGACATGCAGGGCGCTCGCCGCACGCGCGGTCGGGCCGCCCCATGGCGTCATGTTCATCACACCGCCGGCCAAGATGATCAGGCCCGCCATGATGCGCGGGCTCATGCCCAAACGGCTGTACAGCGGCAGCATGGCGGCCACGCAGATCATGTACGTCGTGGCGCCATCACCGTCCAGCGAGACAACCAGCGCCAGCACCGCCGTACCGACCGACACTTTGACCGGGTCGCCTTTCACCAGCTTGAGGATCTTGCGCACGGCCGGGTCGAACAGCCCGGAGTCGATCATCAGTGCGAAATAAAGAATGGCGAACATCAGCATCACGCCCGTTGGCGCAAGCTTGGTGATGCCGGCCAGCATCATCGGGCCGATTTCGGAGGCGAAACCACCGAACAGGGCAAAAACAATAGGAACGATGATCAAGGCAATCAGCGCTGACAGGCGCTTGCTCATGATCAGGTACATGAAGGCGACGACCATGGCGAAGCCGAGGAAGGTCAACATAGCAATACTCCAGCGTTACGCGGCGTGGGAACGGACGAGGCGAATCAATCAGCTCAAAACGAGCGGCGCGTGGAGTCGGGGATTACGGAGGGGGTACTGCAGGGCACATGCAAGCATCGGGAATCACCTAATTGTTGTTGTAGATGGGCCGGAGAACGTCAAGCGCGTTCGTCCTGGCCGACCGGTCTTTCGCCGGCGGTGAGGTGATGCTAAACGGGGAAGCTTTCAGCCAGCTTTCGTTGCACTTTTGAAGTTGACGAGCGGGAGTTTGAGTTATCGACCCCAGGATGCGGTCAGACCCCTACATAACCGGGAGAGTGCTCATGAGTGAATTGCATACCGGCGGATGCCATTGCGGCAATCTGCGTTACCAGCTCGACGGCCCTGTGAATAACATTGCCCACTGCCACTGTTCGATTTGTCGCCGCACGTCAGGGGGGATCGTCGTGACGTGGACCAGCGTGCCGGTCGAGGCTTTCAAATGGCTGGCGGGAAGTCCGACCCCCTATGATTCAGGGCCGACGTGCGTCAGGTATTTCTGCAATAACTGTGGGGCGCAGGTCGCGCTGTTCAGCCGCAACAGCCCGGAGACCATGGACGTGACCATCGCTACCCTTGATCACCCGGAGCTGACGCCTGCCGATCGGCACATCTGGACCGACAGCCGCCTGCCTTGGCTGCACCTGGACGAGCATCTGCCGGGTGAGCCTGGGGAAACAGCCTGAATCATTGCGGGCCGTGCAGCTGCGCAACGATCAAGGCAGCTCCAGGCCGCCGGCTGCTTTGTGCAGTGCCCGCAGGTGATCACCGACCTGCTTGAGATTGTCTTCGGTCGCAGCAATTTCGGCAGCGCGGTCGGGGTCCAGCAGCGCCCTCACCTCTTTATCCAGATCGCCGCTGAGCCGCTGCAGTTGTTTCTGCCGCTGGCTGCTCTCGTCTTCCAGCCGCTTCCACTCGCCTTCCTGTGGCAGGCCGTAGCCGCCGCTGCCGAGCAATTCCGCCGGGCGACTCAGGAATCCACTGTTGGCCAGAATGTCCTGCAACGTGCCGGTCGCCTTGGAAACGCCGTTATCCTTCTGCTCAACGGCACTGAGGTATCGCTGCTTGACCTCATCCTGCGCGAGCAATAACTGACGCCGCAGCCCGGCCTGTTCCAGCAGCAGCATCGCCGCGCTGGTGCGCAGATCCGCCTGAGCGAAATACGGGTGCCGCTCTTGGGGCGTCAATGCCAGCCAGTCTTCCACCGTGGTTTGCTTGACGTTGGTGGTCTTGCGCAGCACATCGAACATCGCCTGATACCGGTCGCGGTACGAGTCGAAACGGTAGCCCATGCGCAGCGCTTTCTTTGGATCGTCCAGCACGCTGGTGTCCGCCAGCCCCCTGCCCTTCAGGACTTCCAGCAGCCCGTTGGGCATGATGCTGTCCAGCCCGACAAGCCGCGGATCATTAGTGCCACTGCGCAGCAGCTTCAGGTTTTCCACCGCGCAGTTATTGGACAGGAACCAGTAATCCCCGTCATAGGCCCAGTGCATCTCGGCTGCATGTTGAACCAGACCGTTGATCTCCTCGCGGGACAGTTTCAGCGGGACCGAGGCCAGGCCGCGCAGTTCGGTCTTGGTGTACTCATCAATCACCTGACCCAGGGGCAGGACGAACAGGCGCGACGGATATTTGCCGGTCAAGCCGCTCCAGCTGGACAGCTGCAGATCATTGACGAAGGCGCGATACGACAGCACCAAGTGCTGATCCAGGTCCAGCCGGCAGTCGGGGCCACGCGGGCGACCGGGCTTGCAGATGACCAGCCGCAGCATGCTATGGCCCCAACGGCTCGCCAGATTCTGGTTGGCTTCGGCCAGCAGGTAATCCACCTCATACACCCGCTCGGGATCGAGCTTACCCAGTGGCTCTCGGGCAAAGTCGTTACCGGCGTTGAGATAAGGATAGGACGTCGGACACTGATCCTTCGCCGCTGGCGCCCAGTCGAACCGAGCCTTGTAATAGTCGTACAGCGCCGGACGGCGGCAGGCGTAGGCCGGATCGAGGAGGAAATACTCCATGTTCACCGCGACGAATTCCAGCGGGCTGCTGATTTCGTAGATGTCCGGACTTCGCGCGACCTGGCCGTTGCGCTCTTCCCTGTCACCGCGGCGGCCGACGTACTGCGGCCATCCCGCCAGATCCAGAAGGCGCGGATCATCACTCAGCGTGAAGCGTCTGTCAGTCTGACCCCGGCAGCTGTCACGCAGACCAACCTTGCCCACGCTCTTGCCCTGCCTGGCACACGCGACGATCAGCTTGCGGTCTTCAGGGGACCAGAGCTGCGCGTGATCATAAATATGGGTCAGCTCATGCAGGACCGTGGCGAGCATTTCCTCGCGCACGGTGCCGTGAGGACGGTTGGTTCGTGTCGTTGCGGCGCTGCCGTCAGTTAGGCCTGCGAGCAGGTGCTCATTCAGGTCCAGACGGTAGGGACCGTCTGCACGGCCGTAGGCATTGGACGGCATGTCGTCGGTCCAATGCACTTCCACCTTGCGATCAAGCTTGCTGACGAACAGTGGCGGCAGGTGCGCCATGGCTTCGTCGAGCAATGTCTGGCTGGCCCTTTGTTGCGCAGGACTGAGCCCGTCGGTGTGCAACGACAGGCTGAGGTCGGCGAAGGCGCTCGTGCAAATCAGCGAGAGCGCCGACGTCAGCAGCCAGACAGCGAGGCGTTTCACAGTGCGAGGATGGCCTCGGCGAGGTCCTGATCACTGGCATTACGGGCTTCAGGCAGGCGATCGCGCAGTGTGATGAAGGCTGCGTCGAGCAGTGCGCCATGGATATCGCCGTTGCTGGCGACGTAGCTGGCGGCATCGTCACGGGCTTCAAGCACGAGTTTCCAATTGCGCACGGATGAGGTGGTGTCGGAGGTGAAATCGATGCTGCGGCCGAGGGCGCGAACGACGATATTACTGGTGGCCTTCAGGGTTTGTGCCTGTGCCATATCTGTCAGCAAGAGCAGGCCAAGGGCGGCAGCGATCAACGGGGTACGCATGGAACGTCTCCAAAATACGGAAGTTACAAAAAAAGTGACTATTGGACGAGGATTGCCTGCGCCAGTTCAAGGTCGCTTGCATGAAGTTTTGGGCGGGTTTGACGCAGGTACGCCAGCGCAGACTCCAGCCGTGCTCCTCGCAGTTGGCCGTCACTGGCGACAAACACTGCAGCATCATCCTGGGCGGCAATTATCAACTTGCTATCGAAAGGCCCGGTCGTCACCTGGCTGGTGGCGTAGCCGGTTTTGACCAGGCTTTGTGTGGTCACGTCGAACCCCAGAACCTGAGTGGAAATACTCAAGGTGGCGGCGACGGCAAGCACTAGGCGAGACAACGAATGCATGGCTATTCAGGGCTGTTCAGGTTCTGCGATACGAGTCGCAAGGCTAGCGCAACACCTGGGCCAGAGCTAGTGCAACGACCTGGGCGTGCGCTTGAAAACCTGTCGCGATACTGAATCAGATGGCAAGAATCGCTTGCGCGAGTTGCGCGTCCGACGCCTGTAGGCCAGGTGCAACCTCGCGGATGTGTTGCAAGGCGCCCTGGAGCTTCACGCCACGGATCTCGCCTTCGCTGGCAACGAAGCTTGCTGCGTCGTCGCGGGCGGCCAGGACGATCTTGTCATCATGAAAAGAGGACGAAATTTTTGACGTGGCATTAGAGGAAGCATCTAGCGCACGGACGATGGTGTCGGTAGTGACCACGAAACTGGAAGCCTGGGCTCCGGTGGCAGCAACGATCAGGAAAGCGGCACTCAACAGGCGAACGCGAGACATACAGGCACTCCAACATAACGGGATTCGAAAACCACTGACGCTTAAATCGGAAGCTCAGCGGTAGCTGTCTCGCGAGTGCGTGGTCAAGGTGGCGCAAGATTAGCTTATAAGCGGGCGCGCGAACCATCCCGGCCTTATGCCAGTCGGCGCCATGCGACGCATACCTGCTCAAAACGCCCCAAAACATTGGTCTGTATGGGTGTGTAGTTGTGGAGGTGAAAACTGTACTGTTTAGGCTTGTCGGGCTATATGCTGCGGCCAGTAACGACAAAACCCGTTAGCAGTGACCTGCTGACGGGTTTTGTTTGAACAATTCGGGTTGCTGGCGAGAGGCGCATAGCCTGGGACCAGCAGACGCTAAATTAGCGCCAGAACGGCTTGCTCAGCTCTTCGTAACGCTGGGATTCGCTGATACCGGCGTCAGCCAGCAAGCGTGCATCCAGACGAGCCAGTTGATGGCGGCTGGACAGACGACGCTGCCAGAGCATCAGGTTGGCGAACATGCGCAGCGGCAACGAGGCTTGGGCGGTTTTTGCGGTGTCTTCGTAGAACAGTTCGGAACTGACGGTGCGTTCCATGATGCTTCTTCCTTCCGCTTGTGGCGGGATTAGAGAGTGACTTGATTGGTGACAATATTCCTCTCATTGCCCTTTCCTCTCTAGACACAGTTCATTTGTATTGTGCTGCTCCAGTTAACTGTTAATCACCACTGTTTTGTTCGGAAGTGGGGCAACTGTACGGGTCTGCACCAGAAGTGTGCCTTTTGGATGGTTATGCCAGTCATTCCCTGTTTGACCTACGCGAAATCACCCGTACAGCAGTACAGTTTTTGCCGGATTTGCGTTCAGTCGACGAACTGTGACGACGAAAGGTCGTCGCCGCTGACAAATTGTGTTTTCAGATCGCCAACATGCGGCCGGTTTCTTCCAGGTTTAGGTGCCAACTGAGTGCATCCCGCAGCACATGGGGTGTGTGACCGCCAATTGCGCAGGCGCGGCGGAAGTAGTCATTCAACGCCTCGCGATAGGCCGGATGCACGCAGTTGTCGATGATGACCCTGGCGCGTTCACGGGGTGCCAGGCCTCGAAGGTCCGCCAGTCCGATCTCTGTCACCAGGATGTCCACGTCGTGTTCGGTATGGTCCACATGGCTGACCATTGGCACGACGCTTGAGATCGCACCGGCCTTGGCAATGGATTTGGTCACGAAAATGGCGAGATGGGCGTTACGCGCAAAATCCCCCGAACCGCCTATCCCGTTCATCATCCGTGTGCCACCCACGTGAGTGGAGTTGACGTTCCCATACAGGTCAAACTCCAGGGCGGTGTTAATGCCAATGATGCCCAGGCGGCGAACGACCTCCGGATGGTTTGAGATTTCCTGGGGCCGCAATAACAGTCTGGATCTGTACTGCTCGAGATTGTCATAGACCGCAGAGTGCTTGCGCGCGGACAGCGTCATGGAACAGCCCGAGGCAAAATCCAGCTTGCCCGCCTCGAACAGATCGAATGTCGAGTCTTGCAGCACTTCCGAATACATGGTCATGCCGTGAAAGGGTGAATCGATCAGCCCTGTCATGACGGCATTGGCGATCGTGCCTACCCCCGCCTGCAGCGGCATGAGCTGATTGGTCAGGCGGTTCAGCCGCACTTCGTTCTTGAAGAACTCGACCAGATGCCCTGCGATGGCTTGGGTGTCGGTGTCTGCCGGCAATACCGTCGACGGCGAGTCGGGTTGATTGCTGATCACGATGCCGACAATTTTGGCCGGATCTATCTTCACGGCTTGGCTGCCGATTCGGGTATCGGTTTTGAGCACCGGGATCGGCAGGCGCGTTGGCCGGTAAGTGGGTATATAGATGTCGTGCAGCCCCTCGAGCTCCAAGGGTTGGGCGAGGTTGATCTCGATGATCACGTGTTCGGCAAGAATGGCGAAGCTCGCCGAGTTGCCAACTGACGTGCTGAGCACCAGGTGGCCTTCTTCGGTGATCGCCACACATTCAATCACGGCAATATCCACGGCCTTGATCTGGCGATTGCGCAGTTGCTCGACGGTGTCCGACAGATGCTGGTCAATGAACATAACGGTGCCGTCATTGATGGCCTTGCGCAGGGTGCTGTCGACCTGAAACGGCATGCGGCGGGAGAGCACGCCGGCTTCGGTCAGCTGCTTGTCCAGATCGTTGCCCAGGCTGGCGCCCGTCATCAGGCTGATCTTCAGCGGAACAGTCTTGGCGCGTTCGGCCAGCGCCTGGGGCACGGCCTTGGCTTCGCCGGCGCGGGTGAAGCCGCTCATACCGACGGTCATGCCGTCCTTGATCAAGGAAGCGGCGTCGGCCGCGCTCATTATCTTGCTCATCTGCGAGGGCAGACGGATTCGTTCACGGTGCATGTTGTTTAATCTCATGACAAAGATGCGTGAGCGAAGTCTAGAGATTTGAGGTGTGTTCGTCCCGCTACCAAGGTCGCACTAAAGGCTCTAATTAGCGCCTCTGCGCGAGAAACACTTTTACCCGGGCTGTAAAAAATCCTCGGCCATGACCTGCGCCGAGGGTTGTTTTATCGCGAGTTGCAGCGATTATTCGATCGCTTTGACCATGTCCTCGATGACCTTTTTGGCGTCACCAAAGACCATCATGGTTTTGTCCAGATAGAACAGTTCGTTATCCAGGCCCGCGTAGCCGCTGGCCATGGAGCGCTTGTTGACGATGATGGTCTTGGCCTTGTACGCCTCGAGAATCGGCATGCCGGCAATTGGCGACTTGGGATCATTCTTGGCCGCCGGATTGACCACATCGTTGGCGCCAAGCACCAGGACGACGTCCGCCTGGCCGAACTCGGAGTTGATGTCCTCCATCTCGAACACCTGATCGTAAGGCACCTCGGCCTCCGCCAGCAGGACGTTCATGTGCCCCGGCATCCGGCCGGCCACCGGGTGGATCGCGTACTTCACAGTGACGCCCGCGTGGGTCAGCTTTTCGGTCAGCTCTTTCAGCGCGTGCTGCGCTCGAGCGACCGCCAGTCCGTAGCCCGGAACGATGATCACAGTGTCAGCGTTGGTCAGCAGGAAGGTGGCATCGTCAGCCGATCCGGATTTGACCGGACGGGCTTCCTTGGTGCCGCTCGCTGCACCGGTATCCACAGCGCCACCGAAGCCGCCGCCGATCACGTTGAAGAACGAGCGGTTCATCGCCTTGCACATGATGTACGACAGAATCGCGCCGGATGAGCCGACCAGAGAGCCGGCGATGATCAGCATCGAGTTGTTCAGCGAGAAGCCAATACCCGCCGCGGCCCAGCCTGAGTAACTGTTGAGCATCGACACAACAACCGGCATGTCTGCGCCACCAATGGGGATAATCAGCAGCACGCCAATCACGAACGCGAGAATCAGCATGATGGTGAACGCGAACAGGCTACCCGTCAGCATGAACGTGATGCCGAACAGCAGCGTCGCCAGACCCAGAATCAGATTGAGTTTGTGCTGACCGGCAAACTGCACCGGTGCGCCCTGGAACAGGCGGAACTTGTACTTGCCCGACAATTTGCCGAAGGCAATGACCGAACCGGAGAACGTGATCGCCCCGATCGCTGCGCCCAGGAACAACTCCAGACGGTTGCCCGCAGGAATCGGATCGCCCAAGTGGTGAACGATGCCCAGCGACTGTGGCTCGACCACTGCAGCGATGGCGATGAACACGGCGGCCAGACCAATCATGCTGTGCATGAAGGCGACCAATTCCGGCATCTTGGTCATCTCGACGCGCTTCGCCATGATCGAACCGGCAGTACCGCCGACCAGCAGACCGATAAGGATGTAGCCAATGCCTGCGCTGGCACCGTCGGTAGATAGCGCAGCCAGTTTGAACACCAGTCCTATCGTCGTCAGAACAGCCAGGCCCATGCCGAGCATGCCGAACAGGTTGCCTCGACGCGATGTGGTCGGGTGAGACAAGCCCTTCAGCGCCTGGATGAAGCAGATGGCCGAGACGAGGTACAGCAATGTGACGAGGTTCATGCTCATTACT
This sequence comes from Pseudomonas sp. W2-17, assembly GCF_041060445.1. NCBI lineage: Bacteria > Pseudomonadati > Pseudomonadota > Gammaproteobacteria > Pseudomonadales > Pseudomonadaceae > Pseudomonas > Pseudomonas sp. W2-17. Next base: position 5,561 of record NZ_JAUFNS010000033.1, on the reverse strand, counting down.
TGGCCACCTCGTCTTTAACCTTGGGCGCTTTCTTTTTGAACATCTCCAGCATCCGCCGGGTGACCAGAAAACCGCCGAAGACGTTAACGGCCGCCAGCGCGACGGCGAGGGTGCCCATGGTTTTGCCCAGTGGCGTTACTGTCAGCGCGGCGGCAAGCATTGCGCCAACGATGACGATGGCTGAGATAGCGTTCGTGACTGCCATCAGTGGCGTGTGCAGCGCAGGCGTCACGTTCCAGACCACGTGGTAACCGACGTAAATGGCCAGTACGAAAATGATCAGGTTGTAGATACCGGGTGAGATGAACTCTTCCATTATTTTTATCCTCAGCCGTTCTTGCGGATGACTTGGCCATCGCGGCACATAAGGCACGCGGCAACGATGTCGTCTTCGAGGTTGATCTGGAACTGGCCTTCGGGGGTGAAGAGCAGCTTCATGAAGTCCAGCAGGTTGCGGGCATAAAGAGCAGACGCATCCGCCGCGACCATGGCGGGGAGATTCGTGTGGCCGACGATGGTCACGCCGTGCTCGACCACCACTTGATCGGCTACCGTCAGAGGGCAGTTGCCGCCCTGGGCTGCAGCCAGATCGATCACCACCGAGCCGGGCCTCATCTGCGCGACTGTTTCGGCGCTCAACAGCACCGGTGCCCTGCGACCGGGGATGAGCGCCGTGGTAATCACGATGTCCGCCTGCCTGGCGCGCTCATGAACGGCCACAGCCTGACGCTGCATCCAGCTGGCCGGCATCGGGCGGGCGTAACCGCCGACGCCCACGGCAGCTTCGCGCTCCTCGTCAGTCTCGTAGGGCACGTCAACGAACTTGGCCCCTAGCGACTCGATCTGCTCCTTCACCGCCGGACGTACGTCCGAGGCCTCAATGACCGCACCCAGACGTTTGGCAGTGGCGATGGCCTGCAGCCCCGCAACCCCCGCGCCGAGAATCAGCACGCGCGCTGCTTTCACCGTACCGGCCGCAGTCATCAGCATGGGCATAAAGCGCGGATAGTGATGCGCCGCCAGCAGCACAGCCTTATAGCCAGCGATGTTGGCCTGGGAAGACAGCACGTCGAGGCTTTGCGCGCGAGAGGTACGTGGCGCGGCTTCGAGGGCAAAAGCGGTGATACCGCGTTCAGCCAGCTTGGCGATCATGTCGTTGTTGAAAGGGTTGAGCATCCCGACCACCACTGCGCCGCTTTTGATTAGCGGCAACTCGGCATCGCCGGGAGCGGAGACCTTGAGGATGAGTTCAGCGCCGAACGCATCGGCGGTGCTGCCGATCAATGCACCTGCCGCCTCATAAGCACTGTCGGTCACGCTCGCCGCAATGCCCGCGCCGTTCTGCACAGTTACGGTGTGGCCTTGGGCGATGAGCTTTTTGATGGTTTCGGGAGTGGCGGCGACCCGGGTTTCACCAGGCTGGGTTTCGAGGGGGACTCCAATGTGCACGTCAAATCTCCTGCGTGATCTTATTGTCTTAATTAGGCCAGCGCGCTACGGCCCGAGGGCTGGGATTGCGATCACTACGCCCGTTAAAACAGCCGGGCGCGGCATTTTGCAGGGGATGCCAGAGGCCTTCAAGGGTTTCTGTAACTGAACGAAAAATGTACTACAAGTCACCCTATGACCGATTGACGCACATAACTGATTAAGCCATTGATAAGAATGCCATTTTCATGGTTATGGGTTCTACGAAGCGTGTTAAAGCAAAATTTCCAAAATGAGTCGGAACCAGGCTGCAGAGCGCTATTTGTATGACTATTGGGATAGCGCGAGCAGAAAGAAGCGTATGTCGCAAATGCGACAAATCGAGATATATGTAGTTTTTAGGATCTTCGTACTACACGGAAACGTGCGGGTTGTGGATAGGCATTCAGGGCAGGGAGTAGGTCTTGGCCTGCTGAATCAGCCAGTCGCGAAACGCCTTCAGCGACGCTGATTCCGTTTTGCGCTCCGGAATCATCAAGTAATACGCCTTTGAGCTTGAGAGCTGGTGAGGGTTGGCAATCACCAGGCGCTTTTCGGCCAGTTCATGCTGAATAAGAAATGGTGGTATGAGCGCCACACCCATGTCGTGCATGGCTGCCTGCGCGAGCATGGAGAATAGCTCGTATCGGGGACCTGTCATGTCGCGGGCCACGCCCATGTCCAGCGAGTTGAACCACTGCCGCCAGGCGTAGGGCCGAGTGGTTTGCTGGAGCAGCGGCATCTCGGCCAGCTCTTGAGCGCTGATGCTGTTCCGTGCCCCAAGCAGTGCCGGACTGCAGACCGGCATGGGATTTTCGCCCATCAGTCTGTGCGACTCGGTACCGGACCAATCGGCATCACCAAAGTAGATCGCTGCGTCGAATTCGGTATCGGCAAACAAAAACGGTCGCGTGCGGTTGGTCAGGTTGATAGTGACGTCAGGGTGGTTCTTCTGAAAATCCTTTAGGCGTGGCAGTAACCATTGCGTGCCAAAGGTGGGCACTACCGCCAGTTCGATCACATTGACGCCCTGATGACCCATCACTGACAACGTGTCGCGTTCAACAGCGTCAAGTTGCGTTGCGATGCGCCGGCTGTAGGAAAGGCCAGCCTCAGTGAGCTTCACACCCCGTCGCGAACGTCGGAACAGGCCGACATTCAAGAACTCTTCCAGGCTCGCGACCTGACGGCAGATCGCGCTCTGGGTCAGAGAAAGCTCCTCAGCCGCCTTGGTGAAGCTCTCGTGCCGCGCGGCTGCCTCGAAGCTCACCAGCGCAGCGGTGCTTGGGATTTTACGACGCATGTACCTTTGCCTCACTCACATCGACAGCCCGGTGGCACCAGCCGTGTCTCGGAGTGAGAAACTAGCACAGGATGATGCGAAATCGTCGTTTGCTCGATCCAGGGTTCAGGCCTAGGCTCGCTTCATTACTTCTCCGGCAGGTCCGGAAGCGCATTTGGTGAGGAGAGAGTCATGAGCGGCAAGGCAAGTTTCAGTTGGATCGACCCCCTGTTGCTGGACCAGCAACTCACCGAAGAAGAGCGCATGGTTCGCGACAGCGCCGAGCAGTTCGCCCGGGACAAGCTGGCGCCGCGTGTGCTTGAAGCCTTCCGCCACGAAAAGACAGATCCCGCGATTTTCCGCGAGATGGGTGAGATAGGTCTTCTCGGCGCGACGATTCCTGAGCAATACGGCGGCAGCGGCCTGAACTATGTGTGTTACGGCTTGATCGCCCGCGAGGTCGAGCGCGTCGATTCCGGTTATCGTTCGATGATGAGCGTGCAGTCCTCCCTGGTCATGGTGCCTATCAACGAATTTGGTACCGAAGCGCAAAAGCAGAAATACCTGCCAAAGCTTGCGTCCGGTGAATGGATTGGTTGCTTCGGCCTTACCGAGCCCAATCATGGTTCGGATCCGGGCGCGATGATCACCCGTGCGCGAAGCGTCGAAGGCGGCTACCGTCTGACCGGAAGCAAAATGTGGATCACCAACAGCCCAATTGCCGATGTCTTTGTTGTCTGGGGCAAAGATGACGCTGGCGATATCCGCGGCTTCGTACTGGAGAAAGGCTGGCAAGGCCTGACTGCTCCGGCGATTCACGGCAAGGTCGGCCTGCGCGCTTCGATCACTGGCGAGATCGTGATGGACAACGTGTTTGTGCCGGAAGAGAACATCTTCCCGGACGTCCGTGGTCTCAAAGGTCCGTTCACGTGCCTGAACTCCGCCCGCTATGGCATTTCCTGGGGCGCCTTGGGTGCTGCCGAGTTTTGCTGGCACACCGCGCGTCAATACACGCTGGACCGTCAACAGTTCGGCCGGCCGCTTGCTGCTAATCAGTTGATCCAGAAAAAGCTCGCTGACATGCAGACCGAGATCACGCTGGCGCTTCAAGGCTGCCTGCGCCTTGGCCGGATGAAGGACGAGGGCACCGCGGCGGTCGAGATCACTTCCATCATGAAGCGCAACTCCTGTGGCAAGTCGCTGGACATCGCGCGTATGGCGCGTGACATGCTGGGTGGCAACGGCATCTCTGATGAGTTCGGTATCGCAAGGCATCTGGTCAACCTGGAAGTGGTCAATACCTACGAAGGTACTCATGACGTCCATGCGCTTATCCTGGGTCGCGCGCAAACCGGCATTCAGGCCTTCTATTAAGGAGCCTGCAATGGGCGCGTTATCGCATTTGCGTGTGCTGGACCTGTCCAGGGTCCTCGCCGGCCCTTGGGCAGGGCAGATTCTGGCTGACCTCGGTGCCGAGGTGATCAAGATCGAGCGCCCGGGTAACGGCGACGACACGCGCGCGTGGGGGCCGCCCTTCCTGAAGGATCCGCGCGGAGAAAACACGTCTGAAGCTGCGTACTACCTGTCAGCCAACCGCAACAAACAGTCCGTCACCATCGACTTCACCCAACCCGAAGGCCAGAAGCTGGTCCGCGAACTGGCGGCGAAGTCCGATATCGTCATCGAGAACTTTAAGGTTGGCGGGCTGAAGGCCTACGGTTTGGATTACGAATCGCTGCAGCTGGAGAACCCCAGGCTCATCTATTGCTCCATTACCGGGTTCGGTCAGACGGGACCCTACGCCAAGCGAGCAGGTTACGACTTCATGATCCAGGGGCTCGGTGGGCTAATGAGCCTTACCGGTCGTCCCGAGGGGGAGGATGGCGCGGGACCGGTGAAGGTCGGCGTGGCGCTGACGGATATTCTGACGGGGCTGTATTCGACTTCTGCGATTCTTGCTGCTCTGGCGCATCGGGATCAGGGAGGACCTGGTCAGCACATCGACATGGCGTTGCTGGATGTGCAGGTCGCCTGTCTGGCAAATCAGGCAATGAATTACCTGACGACGGGCGTATCGCCAAGGCGACTGGGTAATGCTCACCCGAATATCGTGCCCTACCAGGATTTTCCCACCGCCGATGGCGATTTCATTCTCACGGTGGGGAACGACAACCAGTTCCGCAAATTCGCGGAAGTGGCCGGGCAGCCGCAGTGGGCCAGCGATCCTCGGTTTGCGAGTAATAAGCAGCGCGTGGCGCATCGTGCCGAGCTGATCCCGCTGATCCGGCAGGCCACCGTCTTCAAGACCACGGCCGAATGGGTCGCGGCGTTGGAGGGGGCCGGCGTTCCGTGTGGGCCTATCAATGATGTCGCCCAGGTATTCGCAGACCCACAGGTGCAGTTCCGCGGTTTGCAGGTGGATTTACCACATGCATTGGGCGGTACTGTCCCTCAGATCGCCAGTCCCATCCGCTTGTCAGCGACGCCTGTTGAATACCGGCGAGGGCCGCCGTTGTTGGGGGAACACACACTGGAGGTTCTTACCGGTGTATTGGGCTTATCAGGCGCCGAGGTGATGATGCTGCGTGAGGCGGGTGTACTTTGAAGGCTGATGCTTTTTCAGGTGTGCATAGCCAGGGTCTATATAAACAGAAGCAACTACAGGATTTCCTTAAAGTTTTACCTTTTTCACTGAAAGTTTAAATAAGTGCTTGACGCCCCTCTGGATCTGTCTATAATTCGCCCCACTTCCGGCGCAGACGAAACGGAAAACTCCTTGATAATCAACGAGTTGGACGAAGTAAGCAGCGAG
>NZ_JAUFNS010000032.1:0-54259 GCF_041060445.1 Pseudomonas sp. W2-17 | reverse complement strand
AGCGCACTCGCTACCCACTCTATTGGGATGTTCTGAGTGAAGGTGCTCAGGTCAGAAAAGTTGAAGAGATCGCCAAGGTCGAGCAACTGCTGCTGAATGGGCATAAAAAAATCCGATGCCAGGGGGCTGACATCGGATTCTCTATAAAGCCCGGCTTGGACTCAAATGCTTAAGTGAACAGCATTAGCCTAAACGGCGGGTTTTTTTCGTCCTTGCTTTTTATTCCGATGTGAACAAGGCAGGGCTCGTAGTGCCGCGCCCTATATCACAAAAAATAGAAAAATCTCCATAACTATGTATTACCTGACAGCAGAGGTATGAGCGTTACGTAGTTGCCATACAGACAAAAAGGAGAACCTGTATGAGCAACACCGAAGAAAAAAATATTGTAGTCAATCGAGGGATACCTCCTGGTAATCCTTACGGCTCTGGCGGGGGACTTCGACCCTCCCGTGACGGATGGAGCATTGGATGGGGTGGTGGCAGCGGAGGTGAGGGCGGCAGAGCCGGGACATTGTCTAGCTCCAAACGTCGCCGGCTGCGTATTCGCGATAAGCGCCGCCGTGCACAGGAAGCACGTCAGCGAGCTGAAGCGGCCCGCGTCAAGGCAGCCGCTGAATTACAGGCTCAAAAAGAAGCTCATCAGCAATCCATTTTTGACGCTGAGGCGCGGGTTCGAGCCCAAGCTCACGCTGAGGCAGAGCAAGAAGCCAGAAGGGAGGCGCAAGCTCAAGCTGCTATGGCTGCGGCAAACGCTAGAGCCGAGCAAGAGCGTCAAGCAGCGGCTCACCGTCAAGCCATGGAATCATTACCTCTCGCGCAAGCAACTCGAAAACGTGAGCTTGATCTTCAGCATGATCACAATGTAGCCGCACTGCCTGTCTCGCTCATGTCCGAACTCGGCGAAGACAGCTCGTTATACGACGCTCAGCGTCAACAGTCACTGAACGCGATACTTGAGCATAAAGCCCGGATCAACTACTTGATCGCCCAAAAAAAGGCGGCTTCTGAAAGTAATCGTCAGAGCTCGCATGCTTTTACTGGGGGCGATCCTCTTCAAATAACCAGCGAACGCTACGGAGCAATCTTACAAAGTCGAAGCATTAGTGCAGAACAAGCTTTTCAGACTCACCAAGCGTGGAGTCTTGCCTATGAGCAGGCGCTTGAAGCCGATTTGCACGCAAAAGCAGTTACTCAGTTGCTTGATAAATCTGCGGCACTTTCAGAGCACTATGCCGAGCAAGCCTGGAAGGCGCGTAACTCCGTAGTCAATGACGAGATTCTGGTCTTAAAGCATGCTACTGAAGCAAGCCGACTCTGGTCGATGGTGGCAGGACCGAATGCTCCAACGCAGAACTTTCCCACTGCGTCTGAAACAGCCAAAGCTATCGCGCAGAGGCTGTTCACCCGACAGGCGGCCAAGGCACTGGGGCGGTCGTTTCCGCAACTTGCTTTACTTTACCCAACCGAGTTGGCTGACGGTGAACTCGCGCCCCCACTGATTGCTTCGCCTGCGTCGGAAATTGGGGTCTCTAGCCATGTCGACCTCGATTTCATCGCAGGCCGCGATGGAACAGTTGACGTTACCCACCGGTTAAGGATTGAGGAGGTTGAAGGCGAACTGAAACCGGTCTGGGCTGAAGCCGACGGTTCGATAGTCGGCTCCAAAGTCCGGGTGCGAACGTTCGTCTATAACCCGAGCGCCAAAGCGTATGAGTTTAAACAGGAAGGGGCAGACCGGCCGGCTCTGATCTGGACACCCGCGGTTAGCCCGGAGAGCAGTTCCACTGCTTTGCCGGCCGATGAGTCCAAAGGTCCTGAATATTCCGGGGCCGCTATTTCGCCCGTTTCGGAACAGCTTGGACGTTTCCCGACTTACGACATAGAGGACTTCGAGGACTACATACTTATCTTTCCGGCGGACTCGGGTCTTCCGCCTGTGTATGTCATGTTCAACAGCCCCAGGTATTTGCCTGGTGTTGTGAGCGGTTTGGGTGGCGACGTCGATCCCAAGTGGGAAACCAAGTCCTCGACCGGGCTCGGATCGCCAATACCCGCAGTGGTTGCGGATGCCCTCAGAGGTAAGGAATATGCTCAGTTTCGAAATTTCAAGCGTGCTATCTGGCGCGAGATGTCCAAGCATCCAGAAATTACCCAAGGCATGAGCGAAAGAAATATAAAATTGATAAAACAAGGTAAAGCCCCGATTGCCCCCAATGCGGAGCAAAAAAACGGACGAAGGTGGTATGAAATTCATCACATTACCTTGATTTCAAAAGGCGGAGATGTGTACGGGATCGATAATTTAGGAATCAATACCCCAGCGCATCACGATAGGATTCATCGGGAGATGCGTGACAATAAGGAACGTCCATGAAAAATCACACGATCGAAGATATGACTGAAAACGAATTTCTGGAGTTGGTTAAAAAAGTATGCAGCGGTGATTACAGAACTGAATACCAACATGGTCAGGCGATCGGAGAGTTTCAACGTTTGAGTGAACATCCATGTGGTTCAGATTTGATTTACTACCCTAAGCCAAATGCCGATGATTCACCGGAAGGCATCGTAGAAGAAGTAAAACAATGGCGAGCTGCTAATGGTAAAGCAGGATTCAAACCATCGTCTGATTAACTCCCCATCCCACGACCTCATTTTTAATTAAAAAGGAATTTACTAATGGCTCATTACACAGTTTTACTTCAGCAGCTTCCAGGCTCAATCCAAAGCGAAGTTGTCGCTCATTTAGGTTCAACAACTGGAATGTCTGAGCTTCAGATTGTTGAGCGGTATCGGGACGCGGCATCGCAACTGAGAGCAGCCAAGCTTGCGTTTATTCCCCCTTATGCTCCTGGGGAACGTGACAATGCAGGGCATCTAACCTTGGATCAGTTCAATAGCATGGTAGGGGCGGATCTTTCGTTTATGTCCGCCCCTCTTGTGGAGGTGCATCGCCAAATCATTGCTAGTGAGGTTGTTTGGTATTTGAACAATTTCATCAATCAGCTTTCATCGATTCATGCGCAAATGATTGAGGCAGCCCGGCAAGAGGCTCAACGACAGGCCGAGGAGGCAGCTCGCCAACGCGCCCAGCAACAGGCAGAGGAAGCAGCTCGTCAACTGGCGCGACAACGAGCGGAGGAGGCAGCTCGCCTCCACGCTCAACAGCTTGCGGAGCAACAAGCCCGCGAGCTTCAGCAGCGTCGGGCGAAGGAGGCTGCTGAAATGGCCGCCCGCCAGCTTGCCGAGCATCAGGCCGAAGCTGCGGCTCAAGCATTGATTAATCAGCGAGCCCAAGAATCAGCGTTGCAAGAAGCCCGACTGGCGACAGAGTTAGTAGCGGCTACCAGGGAGCCCATTCCACAAACGCGCTCCGACGGAAGCGGTGAGCCGGAAGATGATCTTGCTGACAGCCAAGCGCCTCGCCATTTGCTTTTTATTCCAGGTCCACTCGCGATTGCGGAAGTGGAGCGCGCCACCGTCGTGCTGAAGCAACGGATTGATGCTGCAGTGGCTGAATATGCATCCTCAATCGGGCCTTACCTGAATACGCCGAGCACGTCGGCCAGTCTTGCCTCTTGAGGACTTAGTGGCCGACTGGCTGTCCCGAAAAGACCAAACGCAGACCATCCGTCTGCGTTCGGTCTTATTTTTATATCCTCTGGCAGGTACCTTACTCCGCAAGTACTCGGTGACGTGCGCCTTACACAATTCATCCCTTCGGCTGATCCGATCGACGCGCCAAGGCCCTACAGTGCATATTTTCAAGCCCGCACCTGCACTGTGAAAAGGGATTCCTATGCTGCACACCCGCGTGATTCCGCCCGCCGAAGGGGCGTACCAGTACCCTCTGTTGATCAAGCGACTGCTGCTGTCAGGCGTGCGCTACGAAAAAACCCGTGAGATCGTTTACCGGGACCATTCGCGCTATTCGTATCAAATGCTCAACGAGCGCATCTGCAGGCTCGCCGGTGCGCTGACGGCGGCGGGGGTCAAGGCGGGTGACACCGTGGCGGTGATGGATTGGGACAGCCATCGGTACCTGGAATGCATGTTTGCCATCCCGATGATTGGCGCGGTGATCCACACCATCAACGTCCGGCTTTCCCCCGAGCAGATCCTGTTCACCATGAACCACGCCGAAGACAAGGTCGTGCTGGTCAACAGTGAGTTCGTGCCCCTCTACAACGCCATCGCCGGGCAACTGACGACGGTCGAAAAAACACTGTTACTGACCGACACCGATGGCGCAACGGCCGACCTGCCCAATCTTGTGGGCGAGTACGAAGCGTTGTTGGCGGCCGCGAGCCCGCACTATCAGTTCGAGGATTTCGACGAGAACTCCGTGGCGACCACGTTCTACACCACCGGCACGACGGGCAACCCAAAGGGGGTGTATTTCACCCATCGCCAGCTCGTGCTGCACACCATGGCCGTCGCGACGATCATGGGCAGCGTCGAAGGCATTCTGGGCGGCGACAAGGTTTACATGCCAATCACGCCGATGTTCCACGTTCATGCGTGGGGCGTGCCGTATGCCGCAACGATGCTGGGCGCCAAACAAGTGTATCCCGGCCGTTACGACCCCGAGTTGCTGGTGCAGCTCTGGCAGAAGGAAAAGGTCACGTTTTCCCACTGCGTGCCCACCATCATGCAAATGGTCCTCAACGCCAAAGCCGCCCAGAACATGGACTTCACCGGCTGGCACATCATCATCGGCGGCAGTTCACTCAATCGTTCGCTTTACGAGGCGGCCAAGGCCAAGGGCATTCAGCTGTCTGCGGCCTACGGGATGTCCGAGACCGGGCCGTTGGTGTCGGTTGCGCACCTGAATGACGACCTGATGGCCGCCAGTGAAGACGAACGCACCACCTACCGAATCAAGGCCGGCGCGCCGGGCGTGCTGGTCGAAGCGGCGATTGTCGATGGCGAGGGTAATTTCCTGCCTTCCGACGGTGAGACCCAGGGTGAACTGGTGCTGCGCGCGCCCTGGCTGAGTGAAGGTTATTACCGCGAGCCGGAGAAGGGCGCCGAGCTGTGGGCCGGCGGCTGGCTGCACACTGGCGACGTGGCGACGCTGGACAGCATGGGCGGGATCGACATTCGTGACCGCATCAAAGACGTCATCAAGACCGGCGGTGAATGGGTGTCTTCGCTGCAACTGGAAGACCTCTGCAGTCGCCATCCCGGTGTCCGTGAAGTGGCCGTTGTCGGCATCGCCGATCCGCAGTGGGGCGAGCGCCCGTTCGCCCTGCTGGTCGCCCGCGAGGGGCACGTCATCGACGCCAGAATATTGAAGGAGCATCTCAAGCCGTTTGTGGAACAGGGGCACATCAACAAGTGGGCGATTCCGAGCCAGATCGCCCTTGTTACCGAAATTCCCAAGACCAGTGTCGGCAAGCTCGACAAGAAGCAGATCCGCCAGAACATCCTCGAATGGCAGGGCAGTAACAGCGCTTTCCTCTCCACCCTCTGACGCTTTTCTTCGCGGCTATTTTCATCGGTCATTACGTTGAAAATGTGCCGCGGAGGCTCTACTCCGGCGTCTTCCTTGCCAATTCTTCTTTTTCAGCCATGCTCCCCCTGCGATGTGATTTGCCACTCTGGCGTCGGCGTGCCAGAGGTGTTGGCGCTGTAAATCACACTTTAGAGGGATCAAGCAGCAGCACCTGCTGGCTATAGTCGGCAGTAGGTTGGTACCGGAGAAAAGCGCATTGATCGTTTCGCAGTTGTTTGGCTGCCCGATCGGCGTTGACACCCAGGCACTGCGGCCCGTCCGCCTGAGTCGTTTCTGGAAGCACCCACTGCCATAAAAATAAAAGCACATGGAGTAGCGTCGATGACATCAGCTAACCAGTTCTGGCGCCGGGCTAAATTGCCCTTGGCCGTCAGCCTCGCTTCCACGCTCGCCGGCCCTGCATTCGGCGTCAGTTTCAATATCGGAGAAATCGAAGGTAACTTCGACTCGTCGCTTTCTGTGGGGGCAAGCTGGTCCACCCAGAATGCCAACAAGAACCTGATCGGCTCCAACAACGGCGGTCACGGTCTTTCGCAAACCTCCGATGACGGTCACTTGAACTTCAAAAGCGGCGAAACGTTTTCGAAGATCTTCAAGGGCATCCACGATCTTGAACTGAAATACGGCGACACCGGTGTGTTCCTGCGGGGCAAGTACTGGTATGACTTCGAGCTCAAGGACGAAAGCCGCGACTTCAAGGACATCAGCGATTCGGGCCGCAAGGAAGGCGCCAAATCCTCAGGTTTCGAGCTGCTCGACGCATTCGTCTATCACAACTACTCCATTGCCGATGAGCCGGGTTCGGTGCGTCTGGGCAAGCAAGTCGTCAGTTGGGGTGAAAGTACCTTCATCCAGGGCGGCATCAACAGCATCAACCCGGTCGACGTGTCCGCGTTCCGTCGCCCTGGCTCGGAAATCAAGGAGGGCCTGATTCCGGTCAACATGTTCTACCTGTCGCAAAGCCTGACCGAAAACCTCTCGGCGGAAGGCTTTTACCAGCTGGAATGGGACCAGACCGTTGTCGACAACTGCGGCACCTTCTTCTCGCAACCGGACGTGATCGCGGACGGCTGCAACAGCAACCTGGCCGTACTGCGTACCCGCAACAGCCTGAATGCGGCTCTGCCTGCCGCGCTGCGTGGCCCCGTTCAGAACACGCTGGCGGCGCGCGGCGTGAACTTTGGTAATCCTGACGAGGGCGCAGTGGTCGCCCGCGGCCCTGATCGCGATGCCCGGGACAGTGGCCAGTATGGCCTGGCCATGCACTACAACTTCGAGCCGCTGGACACCGAGTTCGGGGCCTATTACATGAACTACCACAGCCGTCTGCCGATCTTCAGTGGCAAGGGCGGGCCGGCAAGCGCCTACAGCGCAGCAGGTCTGGTTGGCGGTCTGGCGGCCAATGGCGTTCCTCGAGGCGTCGCGGCGGCCCTCGCGCCAACCCTGTTGCCCGTCGTGGTCGCTGCCAACTCCAGCTACTACGTTGAATACCCGGAAGATATTCACCTGTTCGGCCTGAGCTTCTCCACCACCTTGCCCACCGGCACGGCGTGGAGCGGCGAAGTCAGCTATCGCCCTAACGCACCGGTGCAGTTGAACACCACCGACATTCTGTATTCGGGCCTGTCGCCACTGAACTCCAACGTCTCGTTGCTGCAGGGCGCACCCGGCCAGGACCAGAAAGGCTATCGCCGCAAGGAAATCAGCCAGGCGCAGACCACCTTCACGCACTTCTTCGACCAGGTGATGGGCGCCGAACGTCTGACCGTAGTGGGTGAGGTGGGCTGGACCCACGTCGGCGGGCTGGAAAGCACCTCGAAACTGCGTTATGGCCGCGACCCGAGCTATGGCCCGGGCCCGCTCCCAGGCGGTCAATGTCAGACTCTCAACGCCAGCACCCTGGGCACTGCCGCGCAGAACAACCTCAGCCGCTACTGCGAAAACGATGGCTTCACCACCACCGATTCGTGGGGTTACCGCGCTCGCGCCATCTGGGATTACAACAACGTCTTCGCCGGGGTGAACCTGCGTCCGAGCGTGGCCTGGTCCCACGACGTCGACGGCTACTCGCCAGGTCCTGGCGGCAACTTCGAGGAAGGTCGCAAGGCCGTGAGTCTGGGCCTCGACGCCGAGTACCAGAACACTTACACCGCCAACCTTTCCTACACCAACTTCTTCGACGGCAAGTACACCACCGTGGACGACCGCGACTTCGTAGCGCTCAGCTTCGGCATGAACTTCTAAGGACAATAATGAAAATGAAAATCACGAAGGGTCTGTTGCAGGTGGGCGTGTTGGGGCTGTCGTTGTTGGCGACCAGCGTGATGGCTGCGGTGTCCGACGCCGAAGCCGCCAAGCTGGGCACCACGCTGACGCCGATGGGCGCGGAAAAAGCCGGCAACGCTGCCAACACTATCCCGGCCTGGAGCCCGATGCCGACCAATGCCGGCGCCGTGGACGACAAAGGCTTCCTGGCGAACCCGTACGCCAACGAAAAAGCGCAGTTCACCATCACGGCGCAGAACGTGGATCAGTACAAGGACAAACTCGCCCCCGGCCAGTACGCGATGTTCAAGCGGTACCCGGACACCTACAAGATGCCGGTTTACCCGTCCCATCGTGGCGCGACTGTGCCCGCTGACGTGTTCGCCGCCATCAAGAAAAACGCCACCAACACCAAACTGGTGGGTGGCGGCAACGGCCTGGAGAATTTCGAAACCGCAGTGCCGTTCCCGATTCCGAAGGACGGCCTTGAGGTGATCTGGAACCACATCACCCGTTATCGCGGCGGCAGCGTCTCGCGTCTGGTCACCCAGGCCACGCCGCAGACCAACGGCTCGTTCAACCCGGTGTATTTCCACGACGAGTTCGTCTTCCGCGACAAAATGAAGGATTTTGATCCGAAGAATCCGGGCAACATCCTGTTCTACTTCAAGCAGGAAGTGACGGCGCCGGCGCGTCTGGCAGGTTCGGTACTGCTGGTGCACGAAACCCTCGATCAGGTCAAAGAGCCGCGTGCGGCGTGGGTCTACAACGCCGGGCAGCGCCGCGTACGTCGCGCGCCACAAGTGTCCTACGACGGGCCGGGCACCGCCGCCGATGGCCTGCGCACCTCCGACAACCTCGACATGTTCAACGGCGCGCCAGACCGCTACGACTGGAAGCTGATCGGCAAACAAGAAATGTACATCGCCTCTGATAGCTACAAGCTCGACGATCCGAAGCTGAAATACACCGACATCATCAAGGCCGGCCACATCAATCAAGACCTGGCGCGTTATGAACTGCGTCGCGTCTGGCACGTGACCGCCACCCTGAAAGAAGGCCAGCGCCACATCTACGCCAAACGTGACTTCTTCATCGACGAAGACACCTGGCAGGCTGCGGTCATCGATCACTACGACGGCCGTGGTCAACTGTGGCGCGTGGCTGAAGCCCACGCCGAAAACTACTACGACAAGCAAGTGCCGTGGTACGCCCTGGAAGCCCTGTACGACCTGCAATCAGGCCGCTACCTGGCGCTGGGCATGAAGAACGAAGAGAAAAAAGCCTATGACTTCGGCTTTACCGCCACCGTCAGCGACTTCCAGCCCAACGCGCTGCGTCAGGAAGGCGTGCGCTAACGGCTGACCGAACGAGCGGAGAGCGTGCAACGTTGATCACAGCTACAGCGCACTGAAGTCCTCCGCTGTTTCACCCTATGGCTGAACCCCATAGCGCAGAAAGAAAACACCCCGAGTGGTCGGGGTGTTTTTTTTTGACCAAGGTTTGCGTCCACAGGACGCTGTTCCTCTTTAAGCGTGGATCACGGCGGAAATGAAAAATGCTGTGCTCGAACCGAGCCGTCTTCTAGCTCCTTTATCGCGACACTCTTCAGACGCTCCGAGCCGAAAGAGTTTGCGGTGCAGGTTTTGCTCATGATGGTTTTGTTGAGCTTGAGTACCTCTAGAAAGGCTTTGGCACCGAAGGTTTGTTGAGGCACACCCACGACATATCCGTACTCACCCGTGCGAAATCCAAAATAGGTGGTGTATGTCGCCTTATCTACCCACCGAAAAAGCGGGCGGATTGCTCGGAATGTTTGCGTCATCTCATCGTTTTCAGGCGTCCCGAATCGATAGGTGATGGTTTCTTTGTCGGCACTACTGCATAGAGAGACTGACCGCTGCTTTTGCTCATCAAGACGGCAACCGGCAATGAGGGTTTCGTTTTTGACGCAACTGACGTCTTCACTGGCGAGAACTGACACGCTTATCACAATCGTAACTGTGAATCCGAGGCTCAAAATCGACTTGATGCACGTACTTCTTTGATTCAATCTTTTCATTCTTCGGACTCAATCAGCTCGACGCTTACTTGACCAAGGAAATACCAGGCCATCAATGTCCGCATGTGCCCCGCAAATACCCAGGCCTAATGCGGTTGGGTCGACATTTCTCGACGAGATGATCAGCTCTGCCTCCGTTCGGATCAGCCCTATTCGTCCGTGCGCGGTTTCGTAAATCAGCTGTCGGCCAGCTTCTTTCATGAGAAATGAAAACGCACAGACATGCTGATTGGCCTGGGTGCTTTCAAGCGTCACCAGATAGTCCTCACCTTTTTTGAGTACTTCTAAACTGTCGCTGAAAACGTCTGAGCAGTCAGATCCGTTCTCTGGCGATGTGCAAAGCAAACTGCCTACTCTGAACGTACCCTCCCAAGAGAAGTTAGCTTGTGCGTTGGTGGACGAACTCGCTACAGCAACCGTCGTTGCGCAACCGACACCAATAATGGCGAAACGCTTGGGAAGTGCCGCCATCCACGCGCTGCATCTCATATAAAGCACCCTCCTCAAATTGGGCACAGTTAGCATCTGGAGCAGGGTTTACTGGTGGCCAAGTGATTTTAAAGTTTCAGGAACTGCGTATCCTCGCTTGTATTCAAGCGTGTATGAGTTGGTTTTCTGCCCCAGGGTAGTGGTCTCACAGTTGGCTTCAGCTCCAAACGATCTTGTATTTCTCACCCTCTCTCTGACGACGATGTCAGCGTAATCCTCTCGCGACTGCTGCATTGCCAGAGTCATGTGCCTTTCTTGAAAACTTCCAGCGCACTGGGTGTCCCATTCACCAACCCGTTCTTGGACAGTGAGTCCTTCCAATACATTGTTCAATACGTTGTCACTCAAACTGTATAGGCTCAGGGAGGTCGAGCTGTATGGGTTTGGCTGTGACGATCCTTTCCATGAGGTCCGGATCCCAAACGCGAGATGATTTTGACCTAATCGGTAATTGGCCGTGTCTATCGTTACTCCATGACTATTGATTGCGCCAGCGTCGAGAATTCCCCTTTCACGAGTTGTGGCCACGATGCTTTGTGTGGTGGGGTCTATGATCACCAAATCCAGGTCAGCAATTACATCTGTTTTGATGGCGGTTGCGAAAATCAGGAATCCAGTGGCCGGCCATCGCTTACAAATTGTCTCGTGCTCGGTGGGCTGATAGCCTACATAGCGTTCAGTGAGAAGAGCCTCGTATTCCTCAAGGCAGGCTGCCTCGGTGGCCGCGCTTGTCAGCATCAACAGTATTGCTGGCAACCCTTTTATGAACCCGGTCCGTGTGCCGTTTTTGGCGGCCCCGCGAAAGTGCCTTCTTATATTTTCTGGACGTATCATTCTAAAATTCCGCTCGCCCAGATTCTTTCGAAATTCTTGACGCGGTTTCGTCTACTCTTGGTCCCTTTGTTGACGATATCGGTTACCAGGTTTACAACGTCCGGCACCGCTCCCTTGTCCGCAATTTCATATATCTTCTTGCTCAGCCAGAGGTTTATCGCTGATCGCGTCGCGTATCTCATGTGGGTGAGCAGATCCGGGTTTTTTACAAAGTTTACTTTGTCTTCAGGCCAATTTTGCTGGTTCTCGACGTGCCAGTCGTTGAAGACTTTATAGTTATGAAGGCCTGTTAATTGCTTGAGCCCGCGCCCGCGGTACTTCCAGCCATCACCGCTAGCGTGGCCTCTGTTGCCCAGTTCACTTCGTGCTCCGTAGGCACCGTTCGCGATCGCTTCAAAATCTGATTGGGACATAGGAAAACCATCTTCCTTTATCCTCCCATGCTTTTTATAGTATCCGTGTTTTTTAGCTTCGTTCGGTCGAATCCTGAAGTAGCTAAAAAGTGCCGTAAGTGCATCGGCGCTGTAAGTTAGATCTTCAATGACACTTAATCCTTCGCCTGTCTCCTCCAATATCTGAGCAAAAAAGTGAGCGCGTCTTAAGGGGGTGTCAAGTTTGTAAACTTCAATTTTTGCATTAAGCTCGTCGGCGATTGTGGTCAAGTCCTTATGCCGATTTGAGTCCAGCCGGGGATAAAGCTTAAGCATCGCTTCGAGGCTGAACGTGAATCCACTTCCTTGAAAGCTACTGAGCAACCCCACCGCATGCAGATGATGCACTTTCCCATCTACAGGCAACCCAAGCTGCCCGGCCACCTCGGCCCACCAACTCATCGCCTTGATCCGCTCCTTTTCCGCCAACCAGTTCAGGTTAGGCGTCGCCCCGCCATGCCCCAGCAAGTCATCCAGCGCATCCCACTTACCCGGCGTGTGATGCCATTCGCTTTGGTAGCGAACAATCAGTTGCGAAATTGACTGCGCGTGGGCTGGCAGTCTCAGTGCGGCTTGTATTTCGTTGCCGCTCAGTTTGCCGTCGCGGTTACGGTCAATGATGTCGAACAGACGCTTCTTGATCGGGCCTTGGTCGGCCTTGTCAGCCGCCGCGTCGTGGCGAGTGATCTCGTCATCATCGAAACGTCCCGATGCGCGCATAAAAGACGCCAGCATGCTCCGCGGTGAATCGTAGTCTGCCAGGGTCTCGTAACCCTCCCATGACCATGGGCTAAGCCACGGTGTCCCGCCCACTTCCTCACGCACCCAACCGTCGAGCAGGTTGTTGTCGGCGTCGTGCAGCAGCCCATCCAGGCGATACCAGTTGCACGCTTTGCTGTCGGCACTGGCAGGCACCGCGATTTTTCGCTCGGCCGGCAAACCGTCGAGCAAACTTTTGGGAAGCAACAATTGCGCGGCGCTGAGCGTGCCTGCCGCCTTCAACGTCGGCGGCTTTTTGCTGCTGAAAGTCCCCTGATGCGCGACCACGGGAGTGCCTTTCACCAGCTTCAGCCAGGTCTTGCTGCTGGCGGGCAGTTTGTCTGCCCAAACGCGGCTGAGGCCCAGGAACATTTTCACGTCGCCCGCGCTGAACACCTCCAGGTGCAGACGATTCTCCGGGTAATCGACGGCGCCTTCGTGATATCGGCCCATGTGCCCGATCAGTTCACCGGCCTTGATCGCAACCGGCTTATCCAGAACGACAACGCTGCCTCTCGCTTCCGGCTCGGCCGCGCCGCTCTGCAACGAAGGGAAGTGCACGTATTGATTGACCTGCTCCAGCTTGCGAAACCGGCCTGTGCCACTGACCGTCACCTCGGTGCCTGGATACAGCGTGCCGATCTCGTTGCCTTTGCGAACCCTTGGCTGAGCACGGACGTTCAGGGGCGTCTCGGAAACGACCCGATGCTGCTCGCCCGCCATGGGTCGCAGGAAGTCGGCGCAGACATAACCTCGCAACCCGCCGCTGGCGTCTTTCAGGTGATCGGGGCCGGGGGTGTTTTCAAGCTTGCGATAAGTGCCTTCGCCGCTGACCTGGACTTCCGCACCACGCGGCAGCCAGCCGATGATCGCGCCCTTGCTCGCCTTGTTGCGCACGTTCAGTCCGCGTTGCCCGGGGTAGTCCCCATGGATGTCGTTAACGTCGACGCGAACTTGAAGGGTCGATCCGGATTTCCAGAATCCTGGCCTGACGACAGCCGAGTCTTTTTCGTACGCCGCCCAATCCCGCAAATGCATGTAGAGGCTGTAGATAATCAGACTCGGCGGCGTGTCCGTGCTGCCTTTGATGGCAGGCGGCCGCAAGCGGTGCCGCACCAGCACGAAATTGCGCGAGAACGGCTTTGAAACGGGCTGTTTATTGACGAAATACGTCGTGGCAGGCGACTGCTCATCAATGCGATAGGCCACCACTTTACCGTCCGCGATGCAGTGCACGCTCGACTGGTCCAGCGTGCCCGCCGTTCCCGCATCAAAATGCACACCGCCATGCCAGAGCCCGCTGCTGCCGAGGGGATAGCTGCCGCTCGCGGCATTTGCCAGATGGGTCAGGTGCTGGAGCGCATCGCGATTGTCGCGGAAGGGATGGCTCCAGTTCTGGACCGGTTGCAGCAGGTTGTTATCAGTCTCGACGTCGGTCGGTGAATGAGGGGGTAATGTGTTGGGCGTTGGCAGCACAGGCTGCTGTAAGTCGTCGGATTTGTAGCGTCGAGCGAATAATCGGGTCATGGGAATGGCTCCTGCTTTTCCACGAGATAAGCCAACAAAGCTGCCGCTCTGTCGGCGAGGTCCCGGTCAACGTCCTGTTCGACCGATGCATCCGAACCTCGCGCTACGGCAAGGCCAGATTTGGTGCGCACGATGGCGGATTCCAGCGCGTGGTTACAGAGGGGGAAATACGAACAGGAGATTTCAACGCGCATTTGCGGATGGGTCTTACACGAGCCAATTGTGGAGCGTAGATGCGCCCGCGGCGACTACACTGCAGCGGATGTAGGACCGTGTACCTCCCCAGACATATAAACCAACATTCGCCCTGTTGATCGGATACGTTTTCTTACAGTCTTTCGTCTAACAATGTTCAAAAGGCACGGCATAGCCGCTAGTCTCCCGACATCTGAACGCCGAACAACAAGCACTCCAACAAGAGCCGGCCATGACTGATCTGTCGCGTTTGCAAGGATTCGCAAATCACGCAGTCACTGCGTTGGAAGGCCGTTTCTTCCGTCCGCCACTGCCTGAAGGTTATGTATCGAGACCTCGATTGTGCGAAAGGTTGAGTGCGGGTCTGTCGGGGCGCCTGTTGTTGATCAGTGCCCCGGCCGGTTTCGGTAAAAGCTCACTGGCGGTGGAGTTCTGCGAGAGCCTGCCCGATCAGTGGCAGAACCTCTGGCTGGGTCTGAGCCACCGGGACAGCGACCCGGGCCGGTTCCTCGAACGTCTTCTTTGCGGTCTCCAGCAATTTTTTCCTCAGCTCGGCGGCCAGGCGCTCGGCCTTCTGAAAATGCGTCAGCGTCACCAGCCCTTTGCCTTCGAAGAGTGGCTGGACGGTTTACTGGACGAGCTGGCAATGCACCTGATGTTGAGCAAACCGCTGCTGCTGGTGCTTGACGACTACCACTTGGTGCAGGGCCCCGTGCTGGATCGCTGCCTGCAATTTCTCCTTAATCATCTGCCTGCGGGCATGAACATCATGGTCACCAGTCGGCAGAGGCCGAACTGGCATCTGGCGCGTCTGCGGCTGTCGCGTCAATTGCTGGAATTGTCCGAGCAGGACCTGCGGCTGACAGACGACGAGTCGCTGGCGGTGCTGGATCAACAGCGCAATGGCTTGAGCGAGGAAGCACTTCAGGCTTTGCTGCAACGCAGCGAGGGATGGGTGGCCGGTCTGCGATTCTGGCTGCTGGCGGCCAACGAAGCGGGCAGTAATGCGCTGACCCAAGGGCTCAACGGCGGGGAAGGGCTGATCCGTGATTACCTTCTCGAAGAGGTCATCGATTGTCTGCCGGCCGACGTTCAGGTCTTTCTCTATGAAACGGCGTGTCTGGAGCGTTTTGGCGGTGCCCTGTGCAACGCCGCGCGCGACAGTCACGACAGCGACGAAATGCTCGGTTATCTGCAGGCGCATCAGGTGTTTCTCGTCCCGCTGGACGAGCACGGTCGCTGGTTTCGCTATCACCATTTGTTCTCGGATTTGCTGCGCGCGCGCGCCGGGCCCAGTGTCACGCCGCAACAAAGACGCGTGCATCTGAATGCCTGCCGCTGGTTCAGCGACCAGGGGCTGCTCGACGAAGCCATTGAACAGGCGTTGCGCGCAGGGCATCTGGATGTGGCGGCCAATCTGGTGCAGAACCTGTCTGAAGAACAACTGCTCGCCGAGCAAAACGTCGGCATGCTGCTGCGCTGGAAAATGGACCTGCCCGACAGCCTGCTGGTCAGCACGCCGCGTTTGATCGTGCTGTACGCCTGGGCGCTGGGCCTGGCGTGTCAGCTGGACGCGGCCGAGGAGTTGGGCAATCACCTCAGTCGATTTCTGCCGGCGCCTTCCGCGACCGCGCAAAATTCGATGCTGGCGCAGTGGCTGGCGCTGAGCGGGATCATCGCCCGGGGCCGCGGTGACAGTGAAACCGCCCGGCGCTATTGCAGCGAAGCGTTGGTCAGTCTGCCGCTGAAGCGATATGGCCAGCGTTTGCTGTGCCTGTCGACCCTGGCGAATCTGGCCATCGCCGATGGAGATTTATGGCGCGCCCGTGCGCTGAACCGTGACGCCCTTGAGTTGGCGCAGCGGGTGGCCAATCCGTTGTTTGAAGCGCTGGCGCACTACGACCGCGCTCGCACCTTGCAGGCCCGTGGCGAAACACTTCGCTCGATGGAGGAAGTGCGCCAGGGCTTGCGACGTTTGAATGGCCTGTCTTCACAAAAACTGTACGCGGTGCGCGCGCGCCTGACGTTGTACGAAGGCTATTTGCTGGTGCAGTTCCTTCAACCGGAGGCGGGGCGCGAGCGCTTGACTGCCGGGCTGGCCGAGGCACGCGCCTGCCGTGACATCAGCGTGCTGATCGGCCACTGCGTGATTGCCGGAATGGAGGGGCGCGAAGGGCGCTACGCCGAAGCCTTCGCCGAGCTGGCCGAGGCCGAGCGGTTGATGCACATATGGGACGTGCCGCCGGTTTATTACCTGGCAATGATCACCCTCGCCAAATGCGAACTGTGGCTGGCCCAGGGCCGTATCGACCTGGCCGACGCGTGGCTGCTGCGACTGGGGCAGACTTACGGCGGCAACCAACCCGCCGCCGCCCCGGAATGCTCGCCGCAACTGCCTCAGCAGATCGAAACCCTGCGGGCGGTTCTTGATCATATTCAGGGCCGTACCGAAGAGGCGAAGACGCGGCTGCACGGTCTGGTGGAGTATGCCCAGCGGATCGGTGCAGGACTGCTCGGCCTCAATGCGCTGAGTCAGCACATCCTGTTGTTGCTTGACACTTCACATGGGCCCGAAGCCGATGAGCTTTTTCAACAGAGCCTTCAGCTCGCCACGGGTGGTGCGGTCCTGCCCTTCCAGCGCCTGATCCGTGGTCATCCCGACTGGCTGCGTGAGCAACTGCACAAACGACCCTCATGCCGGCTGGTCGATTACCTGCTTCAGCAACTGCCTGAAGCAGCGCCCGGTCAGGGGCCGCCTTGCTTGCGCATGGCCAGCGAGCCGTCCACCTGCAACAGCGGCAATGGCGGCGACCACCTCAGCGCGCGAGAACTCAGCGTGCTGCAGCTGATCGCGCAAGGCTGCTCCAATCAGGAGATCAGCGAGCGATTGTTCATTTCCCTGCACACCGTTAAAACCCACGCCAGCCATATCAACAGCAAGCTGGGTGTTGAGCGACGCACTCAAGCAGTGGCCCGGGCACAAGAGTTGGGATTATTGGGCTGATGGATCGGCACTGAAATCACGGGATTGCGCCAGGAGCAGTTCGCGAGCATGTGCAAAATCTCGCTGCGCACACTGCGCCAGATCGAGCAGGACGAGGGTAATCCGACGGTGCAAACCCTCAACGCCGTGTTCAGGCCCTTTGGTATGCAGGTCGGCATTATTCCGTTGCGACGCCGGCCGGCGGGAACCAGTCTCTAAGGCGTAATCGCGCCGATCCGTGCGACGGCAGACTCAAGCAGCGGGCTGACCGGCCCACATGCTGGCCACGTCCAGCAGGCCCCAGTCTTCAGCCAGTTCGAACTTCAGGATGCCGTCTCGTACCGTGGGGCACGCGAGGTTAATGACGTGCGGCTCGAAGGGCATGCGGGTCCGGGTGGACAGGAAGACTTTCACTTTCGGGTGCAGCAGGGACTGTTCATCCTGCTCGACCACCACGCCCAGGCGCTCGCTTTTCAGGCGAACCAGCGCGCCGACGGGATAGATACCAACGGTCTTGACGAAGTGCTGGAACACCTTCGCATCGAAGTGGCCTTTCCAGGACGCCATTTCGCGAACCGAATGCGCGGCATCCCAGCCCTTCTTGTAGGGCCGGTCTGAGGTCACCGCGTCATACACGTCACAAATAGCGCCCATTTTCGCCAGCAGGCTGATCTCATCGCCCTTCAAACCGTGGGGATAACCGCTTCCATCAACCTTTTCGTGGTGATGCAGGCACACGTCCATCACCAGTCGGGTTACCCGCTCGCAGCCCTGGAGGATTTCCAGACCGGCCTGCGGATGATGCTTCATGACCTCGTATTCTT
Source organism: Pseudomonas sp. W2-17 (assembly GCF_041060445.1). Classification (NCBI taxonomy): domain Bacteria; kingdom Pseudomonadati; phylum Pseudomonadota; class Gammaproteobacteria; order Pseudomonadales; family Pseudomonadaceae; genus Pseudomonas; species Pseudomonas sp. W2-17. Next base: position 36,369 of record NZ_JAUFNS010000032.1, on the reverse strand, counting down.
CGTAGGTCAGGCGATCGGGCTTATTGAGAATGGCCGAGTCGATCATCATCTTGCCGACGTCGTGCATCAGCCCCGCAACGCCGGCTTCACGTACTTGATCCTCATCCAGATCCATCTGCCGCGCGAGCGCGACCATCAATGCGCACACCGCCACCGAGTGCATGTAGGTGTACTCATCGGTCGTTTTCAGGCGCGACAGGCTGATGAGCGCGTGAGGATGGCGCATGACGGACGTGGAAATTTCTTCAACCAACAGGTCGACGTCTTCGGTGTTCATCGCCCGACCCATCCGGGCATCGCTGAACATGGTCATGACTGCCGCTTTCGCGCGCCCGCAAATCAAGCGCGCGCGGGCCAGTTCCAGCTCAAGGCTGCAGGGCGCTGTTTCGGCAGGGTCGGGACACTCGGGGGAGGTCTGTTCGGCTGACAGGCTGTCGGCAGCGTTTTTACCAAGACGGGTGTCGATCCAGACCTCACGGGTCGATGCCTGAATGTGCCGCAACACCGCGTCGTCGCTGAGTTCGCGCTCGACGTGGGCAGTCCAGAAGGGATCGTTGACCCGTGGGCGGCAGAACTCGTGGATGTACATGCCCAGCGTGAGGTCGGAAACGGGGATTTTTCTTAGCATAGAGTCAGCTCATGCGCGTGAATACAGCGCTGCCTTGCCTGAAAGTGAGAACGATCTTTGTTCTTTGCTTCATCACTGCGCTTTCCTGTACTTGCGCATGGCCAGTATAGGAAAGCGCTGGGGAAATGAAACTCCCTTGAATGTTGTGGGAATCACACTCCTGATAGATAAATACCAAACCTAATCAGTATCTTGCATAGATTGTTAGCCTTGTTTGACGAATCTCGCCTCGAATAAATGCGATGAACAGCATGTTCAAAATGCATATAAATATTTGCTTTTTATATTAAAGAATTGCTGCCTTTGGCCGTGCACTGGCGGTTCAGGCCGCGTTAAGGAATTTTTGACGGGGACCGTGCTCTAATCGCCCAAATCGTCGGCCTTTATGTTTGGCCGTAGAAAAGCAAAACAGGAGCTCTCCTTGATGTTGACCTTTCGCCGTTTGATCATCGCTGCCACCGCACTGACCGTGCTTTCCGGCTGCGCGACGCAGAATCCATACGACAATCAGGGGCAGGCGCAGAACTCCGGCGGCATGAGCAAGACCGCCAAGTACGGCGGCCTGGGTGCATTGGCCGGCGCCGTCGCCGGTGCTGCCATCGATCACAACAACCGTGGCAAAGGTGCGCTGATTGGCGCTGCCGTGGCAGGCGCGGCATCTGCCGGTTACGGCTACTACGCCGACAAGCAGGAAGCCGCGCTGCGCGCCAGCATGGCCAACACCGGTGTTGAAGTTCAGCGTGAGGGCGACAACATCAAGCTGGTGATGCCGGGCAACATCACCTTCGCCACCGACTCCTCTGCCATCGCCAGCAGCTTCTATGCGCCGCTGAACAACCTGGCCGGCTCGCTGAAACAGTACAACCAGAACATGATTGAAATCGTCGGCTACACCGACAGCACCGGCAGCCGCCAGCACAACATGGACCTGTCGCAGCAGCGCGCCCAGAGCGTGGCGACTTACCTGACTTCCCAGGGCGTTGACGCAGCTCACCTGTCGGTGCGCGGTGCCGGTCCTGATTCGCCGATCGCCAGCAACGCCGACGTCAACGGCCGTGCCCAGAACCGCCGCGTTGAGGTCAACCTCAAGCCGATTCCTGGCCAGCAGTACCAACAGCAACAATAACCGCGTGACGTGAAACCAAACACCCCCCCCCGGCCAGTGAGCCGGGGTTTTTATTTGCCGAGCAGATTTCTCCCATCCCTTGTAGGAGTGAGCTTGCTCGCGATAGCGGAGTGTCTGGCAACTGATAAGCGCCTGACAGACTGCCATCGCGAGCAACCTCACTCCTACAGCAGCGTATCAATGCAGCTTTCAGGATCTGGCGGGGTAACGTTCATGCATCTGCGCGAGCAATGCGTCCTTGTCTTCCCACAGCCGGTTGATCCACTGCTGAAACTCCAGGCGGTAAGCATCGTCCTGGTCGTAGCTTTTGCCAATGAACTGCGGCGGGATCTGCACTTCTTCAAAATGCGCGACGACTTCGCGCACGTTCCCGCAGAGCAAGTCCCAATACCCTGGCCGACCAGCCGGGTAATGAATGGTCACGTTGACGATGGATTCCAGCTGCTCGCCCATGGCATCCAGCACGAAAGCAATGCCGCCTGCCTTGGGCTTCAACAGGTAACGGAACGGTGAATTCTGCTGTGCGTGCTTGGCTTCGGTGAACCGCGTGCCTTCGACGAAGTTGAATATGCCGACCGGGTTGTTGCGAAACTTCGCACAGGTGCGGCGGGTGGTGGCCAGGTCCTTGCCTTTCTTTTCCGGATGCTTGGCCAGATACGCCTTGCTGTAGCGCTTCATGAACGGAAAGCCTAGCGCCCACCAGGCAAGGCCAATCACCGGCACCCAGATCAGCTCTTGCTTGAGGAAGAACTTGAGCGGGCGGATGCGTCGGTTCAGCACGTACTGCAGCACCATGATGTCGACCCAGCTCTGGTGATTGCTCGTCACCAGGTACGAGTGCTGATAGTCCAGGCTTTCCAGTCCGCTCAGGTGCCAGCGGGTGTGACCGAGCAGGTCCATCCAGGCGTTGTTGTTGCTGATCCACGCTTCGTGAATGTGGCTCATCAGCCAGTCGGTGACCTTTTGCGCGGCCGGGAAGGGCAGGCACAGCTTGAAGATGGCAACGACGAACAGCGGCGTGCAGCAGAGAATCGTGTTGAGCGCCAACAGCAACGAGGCGATGACGCCACGCAAAGGGGCGGGCAGGAAATCCATGTGAATCGAACTCCGGGGGGGGCAGTCAGCCGCCGGTGGGTTCCGGCGGGGTTATTGTGGGCATGCGATATTGCAGCGCAATGTTATTGCGGCAGCGTGGCCGCCTGAATCGCCGTCAGCGCGATGGTATAGACGATGTCGTCAACCTGAGCGCCGCGCGGCAGGTCATTGACCGGCTTGCGCAGGCCTTGCAACATCGGGCCGAGGCTCACGCAATCCGCACTGCGCTGCACCGCTTTGTAGGTCGTGTTGCCCGTATTCAAATCCGGAAACACGAACACATTCGCGCGACCCGCCACCGGGCTGTCCGGTGCCAGTTGTCGGGCGACGTGCTCGTTGGCGGCGGCGTCGTATTGCAATGGCCCGTCGATCAACAGACCGCGCTGGGTCTCGCGCGCCAGTTGCGTGGCTTCGCGGACCTTTTCCACTTCCTCGCCGCTGGCCGAATTGCCGCTGGAATAGCTGATCATCGCCACCCGCGGTGACAGGCCGAACGCCACGGCCGAATCCGCGCTCTGCACCGCAATTTCCGCCAACTCGGTGGCGGTCGGGTGCGGGTTCATGATGCAGTCGCCGTACACTAGCACCTGCTCCGGAAACAGCATGAAGAACACCGATGAAACGAGGGTGCAACCGGGTGCGGTCTTGATCAGCTGCAGGGCAGGGCGAATGGTGTTGGCGGTCGAATGGATCACCCCCGACACCAGCCCGTCCACTTCGTCGAGGGCCAGCATCATGGTGCCGATCACCACCGGGTCCTCCAGTTGCTGCTCGGCCATCGGCGCATTGAGGTTTTTGCTGCGGCGCAAATCAACCATCGGCGCGACATAGCGCTCGCGGATCTGGTCCGGATCGAGAATCTCCAGGCCCGGCGGCAAGTCGATGCCGTGGGCGCGCGCGACGGCGTTCACTTCCTCGGGCTTGGCCAGCAGCACGCAGCGGGCAATGCCCCGGGCCTGACAAATCGCCGCCGCCTGGACGGTCAACGGCTCGGCGCCTTCAGGCAACACGATGCGCTTGTTTGCCGCCTGGGCGCGCTGGATCAATTGATAACGAAATACTGCGGGCGACAGGCGCATCTCACGGGGCGTGCCGCAGCGCTGATGCAGCCAGTTGGCGTCGAGGTGGCTGGCGACGAAATCGGTGATGATCTCTGCGCGCTCGCGGTCATCGATGGGGATTTCCTTGTTCAGCTGATTGAGCTGGGTCGCGGTGTCGTATGAGCCGGTGCTCACCGACAGCACCGGTAACCCGGCCTGCAACGCGCCTCGGCACAGGTCCATGATGCGCGGGTCGGGCAGGGTGTCGCTGGTCAGCAGCAGTCCGGCCAACGGCACGCCATTGAGCGTCGCCAGGCTCACCGCCAGAATGATGTCATCGCGATCCCCCGGTGTGACCACCAGCACGCCCGGCTTGAGCAACTGCAGCGTGTTGAGCACCGTGCGGGCGCAGATGATGATCTTTGACATGCGCCGCTGTTCGTAGTCACCGGCGTTGATCACTTGCGCACCGAGCAGATCGGCGACGTCTCGGGTGCGCGGGGCGTTCAGGTCAGCCTGAAACGGGATGCAGCCGAGTAGACGGAAATCACCGCTGCGCAACAGCGGCGAGTGTTCCTTGAGCCGCGCCGAGAAGGCTTCCATGCTCTCATCGGTGCGCACTTTGTTGAGGATCACGCCGAGCACTTTCGGGTCTTTCGGGCCGCCGAACATCTGCGCCTGCAGCTCGACGCGGCCAGAGAGCTCGGTCAGCACTTCGTTTTCCGGGGCGGATACGAGAATGACTTCCGCATCCAGCGCCTTGGCCATGTGCAGGTTGACCCGCGCGGCATAGCTGGCGCTGCGGGTCGGGACCATGCCTTCGACGATCAACACATCACGGCCGATCGAGGCTTCCTGATACAGCTTGATGATTTCTTCCAGCAGCTCGTCGAGCTGGCCTTCGCCGAGCATGCGTTCGACGTGGGCCAACCCCAACGGCTTGGGCGGCTTGAGGCCGTGGGTGCGGGCGATCAGTTCAGTGGAACGCTCCGGGCCCAGATCCCCGGGATGAGGCTGGGCGATCGGCTTGAAAAAACCGACCTTGAGCCCGGCGCGCTCCAGGGTGCGCACCAGCCCCAGGCTGATGGACGTCAGGCCCACACCAAAATCTGTGGGCGCGATAAAGAAAGTCTGCATGCGGGCTTCTCGAAAATGAGCAGTGCAAGGGTCATGGCGCTGTGAATTCAGCCATCGGACCGGATAAACCAGGACGCTGTTCAGTCGCAGCGTCTCAACGGGGCCCAAGGTTATCGTTATCTGACCCCGACGCGCACCAGCCGCAGTGAAAGGACTGACCGATTTTCGCCTGGCGCTGCGCCGGATCGAGCACCCAGCCGCGGGACTGCCAGGGCGGGTCGTGACGCAAATGCTGGGTGTGACCGCAGGAAAGCATGGCCACCCAGTGACCGTCCGGGTCCTGAACAAAGCCGGTAATGATCGAATGGGGGGAGGGGGCTTTCGGGGATTCCAATCGGGGCCGTCCGTCTGAGTTGCGTTCGCTTTCGCGCGAGTGCTTGGTTAGACTTGGCCGCTCATATCTATTTGCAAAAGGTCTCGCCCCATGCCGATCGCCGCCAACAAGGCTGTCTCCATCGACTATACCCTGACCAATGACGCTGGTGAGGTCATCGACAGTTCTGCCGGCGGCGCGCCGCTGGTCTACCTGCAAGGTGCAGGCAATATCATCCCGGGTCTGGAAAAGGCGCTGGATGGCAAGGAAGTCGGCGACGAACTGAAAGTGGCCATCGAGCCTGAAGATGCGTACGGCGAATACTCCGCCGAACTGGTCAGCACCCTCAACCGCAGCATGTTCGAAGGCGTCGACGAGCTGGAAGTCGGCATGCAGTTCCACGCTTCGGCGCCGGACGGCCAGATGCAGATCGTGACCATCCGCGACCTGGACGGCGACGACGTCACTGTCGACGGTAACCACCCGTTGGCCGGTCAACGCTTGAACTTCGATGTGAAGATCGTTGCCATCCGTGATGCAAGCGAAGAAGAAATGGCCCACGGTCACGTGCACGGCGAAGGTGGTCATCACCACTGATTGTCCTGCTAAGCTGAGTGAGCTGGCCAGGCGTCCTCGCGGTCTTGTGAAAACGTTTGTTTTTGCGGTCTGACAGGGCGCCTTTTTCGGCCAAGGGTTTCTAGGGGAGTTGTCATGAGTGTATTTCACGAGCTGAAGTTGAAGGCTCTGGATGGCCAGGAGCTGCCCCTCGCCCCGCTCAAGGGCAAAGTGGTTCTGGTGGTCAACGTCGCGTCAAAGTGTGGCCTGACGCCGCAATACGCTGCGCTGGAAACCCTGTATCAGAAGTACAAAGATCAAGGCTTCAGCGTCCTCGGGCTGCCGTGCAATCAGTTCGCCGGCCAGGAGCCGGGTAGTCAGGAAGAGATTCAGACGTTCTGCTCGCTGAACTACGGCGTGACCTTTCCCCTGGGGGACAAGCTTGAAGTCAACGGACCGCACCGGCATCGTCTGTACCAAATGCTCGCGGGCGAAGGCGCCGAGTTTCCCGGCGACATCACTTGGAATTTCGAGAAATTCCTTGTCGGCAAGGATGGACGCGTTCTGGCGCGCTTCTCCCCAAGCACGCTTCCGGACGACGCCAAAGTGGTGAGTGCAATCGAGAAGGCACTGCCCTAGTATTTCAATTCGCTGTCCTTCTTCTGAGCCTTAATCACTCCAGTCAATAGTGCTTCGTATCCCTCGTGCTTCGGCTCATTCTGTATGACCTTCATCATATTTCCAGAATGCCGAGGACGCCTGCATGCCTGTTCAAGCCTTGTTCAAACCCTTCCACTTGGGCAGCCTTGAGTTGCCGACGCGCATCGTCATGGCGCCGATGACCCGCTCGTTTTCACCGGGCGGTGTACCCAATTCCAAAGTCATCGAGTACTACCGTCGTCGTGCGTCTGCGGGCGTGGGCTTGATCATCACCGAAGGCACCACAGTCGGGCACAAGGCCTCGAATGGCTACCCCAATGTGCCGCAGTTCTTTGGCGAAGCGGCACTGGAAGGCTGGCGCAAGGTGGTGGAAGCGGTTCACGAAGAAGGCGGCAAAATCGCGCCGCAACTCTGGCACGTCGGTGCCGTGCGCCGTCTGGGTACTGAGCCGGATGGCACGGTGCCGGCGTATGGCCCGACCGAGAAGCTCAAGGACGGTAACGTTGTCGTTCATGGCATGAGCAAGCAAGACATCGGCGAGGTCATTGCAGCGTTCGCCCAAGCCGCGAAAGACGCGAAATCCATCGGCATGGACGGTGTCGAGATCCATGGCGCCCATGGTTATCTGGTCGATCAGTTCTTCTGGGAGGGCACCAATCAGCGTACCGACGAGTACGGCGGTGGCCTCGCGCACCGCTCACGCTTCGCCATCGAGCTGATTCAGGCGGTGCGAGCCGCCGTGGGCCCGGATTTCCCGATCATCTTTCGGTACTCGCAGTGGAAGCAGCAGGATTACAGCGCACGGCTGGTGCAAACGGTTGAAGAGCTCGACGCATTCCTCAAGCCGCTGTCCGACGCGGGCGTGGACATTTTTCACTGTTCAACGCGGCGTTTCTGGGAGCCCGAATTCGAAGGCTCCGACCTGAACCTGGCCGGCTGGACACGCAAGCTCACCGGTAAGCCGACCATCACGGTGGGCAGTGTCGGGCTTGACGGCGAGTTTTTGCAGTTCATGGTCAACACCGACAAAGTCGCCCAGCCCGCGAGCCTGGAAAACCTGCTCAAACGCCTGGGCGACGAGGAATTCGATCTGGTCGCAGTCGGCCGAGCGCTGCTGGTCGACCCGGACTGGGCATTGAAAGTGAAGGAAGGCCGCGAGCACGACATTTTGCCGTTCAGCCGCGAAGCCTTGGGCCGGTTGGATTGACGGTCCGGATCTGTCCTTGATGGGGGACTACACCCCCAAAACAACCCCTTCCCGCGTCTCGCTCGCAGCGCGCAGGTAAGTCTCGAATGAGTCGATAATCCCGGCCCATCCCTGACGACTGGCGTGCTGCCGGGCGTTCAGCCTGACCCGGCGCAACGTCTCGTCATCCTCCAGCATCCACCGCGCAGCATCAATGAAGCCTTCCTCATCACCTGGCATCGCCACCGCGCCGTTATGGCCGTGGCGAATATGTTGGGCCGCCGCGGCTTCGTCATAGGCGACCACTCCCAGCCCTGATGCCAACGCTTCCAGCACAACGTTGCCGAAGGTTTCAGTCAGGCTCGGAAACAGAAACAAATCACTCGACGCATAGTGCGCTGCCAGCGAATCCCCGCGCTGGGTGCCGCAGAAGATGGCGTCCGGGAGCTGACGCTGCAGCGTCGGCCTGACCGGTCCATCACCAACAATCACCAGCCGCAGGTTCTTCTCGGGATAGGTGTTCACCAGACCATCAAAAGTGGTCTTCAGCAGGCCCAGGTTTTTCTCCGCGGCCAGCCGTCCGACATGCAGAACCGCCGTATCGCCCGGTTCAAGGCCCCAGCTTTCGCGCAGCGCACTCGAACGTTTCGACGGGTGAAACAACTGGCAATCAACGCCCCGGGACAGCAGTTCCAATCGCTCGAAACCTCGGCGTTCGAGTTCGGTTTTCTGCGTGAAACTGGGCACCAGGGTGGCGTTGGAGCGGTTATGAAACCAGCGCAGGTAGGTCGTCAGCAGGCGCGTGATGAAGCTCAGCCCGTACTGCCGCGTGTAGTGCTGAAAGTTGGTATGAAACCCGCTGACGATGGCAATCCCCAGCCGCCGCGCGGCACGCAGCGCCGAAAGACCAAGCGGCCCTTCTGTCGCGATATACAGCACATCCGGGCGATTGCGCTGCCAGCGGCGCAGCAGTTTGTGCATCGACGACTGCCCCCACTGCAACCCGGGATACCCCGGAATCGGCCAGCCACGGCACAGCATCAAATCTTCCCCGGGCGCGCGCAATTCATCGTCGGTCTGCCGCGGCCGAATCACCTCAACCCGATGCCCCCGCAGGCGCAGTCCGTCGCACAAACGGCTGAGCGTATTGGCCACGCCGTTTATTTCCGGTGCATACGTTTCGGTGATCAGGGTAATACGCAGGGATTTGCTCATGAGATCAGTTTCTGAGCGGGTCATTGCGCTTGTGTGGCGGTTGAGTGATGGATTTGTGACCGCAAATATCTGGCCGGGTTTTGAAATTCGCGTCGCTCGATCCTGACCGGTTTCAGTGCGACATCTGACCCGGCCAGGTTCGGATAAAACTGCGGGGAGGCGTCAACCACCAACGGTGAAGGGCACAAGCCTCGATTCACCGATACGCTCGAAGGCAGCTGGCTCTGGCACGTAATGGGTCTGCACCGGGTTCAGGCTGATCAGTTGCAGGTGCGAACGCGGTTCAGCGGGCTTGGCGAGATTCGCGGATTCAGCGTTGAGGGTCTGTGAAACGAACGGCTGAGTCGCCTGCGCCAGCGCTTGCAGGAATGTGGGGGCGTGGGGTTCCTGCTTCTTCTGTCTATCCATCAGAAAGGATGCAGGATTGGCGGTTGTTTTTAGCGGGGTGGTCAGGGGTGTTGATTCCATAGACATTTAGCTCCTGTTGGTGACTACGCCGCGCGATTGAAACGCGGCGGCGAATGCTCGCCCGACGTGGGCATGTCCATGCTTAAACAGGAAGGCTGTGGGACGTTGTGAATAGTGTTGTAGGAACCGTCCTGATTTTCCCGAGGTTGATTAAAAGAGTGTTTCCGCCTTTAGCATGCGTCGCCTCAACTTCTGGAGGAAACACTGTGTCCGAGCAATTCAACGCGCCACCTGCTGCCGATTTGACGGCTTTGCCTGCAAGCGGCCCGCCGTTTTACACGGTATCGCTGGTCAAGCTGACGGTGATGATGTTCATCACGTGCGGGTTGTACGGGCTCTACTGGTATTACAAAAACTGGTCGCGATACAAAGCGTATTCGGGGAAATCGATTTGGCCGGTAATGCGCACGCTTTTCTGTTTTTTTTACATTCCCTCACTGTTCAGCAAAGTAAATGCCGCGCTTAAAGAGACGGGTCGAGGCGGTATCCCTTACTGGGGCGTCTACGTAGCAGGGATCTACCTTCTTACGTTTACCCCTTCGATTGTCACTGGGTACGCATCGGGCATGGGCAGCAGTCCGTCCACAGCGCCAGGGCTTATCCCGACCATAGCGGTCTACGCCATTACCGGGCTGGGCCAGTTCTTGATCATGCTCAGGGTTCAGTCGTTGATCAATCGGCTGGACGGGGAGTCCGGGGAAAGTCGCAGGATCCGCTTCACGTTTGGGGACGTGGTCTGGACGGTGATAGGCATCTGTTATTGGGCGCTTTTAATGCAGACCTATGCCTGGTTGAGTCCAGCAAACATGTAATAAAAAAGGCCTCAATCGAGGCCTTTTTTCTACATCAGCGAATCCGCTCTGCCAGCGTCTCCGCCCCACGCTCCCTCACCCAGAACAACGTCGCTCCCGCCACCGCCGCCGGCATCATCAAAATGTTGACCACCGGTATCAGCAGCACCAGATACACAATCCCGCCGAAACTCATGCTCTGCCACCGCTTGGCGCGCAGCCAGGCGAGCATGTCTTGCCAGCTCATTTTGTGGTTGTCGGCGGGGTAGTCAATGTACTGGATGGCCATCATCCACACACCGAACATCAGCCACAGCGGTGCAGCAACAAGGTTCACCACGGGGATCCACGAAAGGATGAATAGCCCGATGGCACGGGGCAGGAAGTAGCCCAGTTTGCGCATTTCCCGGCTCAGGGTGCGCGGCACCATTTCCACCAGCTCGCCCCAACTGAACGCGGGAAAATCGTCCGTCCCGCGCAGGACCACTTCCACCTTCTCGGCGAGAAAGCCGTTGAACGGAGCGGCGATGATGTTGGCGATCATGGTGAAAGTGAAGAACACCATCAGCGCGACAAGCACCACGAACAGGGGCCACAGGATGTAATTGAGAAAGCCGAGCCAGTTGGGCAGGGTCGGCATGAAGGAGTCGACCCACAGCCTGAATTCGTGGCCGGCAAAGTAAATCATGGCGCTGAACAGCACCAGATTGATCGCCAATGGCAACAGGACGAACAGGCGCAGACCGGGGCTCAGGACCAGTTTCAGGCCTTCGCGCAGGTATTGCGGGCCAGACAGGACGGGTGCAGGCATGTGTGCCTCCAGGCAGTGATATCGCGCCGACCATACCGGCTTTGCCGCGGGGGCGGAAGCGCAGCAGCAGGGGCGACACTCGCTGAAACAATCGTGCAGCGGTGAAGTCTATGCAGGACTGCAGTCGCGAAGCGAAAGATGCACATAGCGCGGGCCTATGAGCTGGATTGTGAAACGATATTTCCTTAATCTTCTCCGCCCCGATAAGCTTGCGGGCAACTTTCACCGTTGCTGTGCCCCAAGTGGCAGCTTCACGTTTTCAGGATCGGCGGGCGCCACCCTTGCGGCGTAGGCCTCGTCAGTCCCAATCCTCTCAACCGGTACGCCGGTTCTGACCCAGTGACTCCGACCACGCGTAACGATGGCCGGTCAATAGGAGTGTGTCATGTCTGATGTACGTCATTCGCGAGTGATTATTCTCGGCTCCGGCCCTGCCGGTTACAGCGCGGCAGTCTATGCCGCGCGCGCCAACCTCAAGCCGTTGCTGATCACCGGGATGCAGGCGGGTGGTCAATTGACCACCACCACCGAAGTCGACAACTGGCCGGGCGACCCCCATGGTCTGACCGGCCCGGCATTGATGGAGCGTATGCGTGAACACGCCGAGCGTTTCGAGACCGAGATTGTGTTTGATCACATCAATGCAGTGGATTTGGCTGGTAAGCCGTTCAGCCTGAAGGGCGACAACGCCACGTACACCTGCGACGCGCTCATCATCGCCACTGGCGCCAGCGCCCGTTACCTGGGTTTGCCTTCCGAAGAAGCGTTCATGGGCAAAGGTGTTTCGGCTTGCGCGACCTGCGACGGTTTCTTCTATCGCAACAAGCCGGTCGCAGTGATCGGCGGCGGCAACACTGCCGTCGAGGAAGCCCTGTATCTGGCCAACATCGCCAGCAAGGTCACCCTGGTTCACCGCCGCGATACCTTCCGCGCCGAGAAGATCCTGATCGACAAGCTGCATGCACGCGTCGCTGAGGGCAAGATCGAGCTCAAACTCAACGCAACCCTGGACGAGGTCCTGGGCGACAACATGGGCGTGACCGGTGCGCGCTTGAAGAACAACGACGGCAGCTATTCCGAAGTGACCGTCGACGGCGTTTTCATCGCCATCGGCCACACGCCGAATACCAGCCTGTTTGACGCTCAGTTGGCGTTGAAAGACGGTTACATGGTCGTTCAAGGCGGTCGCGAAGGTAATGCGACGGCCACCAGTGTTGACGGTGTTTTCGCCGCCGGCGACGTGGCGGATCACGTCTACCGTCAGGCCATCACCTCGGCGGGCGCAGGCTGCATGGCTGCACTGGACGTCGAGCGCTACCTGGACGGCCTGGCGAACGTGTCGTTCTGACCTGATCTCCAGCTGCAAAAAAACCGGCTCACTGAGCCGGTTTTTTTATGTCTGGCAAACGCCCGCTCATCAAACCTGAAAACGCCGCAGACGTTACTGCCGGCACACGAAATGTGGGAGCGAGCTTGCTCGCGAATAGGTCCTGCCATCCGCTGAAACTTCAACGACCGACATACCGCCTTCGTGAGCAAGCTCACTCCCACACGACCGTGTTTACTGCGCGAAGCCAGTGTCTTGAGGCCGGGGATCTCCTGCAGACTCAAACGCGGGTTCAGGCCTTGGGTTTGAGCGGCTGGTCCGAGAACTTCACGCCGACCAGTCCGTTTGCCATCAGCGCCCGAATGTTGCCGTGGTCAGAGCCTTCCGGCGTCTCCAGCACTGAGCGGTAGTGCTCGCCAAAAGCCAGCAGCGCTTCTTCGTCGCTCAGGCCTTCCAGCAGCGCCAGGCCGAGGGTCTTGCACGAACCTTCGTTTTGGCCAGCGGCGTTATCCACCGGGCCGTTGCTGAATGCCTGAGGCTGATAGTCGTAGTGCGCGGCGATGAAGGCCAGCGTGTCGGCGAACTGATGATTGCCGCTGGCGAGGCTGGCGCGCAGGCTGTTCAGGTCAGTCATGCTTGGGTTCCTTGGCGAACGCGGCTTGCTGCTCGGCACTGGCTTCTTTCTGATACGTGGATTTCCACTCGCTGTACGGCATGCCATAAACCACTTCGCGGGCGTCATCGAGGGTGATGTCGATGCGCTTCTCGTCGGCCTCGGCCTTGTACCACTTGGACAGGCAGTTGCGACAGAAGCCGGCGAGGTTCATCAGGTCGATGTTCTGCACGTCCTTGCGGCTGTCCAGGTGTGCAACCAGACGGCGGAAAGCGGCGGCTTCGAGTTCAAGACGTTGTTGCTCGGTCATGGTGTGCTCTGTCGGTATTGAAGATGGGCGGATGATAAGAGTGGCAGCCAAGCCGGGCAAGCGTGCGTCTGCAACGGCAAGCCCAGTGGATCAGCGTGCCGCCGCCAGGGTGATCGACACCGATTCGGCGAAACGCAGCGCGTGGGGTTTGTCGACTTCGACTTCGGCGTATTGCACCGCTTCATGGGTCATCACCAGGTCGAGCACTTCCTGCGTCAGGCGCTCGAGCAGGGCAAAGCGGTTGCTTTCCACGTGCTGGATGATGGCCTTTGTGATGGTGCGGTAGTTCAGCGCGTGATCGATGTCGTTGTCGCGCACCGCTTCCTGTGCCGCGTACAGGATCGTCAGGTTGATCAGCACGTCCTGCTTGTTGAGGATTTCGGCTTCGTTAATGCCGATAAACGTCCGCAGGCACAGGTCTTTGACCCTGATGCGTGCGGTGCCGGGTTCGAGTCTTGCCATGGACTACTTGCTCCGTCCGATCAATTGCAGAAATTCCATGCGGGTCGTGGTCGACTCGCGGAAGGCGCCGAGCATCACCGAGGTGTTCATGGTCGAGTTCTGCTTTTCAACGCCGCGCATCATCATGCACATGTGTTGAGCCTCGATCACCACGGCCACGCCTGCGGCCTTGGTCACGTCCCGAATCGCATCGGCGATCTGCCGCGTCAGGTTTTCCTGAATCTGCAGCCGCCGCGCGTACATGTCGACGATGCGCGCGATCTTCGACAGGCCCAGGACTTTTCCGGTAGGAATGTAAGCCACGTGAGCCTTGCCGATGAAAGGCAGCAGGTGATGCTCGCACAGCGAGTACAGCTCGATGTCCTTGACGATCACCATCTCGTCGCTCTCGGACGCAAACAGCGCACCGTTGACGATCTCGTCCAGCGTCTGCTCATAGCCATGACACAGGTATTGCATCGCCTTGGCGGCGCGCTCGGGCGTATCCAGCAGGCCTTCGCGTTCAGGATCTTCACCCAGGCCGACGAGGATTTCACGGTAATGCTGTGGCAGTGACAGGGTCATCAATGGTTCCTCGGGGCGGCTTACTTGACGTGCCGTCCGCCGTTTACGGTCAGAGTGGTGCCGGTGACGTAGGGGTTATCCAGCAGATAGCGCAGGCTCTGGTAGATCACCTCGGCGCCGGGTTCGATCCCCAGTGCCGATTTTTCCAGTGTGCGTGCACGGTATGCCGCGTCGTCGTCGGGTTGAAACATCAGCATGGCCGGGGCGATGCCATTGACCTTGATATGGGGTGCAAACCTGGCGGCGAAGGACAGGGTCAGATTCTCCAGGCCTGCCTTGCTGGCACTGTAAGCGATGTGCTTGCTGCTGCCCCTGCGCGTGACGTCGTCGCTGATGTGAATAATGTCGGCCGGCTCCGAGCGCCGCAACAACTCGGCGCAGTGCAGATTGATGAGGTAGGGCGCCAGCATGTGGACGTTGAACATTTGCATGAACACATCCGCTTCGTCCCCTGGCGTCTCGGCCAGCCAGCCGGACGCGTTGTGCACAATGGCCCTCAGGCTGTCGGTCTGCTCCTGGAGTCGGGCGACGAAATCCCGGATGCTCGTCTCCGAAGAAAAATCAGCTTGAAGCACCACCGCGCCCAGCGCCTTTAAATGCTGCACGCCCGGCCGCTCGCTGCGGTAAGTGATAATCACAGGCTGGCCTTCCGCCAACAGGCGCTCGGCGCAATACAGGCCGACACGCTGGCTGGCACCGGTGATCAATACAGGGGCGGGGAAGCGGGCCATGATCTTCACGCATTCATCAACGGGGAGGGAGGTCTGGCGAATCGGTGCTGAATGACGAACAGTGGGTGCTCGCATTGCGGCATCGAAAACGACCGTCGGGCAAAGTTACCCCAACGGTCGATACTTGTACAAGCACGTAAAAATGTACATGTTTTTGATAGGCGTTCCGCTGTGACACTTCATCGCGGGTGGGTGTGAACGCCCCTGATCGGCGCCCTTCGCGGGAAGCTAGCGCGTGGAGGCGGGCCCGGTCGAGCCGGCCGGTGCAGGCGTGTTGCTGTGCAGCCACCCCGCCAGAAGATAGGTCGACAGCGGAATGAACCAGAACACCATCAGCGGCGTGAGGATCAAGGTGCTGATCATGATGCGCGGGAACAGCTCCAGCTGACCGAGCAGCGGCCCCAGCGCGAAGTTGAAGATCAGCGACACCGGAAAGAATGCCAGCCAGATGGCAACGGCTTGCTTCCAGCGTGGCGGGCGCTGACCGACGGCGCCGAACCAGCCGTCGATGCCACTCACGCGGTGCACGGAATTCTTGGCAAACAGACCACTGCCGCGCACCAGCCAGGAGCGTCGGGAGGCCGAATGCTCCCAGGCGTGCATGGTGGCTTCATCGGCGAAGCGGAAAATAATCTGGAATTCATCATCCCCGGGCGGCGGAGCAAGCACGCCTGACCCTAGATAGCCGGGGAAGTCTGTAGCGAGTTGTTCGCCTTCATGCAGCCAGGCAATCAGTTCCTGATAGCGGCCGTGGGCGACGCGACGGGCAACCATCAGCGTGACGGGTGAGGTAGACATTGTGTATCTCCGATAAACACGTGAGGTTCCCGGGTAGGGAAATCACATGACGCGGCGCCGGGGTGGTGGCGATGCGTCAGCTTCAATGGAAAAAGCAAGCAAGGATTATTCCTGAAACCTGCGATAAAGCCAGAGGTGTTTGTCGGAAGGGGAGAGCTGTCGCGAAGGATCGCGGGATCGGGCAATCCTAGAGGTGCATCGAGGGGTGAATCTTGCGGTGTTCCTGAAGAATGTACTGACGCAGGCGCTCAGTGTCTTTTTTGCTGTTCTGGCTCAATCGATACGCAGCCAGACCATGCTGGGTCAAGCGTTCGAAGGTGCCGCGCAGCGCGATAGGCACATAGCCCTCCGGACTGAACCAGGCAGAGAAAGATTTGGGCGGCTTGGTCTGTTTGCGCATTTCCAGCAGGATGCCTTTGAAGGAGACTTCATGCACCCAAAGCGCGGTGGGCGAGCCCCTTTGCGTTTCCAGAGGCATCGGCTCGGGCAATATCAGGCGCCATGGACGAATGCGCGGGCCTTCCTCAAAGATGCTCGGCGCACCCAGCTCCAGATGCAGCGCATGAAATTCGTCTTCCACCAGATGCAGTGGGAAGGTCATTTGCTGATTATCGAATTGAGCCTGAATCGTGACCTGCTCATGAGCGGCGAGGCGAGTCAGCAGATCCTGAATCTGCACACCGCCGTTAACCACCAGACTGCTGGATTTGTCGCCCAAATTCAGCGTGGGGTTGTGCTGCATGTTCTGGATAAACTCCAGTTCATCAGGCGTGAGGATGTTGTCGCGCTGCATGGTCAAGCTCGATTAACCGGTTATTGAGAAAGCAGACAGATGGTTCGCGTTTAGGTTGCGACCGTTCGTCAGTTGCAAGATGTTACCCCTTCAGGATTTCATTCTCCAGCCGAGCTTGCTCCCGTTCGGCATTTAACTCGACTCCTTTCCGCCGGGCGTATGGCCAGTGGGTCTTATGAACTGGAGTGCCAATTTGAAGGTAGTACAGAAGCATACATAGGACAGGAAATTTCCAGCATCGTTGAAAGTCATTTGGATCAACGGCGCGCTGATCACTGGGCTTGCCGTCTGGCATCGCAAGGCCAGCAGTTCAAGACATGCCGTCGCGCTGAGGCATAATGCCGCACAATTTCTACCGGTCACAGGATTAACCATGAAAGTCGCGATTATTGCGGGCTCGGTATATGGCTCGGCTGAAGAGGTCGCCCGCCACGCCCAACAGATCATCCAGGATGCAGGGCACGAGGTGCTGTTCAACCCGCGCGCCACCCTTACCGATTTGCAAACCTTTGGGCCACAGGCTCTGCTGGCCGTGACCTCGACCACAGGGATGGGCGAGCTCCCGGACAACCTTCAGCCGCTCTACCACCAAATCCGCGACGCGCTGCCTGCTGCATGGCGTGGGCTGCCCGGTGGTGTGATCGCCTTGGGCGATGCGAGTTACGGCGACACGTTTTGCGCGGGCGGCGAGTTGATGCGCGAGCTGTTTGGCGAGCTTGGGATCCGCGAGGTGCAGGAGATGCTGCGACTGGATGCCAGCGAAACCGTGACGCCGGAGAGCGACGCCGAGCCCTGGCTGGCAGCGTTCATCGCGCAGTTGAATAGCTGAATAGCGCGCTGACGACGACCCGTCCCGGTCAAGGCATGACCCAGCCATCCCCCAGCATTATTGATCACCATTCAGCGGGTCTTGTGATGATTGTGACTCGGCAGCGAGTCGTTGACACTCGATGACTGTTTCGCCCGCTATTGCCGCTGCTGACGCCTGATTAGTTAAGGGCAGCGGTGGCAAAGTCGGCATCATCATTGGGAGAGCAACATGGGCGAGTCCGTACGTTTTGAAGACAAAGTGGTAATCGTCACCGGAGCGGGCGGCGGATTGGGGCGAGCCCACGCGTTGTTGTTCGCGCAACATGGCGCGCGCGTGATCGTCAACGACCTCGGCGGCTCCGCCCATGGCGAAGGCGCCAATGCTTCAGCGGCGGATCGAGTGGTCGCGGAAATCCGTGAAGCGGGCGGCGAGGCGGTTGCCAATCATGATTCGGTCACCGACGGCGACAAGATCGTCCAGAACGCCCTCGATGCCTTCGGCCGCGTCGACGTCGTGGTTAACAACGCCGGCATCCTGCGCGACAAAAGCTTCGCCAAAATGGAAGACGCCGACTGGGATCTGGTTTACCGCGTGCATGTCGAAGGGGCCTACAAAGTCACCCGCGCGGCCTGGCCCCACCTGCGGGACCAGAATTACGGCCGCATCATTTTCACCTCGTCCACTTCCGGCATTTACGGCAACTTCGGTCAGGCCAACTACGGCATGGCCAAGCTCGGCCTGTACGGGCTGACGCGCACGCTCGCGGTCGAAGGACGCAAGAACAACATTCTGGTCAACGCCATCGCGCCTACTGGTGGCACACGCATGACCGAAGGCTTGATCCCCGCCAGTGTGTTCGATCTGCTCAAGCCCGAGTTGGTCAGCCCACTGGTGGTGTACCTGGGCAGCGAGCAGTGCCAGGACAGCGCCGGCCTGTATGAAGTGGGCGGCGGCTGGATTGGCAAAGTCCGCTGGGAGCGCACCCTGGGCGCCGGCTTCGACCCACATGCAGGCTTTTCACTGGAAGACGTCGCGTCACAGTGGCAAACGATCAGTGACTTCAGCGATGCGGTGCATCCGGCTGACAACGTCGAAGCGCTCAAGGAAATGATGGCCAATCTGCAAAAATTTGCTTGATCGTTCTTTGATCAATAAGCGGCCAGTTCGGGCGATCGAATTGGCCGTTTTTGTAGGAGGGTTATTCGCCACGACGTAGGAACGGTCTCTGAATGAGGCAATGATTCCGTCTTCACTTTTTCAGCCTAAACCCCGCCCCGAGTCGCCCGACATGCCTGAGGATCAACCGATTTTCAGGAGGTTTTATGATTGGCAATTTGAGTAAGGTGCAGGAGCGGCTGAGGGTATACAGCGCTGTCCCGGACAAACAATTTAACGTGCGCTCCGGCCTTAATCCTCAAGAGGAGGCGGTAAAGCAGAAGGTGCGTCAGTACTGGGCGGACAAGAGCATTCCTGATGTTAAAAAGCTGGAGGGCTTGAACATCAATCTGGCTGGATTTGATCCGCGCAAGACCAGTAACAGGCAACTAAGGGAAATCGGCGTTTTACTGGCCGAGCAAGGAATTATTGATGGAGACCTGATTGGCACTATGGGCGGCATCAATGTCGAGTTCGATGCGCTGGGAAAAGAAATCAATATCGACAAGGAGGTCAATGCGTATGAATTCTTCACCGAGCAATTCGGTCGACTGCAGGACATTATCAAGGAAGGCAATGGAATGGCGAAAAGCGCCGTGGTTGATTTGAACACCGCGGTTTCTGTGCTGATGGCTCTGGAGGAACATGCAAAGCGTCCTCGCGAGCGCTCATTGGTGAATATTCGCGCCTGAGGTATATGAGTGCGGAGCCAGGGGCACAACCGATGTGCCCTCGGCCTTTAGCTGTTACATGGGGACGACGTAACTCCCTGAGTAACGGGTTGGCGCAGGACTTTGTACGTTATCGAGTACCAGTCGGAATGTGCCAGCGCCGAACAAGCCTGATGGGTCGTAGGTTTTACCCGTTACCGGAGACCAACTTCCCCCTTGAAGCTTTTGGACAATCACAAGAACCTGTCCAGAAGCGCCTGTCACGCTGAAGTGGTGGGAAGTCGTGCCACAGGTCACCGTGTACGGGCCATAGATCACCTGTTGCTCACCTGCGTTTACGGTGCCGGCCGGAATAGCGCCTGAAATCTTGGTGCAGAAATTCAAGTTGATTGCAGCTGGTTCGGCTGTTGCTACACCCGCGAGCGACGCCAGGCTTGCCGCCAGGATCAGTGAGGTCATTTTTTTCTTGAACATGTTAGAGCTCCATTAGCCATTTATTGTTGGGTATCGTCGCGCGGTGTCTCCACCTCGCCGATGACTAATGTTTAAACAGAAGGTCGCGTAGGAATGTCGCTAGAAACGCTGTGGGATCTTTCTGAGCTTTGTTTTTGAGCGGAGGGATGGACCATCGCAAGCATAAAAGGCTTCCGAAGATCGTCACTGACCCCAAAGCAAAAAAAAGGCCGCTGCAATCGCAGCGGCCAAATAAGACGTTGAATCCAGGAGCTTCAAAACACAACGTCGGTGACGACGGTCGAGCGCATCTCCAAGCCATTCAAAGGCAAGTGGGCTGCTCAGAGGGCGCGAAGATTAAGGGGTTTGTTGAAACCGAAACAGCGTGCTTTGTGACAAGCAGTTTTACAGCCACAGCAACAGTAGGACCTCGCAACGGGGCCGCAGCAAACGCTCTTTTTTCCTGCTTCATGGGTCGGCTGGTCTCGCCCATCGCTATCAATAGTTATCCCATCGGTCTGCGATTCTGCGATTCAGCGGTTCAGATGGCGGCTCATTCGGACTGCCCACTAGGTAATTCTCGATGAGTACTGGGCTGTGGAAGAGCAGACTCTCACCCGAATCCCCTGCGAAAGCGACTGCCAAAGACGTCGATGTCATGCCGCTGGTTTCCGATAGCCCCTATGCCGCCGTCTATCTCTTCAGTCCCTCTGGCGGGTGGAGGAGTTCGCGACGCTTGACGCGATACCGTCGACGTAATCGCTGGTGTAAGCCTCGCCCGGGGTCATTACCCGGGTTATTTCCTGCAAACCACGTCGGCCCAACATTGCGAGCCAAGCAATATGTACCACTCATAGGGCTGAGCAATCGTCTGAAATACAGCTCTCGAACACCTCACGTTTTACCCATTGGCCGGATGCCGGTGGGCGTGACTGTTCTTTATCGGAGCTGTATCCGTGAATGATCTATCTGCTGCAATTCACTCCAATGTCCAAGGTGCTGGTCAGCAGCACGCCACCACTCATCACCTTCTCGCCTTTACGACGGCATGCACTCAATGCGCCTCGGTACTGGACAACCTCCCTTCGCTTCGGGACGTCGCTTTTGATCGCCTCTCAAGCTTCCTGCGCGGGCATGTATCCCTATGGAACCCGAACATTATTTTTCTGAACACCGCGTCCGAGTCGGGGACGGTGCAAAGATCGTGTTCGCTTACTGATGCCCTGATCCAGGCGATGACGTTGGGGAAAAGCGCTTTCGATCAAGATCTTCAGGCCCTGTATTACCGCCACGACAGCATCGAGGCGCAGCACCTGGTGGCCGAAAAGGATTTCGCCACAATCAAAAGTATTTTTGGCCAGGTCCTGGCAACGTTTCCCGGGGCTTACCACGCGGCGCTCGCCTGGGCATGGGACAGCCATGAGCAGTTCCCCACAGGCGGGAAAAGGGCAGCGCGCCATGAAATCGTCAGTGGTCATCATCATTCGGCACTCAAGCACGATGTTGAGTTACAGTTCATTGAGGAGCGACTGAACAGCGATGAGAAAAAACGCCTCCTGGATGTATTGAGCCACACCCCCACTGGCGGGCTTTTCAAAATATCCCTGCGTCTTCCGGGTGGAACGACAGCACCGCTGCTCTCGGTCTTCGCGGTTGCTCAGGATGAAAATGCGGCCGATGCGCGTCATGCCTCGGGTCCGTGTTATCTCGTCATGGCCGCAGGCGGGGTTGAACGGTATGAATCCTTTTCCGAGCTCAACGACCAGCTGGCTCGGCGACTGTCCGTGCCAGCGGGTGGGGGGCCGTTGCTGAAAAACCTGTATTTGTCGGATCTTGCAGGATTGCCTGAAAATAACGTTGTCGGCGTTGACGATCTTGAATACGAGTCCTGCGTCGAGCCAATGCTGCACTGTCATGTACAGGGACTTCGCAACAAGCAGGCAAAAGACTTCGAGTTTCTGGTGCAACAGGCCAGAGCGCACAGTGACGGCTATCACGCCTTTTTGAACAAGGTCAGTGAAGTACAGGTGTGTGCTCATGTCGACGAAGCGATGGGGTATCGATTCAAGAGTCTTTCCGTGCGTGCCCAAGACCTTACTCAGCCGCAATGGCTGAAATACGCAGCCCCCGAAAAGCGCGAGCACTATGCGAAGCTCAAAAGCCAGTACAGCGAGCGCAAGGAAGCCGTCGATGCGATGCTTGAGGGACTGGAATCGCTGGAAGTATTTGCTCGTAATGAGATTGATCGCTATGTGCGCAGGCACCTGGGCTATTCGGTCGATGCGCAGCAAATAACGATCAACGTACCGGATGAGTTCGACGTCCGGGGCGGCACTTTTTCGGTGAACCACCGCAAGTCGTTGCTCGAGTTCGCGATGCTCGGCCTGCCGGCGGTTTCAGGTAGGGGTCAGGTGACCATCCCTGCTGCGTACTCAAATCCTGCGTTTACGTTCGAGTTTGTAAAGACAATGCTTGATGAGCTGGATGTGCAGCGTCGTTACCGCCAGCAGCTCAGGGCGCGGCTTTCCCAAGAGGAGACCCTGCGAGCTCTGACCCACAGGCGAGATGCCGCATTGGCACTGAGCGCCTGTGCGGCTTCGCTTCAAGGCCATCTGGTGGACGACCGAAGTCAGGACCTCATCCATCTGGTGCGAGCTGACATTATTCAAGACGGTGCGGTGATGACGCTGGGCAGCCTGAAACTGTCCGTCAATGGCGTGCGCTTCAAAGACCTGCTGGTGTTCCGTAAACAGGACGCGGCAGGCGAGGACCATTACGTTCTTTACGCACCTGGTGCACCGGGCGGCCAGGATATGTTCGGGTTCAACTCATGGCGCCAGTTGTCCTTTGAAGTCGGTAGCTGGCTGGCGAGCGACGCAGGCGGCAACTATGTGCTGGACCAGACCGCCTTGACCGCCGAGGCGGACCACTCCGACTTTTTGGCCAAAGTACGTCGCAAAGGTACGTTGTGGAGTGAGTCCAGTGTCGTGTTCGACGAGCTGGACGGGAACAACTTCGAAGAGCGCCTTTCAGATGCAATTCGTCATAAGGTCGAGAGGGCGCTGACGCAGGATGATGCCGACCTGTTGGGGTTCACCATGGAAACAGCGTATGCGAACCGTGGTGCCCTTGCGTTGCTTGAGCATCGGGTCAGCGAACTCAACAAGGCTTTCGTACACACCACCCAGGCGATGGAGTCTTTCGAGCAGTTCGCCAGGCGCGAAGGCAGCAAGCTGCTCAATGATTACTTGATTAGCCAAGGCATCGACGAGCGCGTCGATACCGATACGATCTTCGTGGATCTGGAGAGTGCTGCTTACGTCGCGAGTCCGGACTTCAGTGCGTACACGCGCCTGAGGTCCTTGACCAGTCTGTTCATGGAAGGTTTTTCCGATGAGTACGCATTCACTCCTGCTGCACCGATGTACTCCTCGGTGGGGCAGGACCTCAGGGCACTGCCGTTGTACTTCGTTCAAAAAGTAGACAAGTCGCTGCGGGATGCGGCGTTGGGTGAGCGTTACATTCAGTGGATCCGGAAAGAATTCCTGGACACCTCCCACGAGCACTACCCGTACCGCAGAGCATTGTTCGGCAGGCGGTTGCAGTTTGATATGCGCTCAGCAGCAATGCGGGAATTTTTGAAGGGCAATTTATCCACTGCCCAATATCAATGGTTAGTTCACTTGATTGTTTCGCTGGATAAACAGGCGCTCGGCAAAAACGAGGGGCTTCGACAACGTATCAAGCGCAGCAGCGCATCACTGTTTCGCTTCGCTGGCCACATCGTTCAAGGCGTTTATATGCTCCGGGATTTCAGCTCCTCGGATGACGACTTCAATCTGTTATATACGCCTGATGCTCCCGATGGCGTCAGTTTCCGGAGGTTGACCGACTACCTGGAACTCATGCGCTCACCAGATATGCGTCGCTATTACTACCTTCGAGTTTCGTATAAAGGGCAGCCCAGTGCAGGGTCTCGTTTCGATGCCATGGACCGCAACGTCCCGGAGCAATGGGTCCGCATCGAAAATAGCGAACACCAGAATACCGATCGAGTCACGGACATCCATGATCTTTACGACGAACAAGTCAGCCGCATGATTGCGGATGTCGATGCCCAGATTACAAGCAAGACGGAACGCTGGGCCGAAAAGGTATATTCGGTTGTAAGAACACTGGGCTCCGCGCTGCTGGCGCCGTTTCCCGGCGCAGCGCTTGCATGGACGGCGCTTCATATTGCCATTGATGTGCAACGAGGCTTGCTCGCCTATCACGACGGAGATCGCGCGACAGCCTCATGGTTTTTTGGATCCGCTGTCTTTGAATTAATAAGTGTAGGCGGCGGCGTCAAGGATCTTGTTACCCATGATCAGGGACTGGGTGCGAAAGTTGGTCAGTGGGCGGTAAAAAAACTGGCAACCCAGACCGTTTAATGGACTGCGCGCCCGCTGGGTAGAGACTGCAAACGTTGAGTGAGCCGCACCCGTTGAACCGGGTCTTCACTCAACATCAACGCATGCTCCAGGTCGAAACGTTCGGCCTGCGGGCACTCCAGATGCTGGTACAGGGTGGCACGAGCGAGGTAATCGCTGGTGTTGGCCTGGCCCAGCTCCATCACGCGAGTCGCGTCCTTGAGTGCGGCGAGCAAGTCGTCGTTTAGCTGATGCAGATACCGGAGGTTTCGCGACAGCCGCTGCAGCATTGCCGCTGGCGTTGCGGTTTTCATGTGCTCGGCCTTGAGGTGCATGTCCGCGCCGAACTGGCGCAGCAGCAGCTCACGGCAGTCCTTCGGGTAAAGTCTGCGTCCGCCGTAAGGGTCCAGCGTATGGTCGGCTCCGGGCACGCGCAGCAGAAAATGCCCGGGGAAGTTGACGCCCTCGAGGGGAATCTCCAGCCGCTTGGCCATTTCCAGCGCAACCAGCGCCAGCCCCAGCGGCTGGCCGCGACGACGTTCAAGGACCTTGTGAATCAAAGCAGCCTGGGGTTTGGGCTGAGCGGCATCGTCCTGCTGAAACCCCAACGTCGCCAGTTGCCGCAGCAAGGGCTGGGCGAGCTCTGCGGCCGGCAATAGAGGTAGGGCTGCGCTGACACTGCGTTCCAGAGCGGTGAGTTGGTCGCGGATAACCTGGAAATCAACCTGCCCGTCGTGCTCCGCAGCGATCCATATCGCAGCTTCGAACGTGGACGGCGGGTTCCGTTCTAGACAGGCAATACATTGCTGGCGCGGATTCATTGACTTCTCCGGCAGGATAAGACGGCTGAGAAGAATTAACAGATGGCTCTGTTTTATCCCTGGCCGCTGCCTTCGTCCAGCGTTGATTCATCGCGCGCGGCCAACGGCAGTCCGTCGTCCGGATCCGCCCGGCCGGGCCTTCTTTTTTTCAATCAGCGCCTATACTCGGCAGTACGAAAAAGGGGAGCAGTGCCCATGTTCGCTCTCATGCAAAGCTCACGCGTGCAATCACTGCACATGATGGTCGAGCCGCGTACCGGCCTGAAGGCGGTGATCGCGATCCACAGCAGCCAGAAAGGTCCGGCGATGGGGGGCTGTCGCTACCTGTCCTATCCAAACGAAGAGAGCGCCATCGAGGACGCCATTCAGCTGGCAAGGAACATGAGCTACAAAGCCGTGCTGGCCGGGTTGTCACTGGGCGGTGGAACAGCCGTGATCATGCGTCCGGCCCACGTGCCTGACCGGGCTGCCTTGTTCGAGGCGTTCGGGCGATTCGTGCAGACCCTCGACGGACGTTATGTCACGGCCATGGACAGCGGCACTTCCAGGGAGGACATGGACTGCATCGCGCAATTCACCCCGCATGTCACCAGCACTACGGCGGTGGGCGATCCGTCTGCGCACACCGCGCTGGGTTTGTACGCGGGGATCCGCACAACGGCCATGGCAAGACTGGGCAGCGACAATCTCGAAGGTTTGCGCGTGGCAATTCAGGGGTTGGGGCATGTGGGTTATGCGCTCGCCGAACAGCTGCATGCCGCAGGTGCCGAGTTGTTGGTGGCTGATCTGGACAGCGGCAAGGTGCAACTCGCCATGGAGCAATTGGGCGCCAAGCCGATCGCCAGCGAGGCACTTCTCAGTACGCCTTGCGACATCCTTGCGCCGTGCGGACTGGGCGGGGTGCTCAACAGCCACAGTGTGACCAAGTTGCGTTGCGCTGCAGTGGCGGGCGGCGCCAATAACCAATTGAGCTGCGCCGCCATTGCCGACCAACTGGAAGCGCGCGGCATTCTGTATGCCCCGGATTACGTGATCAATTCCGGCGGCCTGATCTATGTCGCGCTGCATCATCAGGGGCAAAGCCCCAGCACCATCACCGCGCATCTGTCTCAGATCGGCACTCGGCTGACCGAGGTGTTCGCCCATGCGCAAGCTGAAAAGCGCTCACCCGCGCGGGTTGCAGATGAGCTGGCAGAACGGCTGCTGGACATGGAGTGAATCGCTTTGGTGGCAAGCCTGCATTCAACTTGGTGGGCCGAGGTCGCGGCCTGATTACTCTGCCTGCTCCGCCGCGGGTGCCAGCTCGTTGAGGGCCAGCGCATTGCTTTTGAACGCAGCGGCGAAGACAGCGCGGTTTTTCGCCATGAAAATACTGGCGTCTTCTGCGTGTTTTTCGGAGAGGCCGGCGACGTTCTTCATCAACACATCGGTGAGCAGCTCTGCCAGTTCCAGCATCTGATCATGCGCATCGGCGAGTTTCCGGTCCACGAACGTAGTCTCCAAATCACGGGTACTGCGGTAAAGGGTTTCAACAGCCATTGTTGGCCTCGTCGTCATTTCCAGAGTTGTAAGGGATCAGCCCGGTCGCTCAACGCGTATGGCCGACAGATGATGCAAAGACAGCGTACCCCGTCTTTTTACTGTGTATTTATACAGTGCGCAGCATAGGTGAATCACCGCTGCTTGGGTAGGGGGTGTGCGCCCACTTTTTTGTCAGGCGCTGCCTTGCGACATCTGGTCACGTTCTCAACCTTAGCCGATGGCCCTATTAATGCTTGCCTACAACCAGGCTGCGCACGAGCAAACCGTCGTGCGCACGGAGCATTATCCGATCTGGGTTACTCAAGGAAGTGCATCGTGAAAAGCAGCGGGGCCGAATCCCTGCGTCGACAGATCCACCGCTGCGCTGAAGCGCAGCGCTCGTTATGAACAATTTTGGTTGGGGCAGGGGAGGTGAGGGATGGCGGGTGTGAAATGGGCAGATCGAATGCGGGCGAAGCTTCATGGCGGCGCCAATAGCTTGGGCAACTTGGCCGTTGAAGCGTTTCATTATCTGGCGCTGTTCGGCATCGGCGCGGTGACCGCCTATGCCGCGATCAAGGCTTTCATCGGCATGCTCGGGCAGGAGTACATCGCCGTAGATGATATTTTGCTGTTGTTCATCTACCTCGAGTTGGGCGCGATGGTCGGGATTTATTTCAAGACCAACCACATGCCCCTGCGCTTCTTGCTCTATATCGGCGTGACCGCTTTGATTCGCTTGCTGATCAGTGACGTGTCGCACCACAAGGCGCCGGATCTGGGGATTATTTACGTCTGCGGCGGCGTGCTGTTGCTGGCATTCTCGATTCTGGTCGTGAGGTATTCCTCGTCGAGGTATCCTTCGGTGCAGGAGAAGGTGGATTAGTGATGAGGCGAGTCCTTATCGTTTAGGGCTCATTCCACGCTTGTCCGACTAATTTTTGGCGTTTGGCGTGCAGGCGGTTAGTACCCAGCGCCGAGAAGTAGCGGTACGTCTCCGGAGAGTTAATATCGGTCCAAGGTTAATAGAGCAAGACTCTTTTATTTTCTGACCTTTTTCATGATTTCTTCTATCATTTTGAGCATGTCACGACCTTCGATGAGTTCGACATAAAAATTGCTGTAGGCCCCAGAGAGATCGCGATATTTTCGGAGATTTGATTCATCCATTAAGCGACCGCCTGGTATATCCCGTGCCTCAACCTGGGTAGTGATCTCACCACGCTCAGCGGCGGATATCAAATGCTCCATTTGTCCGTACAAGGCCAGTGCCGCTGGCTCTTTTTCTTTATACAGTTCCAGTTGTTTCCGCAGTTCTATGGCGGCTTGTCTTAACGCTTGAATATCCATAATCAGTCCTGATTGCCGATTTCGCTTTGCTGCAGACTTTAGCTGACCGCCGTCATCTGGCTTGTCGCAATTCTCGTGATATTGCCCAAATGCTGAGGTTGGTGCGACTCTGCTTAGGAAAGCCTCAGCGCGCCTTGGAGACCATTGCTTGCAACCAATGAACTGCTTTCGATGACCTATCCACCAGCAAATCCATAAAAAATGCCCCGTCTCAGCGGGGCATTTTCATGTGCAAACAACGGTCAGTTCACCCACACCCCAACATGGTAATGCCAGCCATCGCCTCGGCTTTCCCAGTAAGGATGTTGATAGCGATAACCAGGCCGTACCGCTTCCCAGTGGCCGTGCTCGGCGACGTAGCGGTTGCCGTTCCAGCGCCAGTAGCCGCGGGACCAGATGTAGCCCGGACGCGGGGCCGGTTCTTCTTCGATGACGCGCACGGGCGGCGCTTGCGGGGCGACGACTTCGACGTATTCGGCGCGGGGCGCGGGTCGGTCGACCACTCGGCGCTCGTGTACCACTCTTTCTTCCACGCACCCGGTCGCGAGGGCCAGCGCGCCAATCAGCGCTATGTATCGTAGAGACATATCGTCACCTCAGACTTGTCCAGACTCTGCTGCTCGCCGTTTTTTGTAACGGGGCAGCCGGCTTGCTACAGGTTTGTTGTAACAGGTGCTTTCTGTCTGGGGGCTGAATCGGCGGGACTTAGAGGGGAATCGGCGATCATTGGCGGATGGCAGGGCGCATCAACACTGATGCCCCGAAGGGGCTGCGCTGGAGAGGTGACAGAGATCACCTCACTCCATGCGCATCGAACAATCAGATGCCAGCAGTCAGCTGCGGACGGCCAAGGAAGCTGGTTCGGGTGGGCGGCGGCGAGAGTTGCTTGAGGTCGCCGTCGGTCATGGCTGCCAGGATCTTGATGGCGCTGTGGCCCTGTTCGATGGCGATGCCGAACTGGATGCTTTCGATCAAGCGACGCAGACGCTTGGGCGAGTTGCGTTGCTCCGCGCTGAGCAGGCGTTTGGCAACCACACCTGACTCATTCGACAGCGTCAGCATGATGGTCCCGTCTAGACCCTGAATACTCAGGTTGACCCGGTAGTCGGGGTGGAAGGCGTCGGTGATCAGTTGAAAAGGGTTATCCATGGCCTGTTACCTGTTAACGATCTGCATAAGTTGACTGAGGGTGAATCCCTTTAGTTCTCGAAGCCGATCAACGGTTAATGATTCCTGCCCTGGCCGCTCTCGCTGAAGTCGCGGTGATATCCATCAGTGGTCCGTTGAAACGTCGTCTCATTGGGCGAGTCACTGCGCGCGAGGCCAATAAGCATGGGGCGTGCAGGTGAGGTGTAAGCTCGACGATACAAAGCTTGCAGGGTTTGGGCCACAAGGGACGAAAGGTTTAAATGCGCCCAAAAGGTGCATCGCGGGCCGCTGAATCGAGAGGCAGGTCATAGTTTCGGCCTCCATCTTGTAATGGCTAACTGCTTGGTCAATTCCCGCTCGGCACCATTTGCGCGCCTCATGCGTTCTTTGTGTGCGTAGGTTTGAGAGCAAGCTTGTCGCAGGTCTATCCCAGCGCTGCATGCGGATGCTCGGCAATCAAAAAACACGCAAAAAAAGGGGCGGGCCCGTTTCCAGACCCGCCCCTCCATCAGCAGTTTAGTGTTTCAAGGCTGCTGCATCAGCCGTGCAATGCTTCATCCTTCTCGAGAAATTCTTCTTCGAGCAACGCATCAGCGCTGACGGGTTCGTCATCCAGATCGCTTTCAATCACCGGAGCCGCGCCGCGTTTGTTGCCGCGCAGTTTTCCGAAAAGATGTTCCAGGGCGTGGTCCAGTTTGACCGCTGCGCCATCCACTGCCTGATCGATCGAATCGGCCTTGTGGGTCACGGAAATAGGTTGGTGTCCTTTTGGCCGGGCTTCCATCTGGCAACGGATGTCATGCGGGCCGGGCTTGTCGCCGTTTTCGTCGTTGATGTGGACCTCAACGCGGGTGAGATCCTCTTCGTATCGTTCGAGCGTAGTTTCAACCGTGGTTCGTACCCACTCCTCCAGACGGACGCTGTTTTCGATGTGGTTATCGCTGTTGACCTGGATTTGCATAGTTCTTCCCTTACTTTGGCTTGCT
Source organism: Pseudomonas sp. W2-17 (assembly GCF_041060445.1). NCBI lineage: Bacteria > Pseudomonadati > Pseudomonadota > Gammaproteobacteria > Pseudomonadales > Pseudomonadaceae > Pseudomonas > Pseudomonas sp. W2-17. Next base: position 6,417 of record NZ_JAUFNS010000032.1, on the reverse strand, counting down.
CGGGAGAGTCTGGACGAGCTGTTTTTCGTCTGCCCTCATTCACAGTGTTGGCGCCGATCCACGAACAATTCAACCCCTTGGAACCGAGAATATATTTCGCGGACGCGGGAACTCGACCGGCAAGTCCATTTTTACTGGGCTGCGCCTTTTCAGGGTCTGGTTTCAGGCGCTGCAGATTTGTTGCGAGATTCGTCGGACATCTTTTGCGCATGAGAATATTTATCATTAATATCGCGCCTCGCATCTCCCCACCTAGTGCCTGAACCATGATTGATCCGCCTCCGTCCTTGAACTCAGCGTGTCAGGACCTCGACCACGAGGCCCCGAAAGCTGCACGCGCGCGGTTTCTGGAGGTGTTTCTGTCCCAGCGCCCGCAAATGGAGGCGCTGGTCAGCCGAAGGGTGGGTTGTCGGGCGACGGCGGCGGACCTGGTGCAGGACCTGTTTCTCAGGTTCTGGCGGCGTCCGCTGGTGCAGGTCGAGGAGCTCAACACTTATCTGCTGCGCTGCGCTGGCAATATCGCCATTGATCATCTGCGCAATGAAAGCACCCGCGCCCGGCTCAGCGACGAGTTGCTGCCTGACGCGCATCGGCCCGAGACTGACGAACCCCAGGCGGCGCTGGAGGCGAGCAATGATTTGCGTCACATCGAAGCGGCGTTGCGCGGATTGCCGGAGAAAACCCGTCAGATCTTCCTGCTCAACCGTATCCATGGGCGCAAGTACGCCGAAATCGCCAAGGCCATGGGCCTTTCGCAAAGTGCCGTGGAGAAACACATGATGCGCGCCCTGCAGGCCTGCAAGGCGAGCGTGAATGAGGACGCCGCGCGGGTTGTGCCCCTTGGTGGGAAATCCGGGGGCATACGTCGATGAATGCCGTTCCTGATCAAAATGCCGATCCCCACACCATGGCGCTGAGCTGGCTCAGTGTGTTGCACAACCAACCGACGGTCGCCGATCAGGCGCGTTTCAGCCGCTGGCTGCACGCCGATCCTGCCCATGCCGAGGCTTACGCTCAGGCTCAGGTGCTGTGGGAACTCAGTGAAGAGCCTGCCGCCACCCTGGCCGAAGAGGACGCCGCCGCGCTCGACGCCTTGTTGCGGAAAATGGATACGCCCATGCCGCAAAGGCTCCCGCGCTGGGGGGCGGCGCTGGCGATGGCGGCGTGTCTGGTGCTGATGGTGAGCGTTGGGATGGGCTGGAATCCGCAGCGCTGGGCGGAGGATCTGAGCGCCGATTATGTGTCGGCACCGGGGCAGGTCCGGACCGTGGCGCTGGCCGACGGCTCGCAGGTGACGATGGACGCTGACAGCGCGATCGCCGTGCATTTCGATGCGCGTGAGCGGCACGTCGAGCTGCGCCGTGGCGCCGCATTCTTTCAAGTCACCCACACCGGCGAGCCGTTTGTGGTCGATGGCGGACGCGGGGAAATCCGGGTGCTGGGCACCCAGTTCGAAGTACGGTTGCAGCCCGTCGGGGCGCAAGTCACCGTGCTTTCGGGGCGCGTTGGCGTAAAGGCGGCCTCCGATGCGCCGCAGCAGATTTTGACGGCCGGTCAGCGGGTCACTTATGACCGCGAACGCACCAGTGATCCGCAGCCTGTCGACAGCGAAAGCCAGTTGGCCTGGCGTCAGGGCTGGCTCAATTACGCCCGCACGCCGCTCGCCGATGTCATCAGCGACCTGAACCGCTATTACCCGGGGCGAATTATGTTGCTCAACGATCAACTGGCCGCGAAGACCGTCAGCGGCAGCTTTCCGAGCCGCGATCCGAAGGCCGTGCTGGCGGCGTTGAAATCCGTCGTTGGCTTTGAGCAGTACGAAGTGCTCGGGCGGGTCATTGTGATCCGTTGATCGCAAGCGAGCTGTTGAGGCGTATCGCATTTAAACGGGGTTGATCGATGTGAGAAGTGGGTTTGGCGTTTCGGTGGTGGCGCTATGGAGCGCGTGCGCTCAGGCAGCCGTGCCGGCCTACGACTTTTCGATCCCGGCCAAACCGCTGTCCCAGGCGCTCAGGGATTTCAGTCGGGTGACAGGGCAGGGCGTGATTTACACCCAGGATGCGCCCTACGCGGTCGATGCCCCGGCGGTGATTGGCTCGTTCAGTGCGGAACAGGCGTTAGGCGTGCTGTTGAGCACGTCCGGCCTCATGTTCCGCCGTGCCACCGACGACACCTTCACGCTGCAATCCCGCCCCGCTGAGGGCGCGGTCACCGTTGGCGCGACGCAGATCGATTCCACTCGCAGCGGTGCCTACAGCTATCAGCCGCCTGCTGTGACATCGGTGATGCGCAGCGCGACGCCGCCGCTTGAAAACCCGCAGGCGGTCAGCGTTGTTCCGGCGCAAGTGTTGAGCGATCAGGCGCCGCGCAACCTCGACGATGCGCTGGCCAACGTGAGTGGCATCACCCAGGGCAACACCCTCGGCAGCACCCAGGACACGCTGATGAAGCGCGGTTTTGGCGACAATCGCGACGGTTCAATCATGCGCGACGGCATGCCGGTGGTGCAGGGCCGCAACCTCAATGCCACTGTTGAACACGTCGAAGTCCTCAAGGGGCCGGCATCGCTGTTGTTTGGCATTCAAGACCCGGGCGGGGTCATCAATGTGGTCAGCAAGCGCCCGCAGTTGCAGTCGGCCGACGCCCTCACGGCTCGGGGTTCGAGCTACGGCGCAGGCAAAAACGGCAGCGGCGGAACGTTCGACAGCACCGGCGCGATGGATGGCGCTGGAGGCGCGGCGACCGGACTGGCGTATCGCCTGATCGTTGACCACGAAGACGAAGATTACTGGCGCAATTACGGCGTGCACCGTGAGTCGCTGGTGGCGCCGTCGCTTGCCTGGTATGGCGACGACACCGAAGTGCTGGCGTCCTACGAGCATCGGGAATTTCTCTCGCCGTTTGATCGCGGCACGGCCATCGATCCGCGCACCAACCGTCCATTGAACATCCCAGCGACCCGGCGTCTGGACGAGCCGTTCAATAACATGGAAGGGCGCTCGGACCTGTATCGATTCGAGGTCGACCACACCTTCAACGACAACTGGAAAGGCCACCTCGGCTACAGCTACAACCGCGAGACCTACGACGCCAGCCAGGTGCGCGTGGCCGCCGTCGATCCGGCAACCGGGACGCTGACCCGCTCCATCGACGGCACCGGCAACGCCCTGAGCACCGATCGCTTCACTACCCTCACCTTGAGCGGCGACACCTCGCTGGCCGGCATGCGGCACGAGCTGCTGATCGGCGTCGATGACGAATACCGCAAGATTGCGCGCGGTGAGTTAATTCGCCAGAAAAGCCAAAGCACGTTCAGCTACGTGAATCCGGTGTATGGCCAGGAAGCGGAGGGCACTCAGATCAGTGGGGCGGACAGCCATCAGCTCGACATTCTGCGCACTGACTCGGTGTTTGCTCAGGACTCCGTGCACCTCACCGATCGCTGGATTTTCGTCGCGGGTGCCCGCTACCAAGTGTTCGATCAGCAGGCAGGAAAAGGCTCGCCGTTCACGCGCAATACCGATTTGAACGGGCAAAAGTGGATTCCGCGAGCGGGCCTCGTTTACCGCTACAGCGACGAGCTGTCGGTGTATGGCAGTTACACCGAGGCGTTCAAGCCCAACTCCAGCATCGCCACGCTGGCGGGCGGGACCGTGCTGGATTCAGCGACGCTGCCCGAAGAATCGAAAGCGTGGGAGCTGGGTGCCAAGTGGGATTCATCCGATGGCATCAGTGCGACGCTGGCGCTGTTCGACATCCGAAAGCGCAACGTGCTGGTGGCGAATTTTGATTCGCTAACGGCGAACACGGTGTACACCACGGCGGGTCAGGTGCGCTCGCGGGGTCTGGAGCTGGACGTGAGCGGGCAGCTGTCAGAACGCTGGAGCCTGATTGGCGGCTACGCTTTCACTGATGCCTGGGTGGTTGAAGACCCGACGCTGAAGGGCAACCGCTTGCAGAACGTGCCCCGGCACAGCGGGTCGGTCTCGGCGGTGTACGACTTTGGCGCGGTGATGGGGGCGGACCGTTTGCGAGCGGGCTTGGGCGGCCATTACGTCGGCGAACGCCCGGGCAATCCCGACAACGATTTTGATCTGCCGGGCTACACCGTCGCCGATGCGTTCGCGACCTACGAAACCCGACTGGACGGGCAAAAAGTGAAATTTCAGCTGAACGTGAAAAACCTGTTTGATCGCACGTATTACAGCTCGGCGGTGAGCCGTTATTTCGTGTCGCTGGGGGATTCGCGGCAGGTGGTGATGGCGACGACGCTGGAGTTTTAGCGGGACTGAAACGCCGCCCTGTACTCACTTGCTGTTGCACCGACTGACTGTTTGAACCGGTTGCTGAAATGACTGGCGCTGGCGAAGCCGCATTCCAGGGCAATCTCGCCAAACGGCTTGCGCGTCGAACGCAGCAGATCGCGCGCGCGGTTGAGGCGCCGGGCGAGGAGGTATTGGTGCGGCGGCAGGCCGAAGCTTTCGCGGAACATTCGCGCGAAGTGGTATTCCGACAGCGCGCACAGGCCCGCCAACTGGCCGAGGCTCAAGGGATCGGCCAGATTCTGCTCGATGAACTCGACCAACTGACGGCGCAGGTGCGGCGCCAATCCGCCCTTCAAACGTAACCCTTCGCGCAGTCCCACCTGGCGCAGGACCATGTGATCGAGCAGCTCATGGGCGAGACTGCTGGTGAGCATGCGTTCGCCGGGCTCGCTCCAGTCCATGCGGATCAGGCGATGAAAGCGCTCGGCCTGCAGCGGGTCATCCAGAAACGTGTGCTCCTGCAACGCCAGCTGGCGTGGCTCGCGATCCAGCAGTGTGACGCAGTTGAGGGCGAACTGTTCGGGGCTGATGTACAGATGCGCCAGACGAATTTCCCCGTTCACCACCCAGGAAGACTGATGGCCGGCCGGCAGCGTGCAGATCTTGTCCGGAGCGCCTTTTTGGTCCGGCTGATCGCGGCGAAACGTCCCGGTGCCGCCGTCGATGTAGCACGACAGCGTGTGGTGCGTAGGCGCGTGGTAATTCTGCGCGTCGTGGCGGTTGTTCCACAGCGCCGCCATCACCCCGTCGCCCAGGGGCGCGCATTTCTCCAGCTGCGCGTGGGGCGAGCTGTTCAGGGATTGAAAAACCTGGATGGTTTCGAGTGACGACATGGAGACTCCTCTACGCCTCGCATCCTACTCCGAGCGCTGCCGCCTGCCAGCGGGGTGACGATCAAATGCGCAAGTTTCTGCAAGTGAGCGCAGACCCGCGCCGCCAGACTGAGGCTTCACTGGGGAGCCTGACATGAACATCACCTTGTATCTGCTGACCGTTTTGATCTGGGGTACGACCTGGATTGCCTTGAAACTGCAACTGGGCGAAGTCGCCATCCCGGTGTCGATTGTCTACCGCTTCGGCCTCGCGGCACTGATCATCTTCGCCCTGTTGCTGGCGGCCGGGAAACTGCAGAAGGTCAATCGGCGCGGGCAGCTCATTTGTCTGGCGCAAGGGCTGTGCCTGTTCTGCGTCAACTTCATGTGCTTCTACACCGCCAGCCAGTGGATCCCGACCGGTCTGGTGGCAGTGGTGTTTTCCACTGCGACACTGTGGAACGCGCTCAATGCGCGGATCTTCTTCAAGCAGAAAATCGCGCGCAACGTGGTGATGGGCGGCACGTTGGGCCTGATCGGTCTGGCGTGCCTGTTCTGGCCAGAGTTGGCTGGGCACAGCGCCAGTCGCGAGACCTTGATCGGCCTGGCGCTGACCCTGCTCGGCACGCTGTGTTTCTCGGCGGGGAACATGCTTTCCAGCCTGCAACAGAAGGCCGGTCTGCGTCCGCTGACCACCAACGCCTACGGCATGCTGTATGGCGCAACGATGCTGTGCGTGTATTGCCTGCTGAGCGGCACGCCGTTCGCGTTTGAGTGGAACGCGCGGTACATCGGCTCGTTGCTGTATCTGGTAATCCCGGGTTCGGTGATTGGATTTACCGCGTATCTCACCCTGGTCGGCCGCATGGGGCCGGAGCGCGCGGCGTATTGCACGGTGCTGTTCCCGGTGGTGGCGTTGAATGTGTCGGCGTTTGCCGAAGGCTACCAATGGACCGCCCCGGCGCTGATGGGGCTGGTGCTGGTGATGGCCGGGAACGTGCTGGTGTTCAGGAAGCCGAGGGTGGTTGTGCCGGTGGGTGCGAAGCTAGCGTAAGGAAGGCTGAGACCTTTGATCGTTCCCGCGCTCTGCGTGGGAATGCAGCCTGTGACGCTCCGCGTCAACCTGCCCTAATGGCGCGGAGCGCCGGGAGCGGCATTCCCACGGGGACCGTCACTAGTGTCCGGGGAAAGTTGTTCATAGCTGAAGGCTGCCTTGGGCAGCCTTCAGCTTTTCAATGCTTTTCCTCTCCAGCGCCTGATTCCTGCGCGTCAGAGGCCGA
>NZ_JAUFNS010000031.1:0-54613 GCF_041060445.1 Pseudomonas sp. W2-17 | reverse complement strand
AGCATTGGAACCACCTGATCCCATCCCGAACTCAGCAGTGAAACGATGCATCGCCGATGGTAGTGTGGGGTTTCCCCATGTGAGAGTAGGTCATCGTCAAGATTAAATTCCGAAACCCCATTTGCGAAAGCAGATGGGGTTTTGTTTTTGCGCGCGGAAAAGTTATTTGTCCGGCCAACGGCCAACAGCCAATAATCAGCGCCCATAAAAAAGCCCCGCATCACTGCGGGGCTTTCTGCTACCAGGCGACTTACTTACTCGCTTAGCGTTTCAACTGCTTGGATCGCTTTTAACGGAGTAGCTCCATCACGACGTTGAATGTACTTCCAGTCTGCTTCATCAATGTAGATCCCAGCAGGTCCACTGCCGCCTTCCAGGTCAATGGCCACATGTGCCGACACTTGAGGCTTAACGCTCGCCAGAATCGGTACAAAGCCCAGTTGCAGGCTAGTTTCCAGCAACGCTGCCTGGTTCCTTTCATCAATATCAGCGGCTTCATCAAGGTAGTAGGGTAGATGAATCCGTCCAGCCTGCTCGCGATCCATCAGATGCAACAGGAGGTACATGTTGGTCAGTGCCTTGATGGTCATGGTGGTGCCGTTTGACGCCGCCCCATCAATGTCGGTGTGGATAACCGGCTGGCTGTTGACCTTGGTGATCTCGAACGCGAGTTCGAACAGGTCCTTCAAGCCGAGCTGGTTGTGGTTAGCTGCAACCAAGCGAGCCAAATACTCTTTGGCTTCCTCGTTCTTGTTGTCCTGCTCGGCGCTCTGGCTCAGATCAAACACCGACAGTGTCTCGCCCTCTTCGTACTGACCGGCGCTGTGGATGATCTGGTCGATGTGCTTAAGCGCTTCCTTGTTCGGCGCGAGCACAATGCGGAAGCTCTCCAGGTTGGAAACCTGCCGGCGGTTAATCTCTCGGTTGAACAATGCCAGTTGGTGTTCGAGGCTGTCGTAGTCGCTGCGGATGTTTCGCAGCGTCCGAGCGATATCGGTTACAGCGGCACGACGTGCCTTGCCCAAGGTAAGCGCTTCATCAGTGCGGTGAGCGTAAGCGTTGATCAGCAACTGCAGACGCCGCTCCATATCGTCTTCGCTGTCGAACTTCGCAACGCCTTTCAGGCGAACTTGCGCGTAGAGCGCTTCGATCTGACCATCGCAGCGCAACAGGCCCTGCCAGCTGTCCTGATAATCATTGAGCAGCGGCAGCAAGTTCTCCAGCGAGTCATCAACCGGCTCCATGAACGGCGTGCCAAATGGCAGATCGGTCGGCAGCAGCTGACGACGACGCAGCGCGTCATCCAGCGTGCGTTGCTTGGATTCGAGATCGCCGATCTGACGACCGACCAGCTGCAGCTTGGCCGACAGCTGTTGCACGCGCTCGGTGAATGCATCACTGGAGCGCTTGAGCTCATCCTGCGCCGCTTCCATCTGGGCCAACTGCTCAAGCTTCTCGCCCTCTTCGGCGCTCAATGTTTGAGCGCGGCGGAAATCTTCGAGCGATTTCTGCGCGTCCAGCACCTGCTGGTACAACGCTTCAGTCTGGGTTTTGCTCGCCGCACGGTCGGCCGCGACGGCTTGTTGAGTCTTTAACTGCTTGAGTTCCTTCTCCAGGCGTTCCTTCTGATCACGCAGCGCGGCGCGATCGGCCAGCGCCTGGAGGGCAGGTGGCTCGATGTTCGACAGGTTGACAGTCAGGCCGGGCACTTCAAAGCGTTCGCCCTTGAACCCATCGAGAATCGCTTCGAGGGATTTGACCCATGCATCGCCATCATCCAGCGCGATGCCTTGCTCGCCCAGCGGCAAGCTGAACAGCGCGCTGTTGAACAGACGCATCAGGCGCTCTACATCAGGCTGCGAGAACTCTTCGCGGAGGCGGGCATAACTGTTGTTGTCCGCATGATCGAGCTGTTGTTTCACTGATTTCAGGCGTTTTTCCAGATCGCGCAGGCGCTCATCCAGATCCTCGGCGCTGAATTGACGCGACTGCGCGAGCGCACCGGCCAGTTCGTCGTGAGCATCTTTTGCAGCCAGCAGCTGCTGTTCCAGAACCCTAACGTCGTCGACCAACGCGAAGCGATTTTTCAGCACTGCCAGTTCGCCGATCCAGCGCTGGATGTTGCTGATCTCACGCTCCAGCCGCATCAGCTCTTGAGTGCTGCCACGCTGGTCGTTCTGCAGCGAATCCTGTTCGTTACGGTAGTGCTCGCTTTGAATGACCAACTCTTCTTTGCGCGCGTTGGAGTAGTCCTGCCATGTGCCCAGCAACGAGTCGAGTAATGGCGACAGGCGATGCAGCTTGCCGCGGAGGATGTCGCGCTGTCTCACGCCATTGGCCAACGCTTCAACCAGCGGCCCGGCGAGCACCAGTGCGTTGTAGTCCTGCTCCATGCGTCGTACGTCACGGAAGGCTTCTTCACAGGCGGCGATGTAATCGACGCTGCCGGAACGCAGGCTGTGCTCAAACGCGTCGAGAAACAACTGCTTCAATTTGGCAGCGGTGATCTCGCGCATGTGAAGCAAGTTGATGAACAGCGCGCGGAAGGTCTTCAGGCTCTGTTCACTGGTTGAGCGCAGGGGGATCAGTGTCAGGTCCAGCGGAATCGACGTGTGGCCACCGACCAGCAGACGACGCAGTTCATCTGGCTTGAGCTCGTAGGCTTTCAGGCCCTGGCTTTCCAGATTGGAAAATAGTTCTTTCTGGCGCAGGCAGGTGTCGTTCTTCTGGTAGTGAGCCAGGTCCAGCTTGCCGGCATAGGCGAAGAACTGGTGCCCGAAACCGCCGCCCGGGCCGCGACCGACCACGCCGATGACGTGCGGGCCGTGGGGCAGGGAGACTTCGACGAGGATATAGCTGGTATCGGAAGCGAAATAGAAGCGACGCGATTGATCGAGGCTGTATTTGCCGAAACTCATGTCCGACATGCGCGCCAGAATCGGGAACTGCAGAGCGTTGATCGACGCACTCTTGCCCAGGTTATTCGCGCCGTAGACCGACAGTGGATGCTCAAGCGGAAACAGCCCAAGGCTGTAACCGGCCGTGTTCAGCAGCGCAAAGCGGCGTATGCCGTAGCGTTCCTGGCTCATGCGTCATGCTCCTGTTCTTCAGCGATTGCCCGGGCTAGCGCTTGCTCTTCGGTTTCAGCTGATTCATCGAATTCGGTGAGGTCCAGCGGGTCGTCGGTTTCCAGCAGTCGCTCATCGCTGTCTTCATCGATCAGCACCGGGGCCGGCAACGGCAGGGCGCTGTGCAGGCTGGCCGCCAGATCACGGTCCTGCTGCACGGACAGGCAGACGTCGAGAAAACGGTGCATCGGCGGCAGGAAGCGATAGATGCCGACTTCTTCGGAGGCGAACCCCAGCTGGGTCATGCGGCGCATGATTTTTTCTTCCAGCTCTTCCTGGGTCTGGACTTCAGCTTGCAGGAACAGATCGCGGTACTTTTCCAGCAGCGAGGGCAATTCATCACGGCCCAGGCTGCCGCCATCGAGCACGGCGACCGGGTCACGGCCCTGGTCGGCCAAATGCTCGACGAGGATGAATGTGAACAGCGCCAGACGTTGCGCCGTCTTGTTGACCTGCCCGGCCGCGAGATCAGGCACGAAGTAGTAGAAACCACGGGTGTCGCAGACCAGCTCGAAGCCCAACGCCTTGAACAGGCCGCGGTACTGGTCCTGAAGATTGGACAGTTGCGCGTACAGCTCCGGGTCGCGGCGGCTGACGTGGTAGCCCTTGAACAGCTCGCGGAAGATCGGCGCCAGCTGGGTCATTTCGGATAGATCAAGATGCATGGGCGGTGCCCTCGGAATTCTCTGGGATGGCGTCTTTGCTCGAGAGCAGGGCGAAGGAGCGCAGGCTGACGCGGTGCTCCTGGGTCAGGTATTCGCGGCGCTCAAGGCGCTCGCGCTTGAAGCGTTTGTCCCGCGACAGGCGCGAAAACCAATACAGCAATTCATCGGTCGCGCCGGTGGGCTCCTGTTTCAACAGCCAGACCATCAGATCCGGCATCGGCAGGGCGTCTTCGCACCGCTCGACCATTTCCCTGACCGTACGCGGTGCGCGCGGCGGCTCGCCCTTGCGGGTGATATTGGCCTTGGGGAAGCGCGCCGGTTTCGGCTCGAAGCGCGCCAGCGCATACACGTAAGCTTCAACCTGATTGGCACTGCCGAGGAACGTGCTTTGCGGACGGGTGAACATCGGCATCGCCGCTTGCGGCACCGCGTCGAGCCCCCGTCGACGAATCGCCGACAGCGCGAGGGCAGCACCGCGCGTCACGGCGTTGTGGCGACGCGCTTCTTCACGCAGTGGCAGCAGCAGTTCGCGGGCGTGGCGCAAGGTCAGTTGCGCGCTGGTCTGCATTTCGAGGATGCGTGCATGGGTGCGCAGGAGCATGTCGTCGTCGACCAGATGACCGAGACGTTGCTGGTCGGTGAGCATGCGCAGCAGCACGTTCTCTACCTTGCGCACGCCCTGTTCGAAGGCGCCATCGGCATTCACCAACTGGATCATCGGCTCGACGTATTCATCCCAAGTCGCCAGCACTTCCGCGTAACGCTGACGGAGCGGAATCTGCCGGTCACTGGTCTTGGCGCGTTCGGCCACGGACACAAGGGCCTGTTCGTCATTGGCGAGCTTCTTCAGGACGTCGCGTACGCGCATGTCGAGCAGGCGCAGTTGCCGCGCGAGGTCATTGGCGTCCCGAGCGTCGAAGGCTTCCTGTATATAGCCGGCCAGCCGTTCGAGGTGGCGCAGGTACGCTTCGATTTCCAGGCACAAGCCCAGCCGGTGCTCGCGGCGCAGGTATGACAGGAAATCGTGGATCTGCGCGTTCAGTTCGAAACGGTTCGGGCTTTTCGCGACCGGCACCAGAATGTCGAGCCGAATCCAGACGTCCAGCAGAGTGGTGATGTCCTGGGGCGTGCTTTCCAGTTGCTGGGCCGCCAGCTGCAAACGCAGTTCGCTCAGGCTCAGAGTGCCTTGGTCGAAGTGTTCGCAGAGTGGCTCGAGAAGCGCCCAGTGTTCGGCAAGGGCGCGCAGGACGCGCTTAGGTTCGATCATCGGATGGTCGCTGACTGGCAAATAAAAGCGGCGATTGTACTGCATCGCCGGGCTCGTTTTTCACCCTCAGTCGATCAACAGCGGCGGGAAGCGGTGAAGGCCTGTAGAATCTTCCGCCTGACTTTATCCACAGGTAGCTGACCTTTGCTCAACGAGCCTCGTCGTCGCGCTTATCTGACCGCCATGCAGGTGGTCAGCTGGCTGCCGCGCACTGAATTGCCTTTTGCTGCGCCATCGCGTCCCGAACTGCTTGCGCCCGTGCCGCAGCTTGAGGAGGCGCCTGCGCCGGTTATCCAGGCAGATACGCCTCGCGCGCCGGATCGCGATTCGCCCTCCGTCGCGCCGACACCCGTTGCGCGTACCGTCGAGCGGCCAAAGATCGAAATCCCTCGCCCATCCATCGCGCCCAAACCAAAGGCTGTGCAGGTAGAAGAGCCCGCACCGGCCGTGGTGAAAGCGCCGGTTGCGCCGCCGCCACGTTTTGCCCTGCAACTGCTGCGCGCCGGGAGTTGCCTGCTGCTGGTGGAGTTAGTGACCGGCGAGCCGTTCCAGAGCCGCGACCCTTCCTATCTGTTGCTCAAAGACATGCTCCGCGCCGCCGGCCTGCCGGACAGTCCGCAGATCATCGGCGAGCCTGTGCGCTGGCCGCTGTTGGTGCGTGGGCAAATGGACCAAGGGCCCGAAGCAGCGCGGGATTTTGTCCAGGGTTTTCTCTACGCCCGCGTCGAAGAACAGCCCTGCACCTGCCTGTGGCTGATCGGGCTTCCAGCGCTGCGTTTCGCGGCTGAAACGGATGCGGAATCTTACAATCTTGAACTCCAGGTCGACGGCCTGGGGTTAGCCTGGGCGCTGCCGGGTCTGGAACTGTTGATGGACGAGCCGCAGCGAAAGGCCGAAGTGTGGCGCTCCATGCGTCAATTGATGGGCCGTTGGAAGACCGTAGATGAATGACGCAGTAACCTTTCGCCGCATGACCGAAGCTGACCTGGATGCCGTGCTGAAGATCGAATACGCCGCTTTCAGTCATCCCTGGACGCGGGGCATTTTCATCGATGCGCTGAAGTCATACGAAGTATGGCTGATGTTCGAGGGCAGTCAGCAGGTGGGGCACGGGGTGATCAACGTGATCATCGATGAGGCGCACTTGCTCAACATCACCGTTAAACCGGAGAGTCAGGGCCGTGGTTTGGGCCTGATGCTGCTGGAACAGCTCATGAAACGAGCCTACGAGATCAATGGGCGGGAATGTTTTCTCGAACTGCGAGACAGCAATCGGTCGGCCTATCGTTTGTATGAGCGATACGGTTTCAACGAAATTGGCCGTCGCCGTGATTACTACCCGGCAGTGGGCGGGCGTGAGGATGCGATCGTCATGGCCTGCACGCTGTTCGAATAATCCAGGTGCCCTTGTGGGGCGAACCAGGTTCGCTCCCACAACGCTCACGCCGCGGATCAGACGCCGGGCTTGCCATCCAACGGATCAAGAATGGCCATTTCTTCTTCGTCCAGACCATCCCCACCGCCGATGTCATCTTCATCAACGATGCTCAAATCCAAGTCAGCCGGGCCATCTTCACCCGCTTCACGGGGACCGCGCGCACCGTCTTCCCGGATCAATGTTTCAGGGCTCATGTCGTCATCGGTCGGGTTGTGATCTTCGGTAGATGCACCAGTCAGCCCTGCCTCACGTACGCGTTCATCAGGAATCAACGTTTCAAGCTCATCTTCAGGAATGATGTCGCCAATGCGCCCGCTAGGCTCATTGTTGTCGTTGAAGTTGAGCTCTTCCATCGATCCCATGCGGTCTTCGTTGTCATCGATGGACTCAGGTTGAGTGGCATCGAATGGACGGCGTGAATCGTTCATGGCAAATCCTCAATAATGTCGGTCCTAATGGGTGGACCGGACGATATGGCGAAGATTCCATCCGCTTCCTGATCGGTCGTCGCTGATCGGTCGATCTTCCCGCGTGACCCGAAGCGCCGAGCCCCAGTCATAGCTGAGCATCATTTCCGAGGCATCAACGCATGAACGAACTACAAGACTTGATCGACAACAACGAACGTTGGGCTGCCGCCATCAAGGAAGAAGACCCCGAGTTCTTTGCCAAGCTGGCCCGCCAGCAGACGCCGGAATTCCTATGGATCGGTTGTTCGGACGCCCGTGTGCCCGCCAATGAAATCGTCGGCATGCTGCCGGGCGATCTGTTCGTGCACCGCAACGTGGCCAACGTCGTGCTGCACACAGACCTCAATTGCCTGTCGGTGATTCAGTACGCAGTCGACGTGCTGAAGGTCAAACACATCCTCGTCACCGGTCACTATGGTTGTGGCGGTGTGCGGGCCTCGATGCAGGATCGTCAGTTCGGCCTGATCGACGGCTGGCTGCGCACGATTCGAGATCTGTACTACGAAAACCGCGAGCTGCTGGCCAAGTTGCCGACTGAGGAAGAACAGGTCGACCGGCTGTGCGAGTTGAACGTGATTCAGCAGGTCGCTAACGTTGGCCACACCAGCATTGTGCAGAACGCCTGGCACCGTGGGCAAAAGTTGTCTGTCCATGGTTGCATCTATGGCATCAAGGATGGGCGCTGGAAAAGTCTGAACGCGACCATCAGCGGGCCCGAGCAATTGCCGCCACAGTATCGCTTGCGTCCGCAGGGGGAGTGATCGGGTAGGGCAAGCGTCCATCAAAATGGTAGGAGTGAGCCTGCTCGCGATTGCGATAGTCCAGTCACATCGATGTGAATTGAAGACATCGCGAGCACGCTCATTCCTACAGGATCGTTGTTAGAGCTGAGCGTTCTTCATTTCAGGCAGCGGCTTCTGCAGCTGCTTGATCTGCCGCGACACCTCGCCTGTCCGGCATTTCGCTGCTGCCTGATCCGGCGTCAACTTGCGGACCGTGGTGAAGAACAACTTGCAGGTTTCAACCCTGTTGGTCACTTGCCAGTTTGTGGTGCACTGGTTCAACAGCGCCGCCGGATCAGTTGTCGGTTTCTGGCCCATGCCGGCTTGCCAGCACGCCGCGCTCAGGTCCTGGCCCATGACCTTCAAACCGGCTTCATCCGCCTTGGCTTCGTCCCCGGCGTAATTGCTTTTGTCCGCCGCATTCCAGATATAGCTTGGGTGATTCGAACCCAGCACGGCGACGCTTTGCCCGCCAGCCGGACTGATGCTTGCCAGGCCCAACACCGGAACCGTCGCGTTGTATTGCTGCTTGAGCCACGCACGCACTGGCGCGCCAAACGCCACCATCGGCAGCGATGTGCCCGTCGCGCTTTGCGTCAGCTGCTTGACCATGTTGGTCTGGTAATCGGTGAAGTAGCTGTAGACGTTTTCGAGGTCCTTGCCGGCGTTGGATGGCGCAGCAATAGGCGCGATGTCGATGATGGTTTGATAGGCAGGCGTCTGCTCCTTGGGGATGCCGTTATCCGTGAGCAGCTCGGACCAGCGGTCGGTAGTCGCCGAGAAAAGATAGTCCTGAGCCTGCGTCAGCGAATAGTCCGGCGGAAAATGCAGCAGCTCGACGCTCTTGCGGTTTTCCAGCGCCATGCCCAGCGGCAAAAACAGATACCAGTTGTAGGCGAATTTGTTATCGGCGTTGAGTTTGCTCGCGCCGGCGTAGGCCAGGTCGCCTGCGTCGAGCAGCGCTGAAAGTGGTTTGTCGTAGCTGTCCGGCACGCCGGTGATGTCGGCGTAGATCACGTCGTTGTCGTTGTGCACCGCGACCTTGGCCGCGCTGTAGCCGTCACGCTGCACGCTTTGCGTGAGGTAGTGCTCGACGGTCTGTTCCAGCGTCCAGTTTCGGAAGCAGATGACATTGCAGTTGTTCGGGTAGGCAAACAGGTGTGTGACGCGTTCCTTGCTCCCCAGTTTGACGTTGACGTCGGCCTGAGCGCTGAGGCTCAGCGTCACTGCGGTAAGGGCGATGCTCAATGCGGCTGTTCTTTTCATGCTCATGTCCTTGTTGGCGTAGACACCCCTCTGCGTGGGTGGTGTTTCGATGATGAAACACTTGGGCATGACTGGGAATGGGCAACGATGGCTGCGGGCCATTTTTAATGGCGCGCGCGTTAAAGCACGAACCGCTGAACCATCGTGTTCAGGTCGGTGGCCAGCATCGAAAGCGCATTGCTCGCCACCGTGGTTTGCTGAGCGCCCGACGCCGATTGCGATGACAGATCGCGAATGCTGCTCAGGTTGCGGTCAACTTCATTAGCCACTTGTGCCTGTTGTTCTGCGGCGCTGGCGATCAGCGTGTTCCGGTCGCTAATGGTCGACGTTGCGCTGATGATGACGGTCAGCGCGTGACCGGTTGCAGCGGCCTGCTCCAGGGTGAGATTGGCCTGGGCAGCGGTGACGCGTAGCGTTTGCGCGGTCTCCTGTGTGCTTTTCTGTACATCGTTGATCAGGGTTTCGATCTCGGTGGTCGACGCGCTGGTGCGTTGGGCGAGAGAGCGCACTTCATCGGCGACCACGGCGAACCCGCGGCCTGCTTCACCTGCCCGTGCGGCCTCGATGGCGGCATTCAGTGCAAGCAGATTGGTCTGGTTGGCAATCGCGCGGATGACTTCGAGAATCTTGCTGATGCTCAGCGTGCGCTCGGCCAAACCGTCGGCCTGGTGAGAAGAATCCAGAACGTTGTCGGTCAGCTCCTTGATCGAATCAATGGTGCCAGTCAGGCGCAGACGCCCTTCAGCAGCGGCTTCGTTGGACGCCTTCGACTCGCTCGACGTGCTGCTGGCGTTGTCGGCAACTTCTCCGGCAGCCTGACTCATCTGGTTCACGGCAACTGCCGCCTGCTCGATCTCATCGTTCTGCAATTGCAGGTTCTTCGCGCTGGCCTCTGCAATCGCGCCCATCTCGTGGACCGACTGGCTCAACTGGCCCGCTGCAGCGTAAATCTGATCGATCGTGCCATGCAGATTGGCGCGCATCAGGCCCAGGGTCTTCAGCAGTTGAGCCGTTTCGTCCTTGCCTTCTGGAATCAGCTGCGGACTCAGATCTCCCTGGGCAATGGTGCTGGCGATATGCAGTGACTGACGCAGGGGACGAATGATGCTCAGGCTTAATCGCCACGCCAGCAGCAACGTCAGCACCAATGCCACCACGATGGCGCTGACGGCAATGATTCGGGTCTGCTGGAACCGCGCGCCGGCCGCGTCGACGGTGCCCGCCGCACTTTGCTTGTTCAGCTCACGCAGCAACTGCACCTGCATGTCCATCAGGTCGCCTTGCAGGCTCAGCGTAGTGTTGAGGAGCATGCGCGCGTCGTCGAGCTTGCGTTGTTCGATCAGGGAGATTTCGTCTTGCAGCGCCGGCATAAAAGCGCCATAGGCATCTTGAAGGGCTTTGATGGAATCCCGCTCGGTGCTGTCGGTGGCATGGGCGAGATAATCGACGAAGCCTTTCTCAACCTCGTTCTTAAGCTGCTCGACGTTGATTTTGCTGGTGACCACAGCGCCGGGGTCGTCGGCATTGGCGATCAGCCTGGCGCTCTCGCCGCGCAACTTGATCAGGTCGATGGCGATCGCGTCCGCCATGGCAATACTGGGCAGCGACCCGCTCTCAACCGCTTCGCCCTGATCGCGGATGCTCTGCATCTGCAACAGGCAGAACACACCGAGCGCCACCAGCAACAGCGCGGTCACGCCGAAGCACAGCACCAACCGCTGGGTAATCCTGAAA
This sequence comes from Pseudomonas sp. W2-17, assembly GCF_041060445.1. NCBI lineage: Bacteria > Pseudomonadati > Pseudomonadota > Gammaproteobacteria > Pseudomonadales > Pseudomonadaceae > Pseudomonas > Pseudomonas sp. W2-17. Next base: position 43,863 of record NZ_JAUFNS010000031.1, on the reverse strand, counting down.
CGACGCAGGAATGCAGGTTTGGAGGAAGGACGGACTACACGACGCAATAACCTTTTCACTGCCACCCATCCCATCGACGAAAACACCGGAGAGATGGTTATAGAGGTGTTCCGTGATGTCTTTATGACATTGCTGGAGATGTTTCGGAATTGTTGCGATTAGCCCACTCAACTGCCAAGGCATCAGCGTGGATGTTGAACACCCTAAGCACCAATCTCCTCCATAAACTCCATCAAGAATCGCTGCGCGCGTGCATGCCTGACCTGTGCCATGTGACGCCCCGTGGCCGTTTGAAAGCCCTGCGCCAACGTGAAGATCTTGGTGGTGAAGTGATCGACGGCGAAGCGTTTGTCGTCCAGGTCGCGCTGTTGCGCCTGCGGGTCGGCGGGGTCGTAGAGGTGGCTGCCCATGCGCCCGGACACGTAGAACAGCCGTGCCACGCCGACCATGCCGAGCGCGTCGAGACGGTCGGCGTCCTGCAGGATCTTCGCTTCCAGCGAGGTGGGCGTGATGTCGGCCGAATAGCTGTGGGATTCGATGGCGTGGGCGACGGCCTGGATGCGCTCTTCGTCCCAGCCCCTCTCTGCGAGCAGTTCCGTCGCTTTTGCCGCTGCCAGACGCGAGGCACTTGAGCGAAACGGCGAGTTCTTTTCCACGGAGACGCAGTCGTGGAGGAGGGTGGCGGCAAGCAGAACCTGATGATCGCCGCCTTCGGTGTCGCGAATGGCGCAGACGTTGGTCCAGACGCGGTGCAGGTGGGATACGTCGTGAGAGCCGTCGAGCCTTTCTGCCACGGTGTGGGGAATCAGCAGGTCGGCGAGGGACTGAAAAGGCGCGAAGGAAAGGGCGGTCATGGATCATCCTGTCGATGTCGGCGGACGGTGCGCCAGCATACAGATTGACCCGCGCCGGCGCTGCCGGTTCGCCGATCTCTGCCAGGTATGGTACGCGGCAGAGATCAGTGAGCCGTCACGACCTTAGGTCACTGGCCTTTCATCGCCGCCGTCAGCTTGTCTACGTTGTAGCGAAACATCGCCACGTAGGTCGCCGCCGGGCCGTTTGCAGGTGACAGCGATTCCACATACAGCTCGCCGCCCGGGTGCGCGCCGCTGGCTTTGGCAATCTGCTGCACCAGGCGCGGGTCGCCGGAGTTTTCGAAGAAGTAGGCGCTGACATGCTCCTTCTTGATTTGATTGATCAGCTTGCCGACGTCAGCCGCAGAGGCTTCGGTTTCAGTGGAAAAGCCCAGCGGCGAGAGAAATGTCACGCCATAGGCATCGCCGAAATAGCCGAAGGCGTCGTGGGACGTCAGCACCTTGCGCTGTGCGACCGGGATGGCGCTGATCTGCGCGCGGGCGTAAGCATCCATATCCTGCAGCTGGGCGATGTACTTCTCACCGTTGGCTTTGTAATCGGCGGCATTGTCCGGGTCGGCTTTCTGCAAGGCCTTGATGATGTTTCTGACGTAAACGACGCCATTTACCGCGCTGTTCCAGGCATGGGGGTCGGTAATCTTCTTGCCGTCTTCTTCCATGCTGCGGGTCATGATCCCGTCAGACAGCACGATCGGCTGGCCTTTGTAGCCAGAGGCAGTGATCAGCCGATCCAGCCAGCCCTCCAGATGCAAGCCACTGACGAACACCACATCGGCTTTTTTCAGCGCCTGGGCGTCGCTGGGGGTGGGCTCGTAGACGTGAGGATCGCCGTTGGGCCCGATGAGCGAGGTCACGTGCACATGATTGCCGCCGACGTTGTGCACCATGTCGGCGATGACAGTGAAGGATGCGACGGTCTCCAGGGTTTTTGCCTGGGCGAAGTTAGCCAGGCCCGACAACGCCAGCGCGGCGGTCAGAAGCGTGAAACGTTTCATGGTGGTTTCCTTGCGGTAAGAGGACGATCAGCCGGACAGATGAACCCTCGGGAACAGTCGGCGCACAAAGCCGCTGCGTCCAAAGAACAGTGAGAACCCGTAGAAGGCGCTGGCGGTGAGCACGATAGCCGGGCCCGAAGCGACGCTGGCGTGGTAGGAGACGATCAGGCCGATGAAGCCCGAGAGCGTGGCCACTGCAGTCGAAATCACGATCATGCCGGTCAACGAGCGCGCCCAGAACCGCGCGACCGTGGCGGGCAGCATCATCATGCCGACGGCCATCAGCGTGCCCAACGCCTGAAACCCCGCCACCAGATTGAGCACCACCAGCAGCAGAAACAGCACGTGATACAGCGACCCGCGCCCGCCCACCGCGCGCAGGAAGCCCGGATCGAAGCATTCGAGGATCAACGGGCGGTAGATCAGCGCGAGCAGAATCAAGGTGAATGAAGCGATGCCGCCGACCATGAAGATCGCCTGATCGTCGATGGCCAGAATGGTGCCGAACAGCACGTGAAGCAGGTCCACGTTCGAGCCGTGCAGAGAAACGATCAGCACGCCGGCAGCAAGGGACGTCAGGTAAAAACTGGCAAAGCTGGCGTCTTCGCGCAGCGTTGTGTAACGGCTCACCAGTCCCGACAACAACGCCACGGCGAGGCCTGCGATCAGGCCGCCGAAGCCCATGGCTGGCAGTGACAACCCGGCGAACAGGAAGCCCACGGCGGCACCCGGTAACACCGCGTGGCTCATGGCGTCGCCCACCAGACTCATGCGCCGCAGCATCAGCAGCACGCCGACCGGGCCGGAGCCGATGCCCAGCGCCAGGCACGCCACCAGGGCGCGGCGCATGAAACCGAAATCAACGAAGGGTTGGATCAACAGGCTATAGAGCGTCACAGCGTTTGCTCCGCATCAGCGTCGCACGGCTGTGCGTCAGGGTTCCAGTGCTCGGCCATGTTCTTGGCGCGGCGCAGGTTGTCGTCGTTGAGGATGTCGGCGGTGTCGCCCCAGGCAATGATTTCCCGCGCCAGCAACAGCGTGCTCGGAAAATGTTGGCGCACTTGCTCGATGTCATGCAGCACGGCAATGACGGTGCGGCCTTGGCCGTGCCAGGTGTTGATCAACTGCAGCAAGTCGAGCGTGGTGCGTGCGTCGATGGCGGTGAAGGGCTCGTCGAGCAGAATCACCGAGGCGTCCTGCAATAACAGCCGGGCGAACAGCACGCGCTGAAACTGACCGGACGACAGCGAGCTGATACTGCGTTGCTCGAATCCTGCGAGCCCCACAGCTGCCAGCGCCCCCTGAGCCTGTTGAGCATGCTGTCGCGTGGCGCCCCGGAACGCCCCGATGCTGCGCCATGCGCCCATCATCACGGTGTCGGCCACGCTGAGCGGAAAGCTACGGTCGATCTCGGCAGCTTGGGGCAGATAACCGATGTGCCGCGTTGCCAACTGGTTGCGCTCGACGCGTCCGACCGCGGGTTTGAGCGTGCCGGCGATGGCTTTGATCAGCGTGGATTTACCGGCGCCGTTCGGGCCGACGATCGCCGTCAGGCTGCCCGCCGCGAATCGGCCGTTGGCGTGATGCACCGCTGGCCGGCGCTCGTAGGTTAGTGTCAGGTCATGGAGGTCGATGGCGGCACTCATGGAATCGCCACTGCCCAGGCAATGCCGATCCACAGCAACACCAGCATGGCGAGGGAAATCAACATGCGCTTGCCGGCCGACTGGGCAAGGGCGGATGTTGCAAGGGAGGGGGAGAGCCGGGAATCGCGTTTCACAAAAAGACTGCCTGAAATACTTTGTTATAGTATTACATCACCTTTGGCTTGATCTGCAAAGCGCGATTTGGGCGAACTTCAGGGAGGCGACAGTTTGCGTCCGCTGTGGAGGGTGGCGTTCCCCGGCCGCGATAAACCCTGTAGTTTTCGACCACTTTTCTCTTTGCCAGGATGATTTCCATGACTGCTTCTCACCGGCGTCCGGTACCCCTCGCCAAATGCTATCGCCTGCTCAACCACGGCCCGACCGTCTTGATCAGCGCTGCTCACGAGGGTCAACGCAACATCATGGCGGCGGCGTGGGCGATGCCGCTGGACTTCCAGCCGCCGAAAGTTACGGTCGTCCTGGATAAATCCGTATGGACGCGACAGTTGCTCGAAGGCTCCGGCATGTTCGTGATCAACGTGCCGACCCTCAGCCAGATCGATATCGTCGAAACCGTCGGCTCGACCTCCGGGCTGGACATCTCCCAGGAGCAGGGCCTGGATAAATTCAAGGCTTATGGTCTGGAGACCTTCGCAGGCTCCCACGTTGAAGCGCCGTTGCTGGAAGGCTGCGCGGGCTGGCTGGAATGCCGATTGATTCCCGAGCCCCACAATCAGAGCGCGCACGATCTGTTCATTGGCGAAGTGGTCGCAGCGTGGGCGGATGAGCGCGTGTTCTCTGAAGGGCACTGGCATTTCGAGGGGCATGATGCGCTGCGCACCCTTCACCATGTGGCGGGCGGGCATTTTCTGGTCATCGGCGATGGCGTGGATGGCAAGGTGCTGCAGCGACGCGCTGACTGACTCGCACCCGATTTTGGTAGGGCCGCGCCCCTTACTGGAAGAGGCGCGGCAAGCAGTTTTGCAGCCGAGAGCTCGCGGGTGGCGAGCCCTGGTGCAGCTCAGTCCTTGGACAGTTCGCCGTTCACCAGACGCCAGGTCTTCAGAGGATTGCTGGCTTTCAACGCAGGGGGCAGTAGCGAGTCCGGCACGTTCTGATAACAGACGGGCCGCAGGAAGCGATCAATGGCGGTCGCCCCCACCGAGGTGCTGCGACTGTCGGAAGTGGCCGGGAACGGCCCGCCGTGGACCATCGAATAACTTACTTCGACGCCGGTCGGGAAGTCATTGAACAGAATCCGTCCCGCCTTACGCTCCAGGATCGGCAGCAGTGCCTGAGCAGTTGCCTCGTCGCCGTCGTCAAACTGCAGCGTTACAGTCAGTTGCCCGTCGAAGCTGGCAGCGACCTTCTGCAGATCGGCGACGTCGGTGCAGACGATCAACAACGCGCTTGGCCCGAAGTTCTCGTCTTCCAGCGCAGGGTTGGCGAGGAAGGTGGCCGAGTCGGTACGGAAGAAGGCGGGGCGGGCCTGGAATGAACCTTCGGCCTCCTGACCTTCCGCCACCAGCGTCACGCCGGATGCGCTGTGCAGCTTATTCAGACCGTTGCAGTAAGCGCCGTGGATGTTCGGCGTGAGCATGGTGGTTGGTAGTTTCTCGGACAGCGTCTTGGCCGAAGCCGACACGAACGTTTCCAGCGCGTCGCTTTCAAGTGCCAGCAGAATGCCGGGGTTGGTGCAGAACTGCCCCGCGCCCATGACCAGCGACTCGACAAAACCTTTGGCGATGGTTTCGGCGCGGGCCAGCAAAGCGGCCGGCAGCAGGAACACCGGGTTGATGCTGCTCATCTCGGCGTACACCGGGATCGGCACCGGACGTGCCTGAGCCGCCGCCACCAGCGCCAAACCACCGCGACGCGAACCAGTGAAGCCCACGGCTTGAATCAACGGGTGGCTGACCAGCGCCTGGCCGACAGCAATGTCTTTGTCGATCAGTAACGAGAACACGCCTTCTGGCATGCCGGTATCGCGTGCGGCTTTCTGGATCACGCGCCCCACCATTTCGCTGGTCCCCAAGTGAGCCGGGTGCGCCTTGACGATGACCGGGCAACCGGCCGCCAACGCTGAGGCGGTATCGCCGCCCGCAACCGAGAAGGCGAGGGGAAAGTTGCTCGCGCCGAATACTGCCACCGGACCAAGACCGATGCGCCGCAGACGTAAGTCGGCGCGCGGCAGGGGCTGGCGCTGCGGCAGCGCGGTGTCGACTACGGCACCGTGCCAACGCCCATCGCGCAGCAGGCTGGCAAACAGTTTGAGCTGATTGACCGTGCGCATCCGCTCGCCTTCAAGGCGCGGCTTGGGCAGGCCACTTTCGACGTGAACGCGCTCGGTGAGCACATCGCCCAGATCGAGAAGGCCTTGGGCGATAGCCTCAAGAAAGGTGGCGCGTTGAGCGTCACTCAGTTGCCGGTAGCGGTCGAATGACGCTTCGGCCAGTTCGCACGCGGCGTTGACGTCTTCCAGCGTGCTGGCGCCAAACGAAGGTGTCAGGGGTTCACCCGTGGCGGCGGCAAGGGCAAAAACCTCTCCGGCCTGGCCACGCACAGCACGTTGTCCGATGATCGTTTCACCAAGAATCTGCATTGCTCAACACCTCTCGAGGGCGGAGACCGTCAGTGGGTACCGCTGTGGCCAGCCTCTGAGGTTACATCATGGCGCTACGATCGCCACCGGTCCTGGTGTTGAGCTTGCCGCCCGGCTTAGGGCCGAGCGTATTGCTGCAGCTTATTGCTGAACGGCGCTGAATCCTTCGAACGCAGTTTGCTGCTGGATCGCGCTGACGATGTTCTTGCGCGTGGCGGGCTGCTGGTTACCGTCCTTGTCCACGAACACTTCGCTCTGCAGTTCGGCCTCATCGCCTTCACCCACGAACGTGAACCCCAGGAACTCATAGGCTTGGCGGTCAGCGTTGGCTTTCGAGCGTGGCGTGCGCAGGGGCAGGGTGACGCTGACGCCGTCCTTGCTGATGACGAAAACCTCGGCTTCCTTCTTCGGCCGTGCCGCTTTGCCCTTGCCGCCACTCGGGTTGCTGACCGCTTGATGCGTCTGGTTCAGCACCTTCAACGCCAGGCTGTAGACGAGCTCCTGAAAACTCGGATCGTCTTTGTAGCTTGAGAGAATCCGGCTGATCGGAAATTTCGCGCTCAGGTCTTCGAGCGCGGCCATGTCGGCGGCTTCGGCGTCCTTGAGCTGTTTAAGCTGACCCATCAGCGCGTAGGCCTGGTCGTCATCGAATCGGTCATGGGCGGCGCGTATGGCCAGGCGCAGATCACGAATCTGGTCGCTTTCCTTGGCGCTCTGGAAAGCGTCGAGCACCATCTCGCTGATGGTTTTGGCCTGAGGCACATGCTGTGAAAGGTTGATGGCTTCTTCGTAGGCTTGCTTCGACGACACGGCGTTTGCCGCCGGATCGGTATGGGAATCAGACATTGAACATCCACTGCTTCGTTAACTGGGGTTGAGGCGCGAAAAGCTCGGGGCGTTTCGAGGGGCGTAATCTATTGGACGAAGGCGCAGTTGTCACGGATTGCCGCTTGCGTCCGGACCACAGGAAGATTGGCGTTGGACGTCACAGACTAGACCACAGCATCTAGAAGCCCGGCAATTGCCGGGCTGGTCTTATACGCAGGTCCCGCCTTTGTGGTGAGAGCCCGTCCCGCCTGTCGGATGAGTACCTTTCGGGCACGCCGACGCAGAAAGTGAAACGATGGAAAGCAGAGCGACCAGTCCAGCGATAGCGATCTTCTTCATATAGCCTCCGTGCACTGCGAGATACAGTACAGGGCTATCGGCGTATTGGGATCCCACTTTAGCCACGGAACGCCAGAAACAACAAAGCCCGCACAAGACGGGCTTTGCTGAGGTTCGGGTGGCACAACTGGATTTGTGCCTCACCCATTCAACGGTGGGTTGGCGCCAGTTTGAACCGAGGGAACAGTAACGTCGTGTCTGGATGCGATGATTACTACAGTTCGGTTTGCGAGAAAGTTATCGCATGCTGTTGGTTCAGGCAGAGTTCTGCACGTACGCCGCCGCTTGGCAGATTATAGATCTCTAAGGTGCAGCCAATTTTAAACGTTATCATCTGCACTATAGCTAACCCCAAGCCCGCGCCATTGGCATTGCCTCTGCTGTAAAATCGCTCAAACACCCTCGCCAGTTCCGCTTCCTCTATTCCCGGTCCGGCGTCTTCAACCCTCAAGCAGGCCATGCCCCTCTCGTCCTTACGCACCACTACAGTGACCTCGCTCCCTGAGGAAGAAAAGTTGAGGGCATTGGTCACCAGGTTCTGCAGTGCAATAGCCAACCCCACCGGCTCGGTTTCTACCCAACACTCTTCGTCCCCTTCCAGCACCAGTTCCACACCTTTTTCCATGGCCAAGGGCGTCAATTCAGCCAACTCTTCGCGTACCAATTCGGTGAGTTGCACGCTGCTGCGTTTGGGGTTGTTCAGTTGCGGTTCGATTCGGGCCATGGTCAGTAGCTGGCTACCGATGCGTGTGGCGCGGTCGACGCCGTTGACCAGAAAGCCCAACGCATCGCGCCGTTGTTCGGCTGTTGCGGCGCTTTGGGCGTTTTGCGCGTGGATGCGCAGGACGGCCAGGGGTGTACGCAGTTCGTGGGCGGCGTCAGCGATGAAGCGGCGTTCGCGCTCCAATACATCATCCACCTGGACCAACAGGCGGTTGAGGGCAGTTTGCATCGGTTCAAGGTCGGTGGGCAGCGGCTTGAGGTTAAGTGGTTGCAAGGTCTCGGCGGTTCGCCCGCGAATCTTGCGGGCCATGGCGCGTAGGGGTTTGAGGCCCCAGCCGATGACCAGCCAGATCAACACGGTGAGCAGGGGCACGCCGATCAGGGTGGGCCAGAGGGTGTGGCGCATGATGCGCTGGATCAGATCCTGGCGGATGTCGTCGCGTTCGCCCACCCAGATGAGCAGGCCCTGTTGCGGGTCTGCAAGGAGGAAGGCGCACCAGTCGTTGCCGTTGTCCATGATGTCGTGGAAGCCGAGACTAGCCGGCGGCGCGGCCAACACCGGCGCTTCGGCGGAACGTACCAGCAACTGACCGTCATTGCGCCACACCTGGAAGGTCAAGCGGGTTTCGTAAGGATGGGCCACGCCCTCCTTGCCTACGCGGCTCATGGCTTGGTCAAACGCCTGGTATAAACGGTCCCAATCCGCTTCGCCAGGGTGGCGCTGGCGCAGCACGCCTTGTAGCAGGCGTGCGCTTTGAGCGAGTTGGGCGTCGTAGACTTCCTCGATTTCGTGGTGGCTGTCACCGAGCACCAGCCAACTGATCAACGCGTCGCCGAGCAGGATCAGCATCAGGACCGGGATAAGAATGCGTGCGCGTACGGAAGTCATGGTTTAAGCACCAGTAAATACCCAACGCCGCGCACCGTGCGGATCAGCTCGGTGGATAACTTTTTGCGCAGGTTGTGAATCAACACTTCCAATGTGTTGCTTTCGACGCGGTCCTGCCAGCCGTACAGGGCGCGTGACAGGCGTTCGCGGGTCACCACTTTGCCGGGGCGCACTATCAGTTGATGCAGCAGTTGGTATTCCATGGGGGTAACGATGATGTCTTCACCGAGGAAGCGTACTTGCTGATTGGCCGGATCGAGGCTAATGCCAGCGTGTTCGAGCATGGGTTGCGCGCGGCCCTGGCTACGGCGCAACAGAGCACGCACGCGAGCCTTGAGTTCTTCGACATCGAAGGGTTTTACCAGGTAGTCGTCGCCGCCGGCATCTAGCCCGGCGATTCGCTCGGCGGTGCCGTCGCGGGCGGTGAGGATAAGCACCGGCAAGTCGTGCTGTTCGGCGCGCAGTTGCTGCAACAGGTTGAGGCCGTCCAGGCGTGGCAGGCCGAGGTCGAGCAGCAACAAGTCGAAGCTCTCGGTGCGCAAGGCGTGCAGGGCCGCGACGCCGTCCTGCAGCCAGTCCAGGACGTAGCCCTCGGTGCCCAACGCCACGCGAATCCCCTGGCCGAGAGCTCGATCATCTTCGACGAGGAGTAAGCGCATAGCAAAAATCTCTGTAGGGATCGGCGGCATCATGCCGGGTTCTGGGCGGCGCTATTTCAGCAAAGATGTTACGGCTCGTTGCCAACTAAGGTTGCTTTAAGGTTGGTTTTGCACTGTGCAGTTTCCCGTATCTGCCGAGAAATTTTCCATGCGCAAAATTCTGCTGCTGTCCTTGATCATTGCTAGCCCCCTGGCCGTCGCCGGCCCGCAATGCACCACTGCCGAGCGTTCGCAATGGCAAGACGAAAAAGCCTTCCAGGATAAGCTCAAAACCGAAGGCTACGAGATCAGCAAGTTTAAGGTTACCGACGGCAACTGCTACGAGATCTACGGCTTTGACAAGGATAAGCGCAAAGTCGAGATCTACCACGACCCGGTCACCGGCAAAGCCGTGAAGACTGAGATCAAGGGCTGATGCCCAGGGAATCCCTGCGCCTGTGGGACCCTCTGGTAAGGCTGTTCCATCTGTCTATCGCCGGGGTCTTCATCGCCAATTACTTCTTTAACGAAGCGGGCGAGGACTGGCATGTCTGGCTGGGCTACTACGCCATGGGCTGGCTGCTGGTGCGTGCAGCATGGGGTTTCGTGGGGCCGCGCAGTGCGCGCTGGGTGGATTTTTGGCCCACACCACAACGGCTCAAGGGTCACCTGCGCTCTCTGCTGAATGGCCGGCCGCAGCATCGCCTGGGCCATTCGCCGATTGGCGCGCTGGTGATGCTGTTGATGTTGCTGGCGCTGTTGTGCATCGGTGTCAGCGGCTTCCTTATGCAGGAAGTCGACGCGCTATGGGGCTCCGACTGGCCGCTGCAAATTCACGAAACCGCTGCCAATGTGCTACTGGGCCTGGTCTGCGTGCATGTGCTGGCGGCGGTGCTTGAAAGTATCCAGGTGCGGGACAACCTGCCGTTATCCATGCTCACCGGTCGCAGGAAGCGCCTGCCGGCCAAGCGTGTGCAGTAACCCTCAATCTGCCAGGTTCCCTATGCGCTCCGCCCTATTGATTTGCAGCCTGCTGGCAGTGTTTTTTGCTGCATGGCAAAGCCACCCGTCCCATGTGCTGGCGCCGTTTGCCCAAGCCATCCCGAACACCGCCAAAATGGCGACGCCGGCGCAGTACAGCAGCCGGTTCGTGTCCACACAACTCACCGACTTTGTGCATTCTTCGTCCGTCACCGCTTTGCCCAACGGCGATTTGATGGCGGTGTGGTTCGCCGGCTCCCGTGAAGGCGCGGCTGATGTGCAGGTGCGCACCGCACGCTTTGATGCGCGAAGCGGTGAGTGGGGCGGCGAGCAGGTGCTGGCCACGCGCGAAAGCACCCGCGACGGCACCCGGCGCTACATTCGCAAACTGGGCAACCCGGTGATTGCCATGGGGCCGGATCAACGTCTGTGGATGTTTTATGTGTCGGTGTCGGTGGGCGGCTGGGCCGCCAGTGCGATCAATCTGATGGTTTCGGACGACCTTGGCGCCAGTTGGTCGGCACCGAGACAACTGGTGACGTCGCCGTTTTTCAATATCAGTACCTTAGTGCGCGCAGCGCCGGTATTTCATTCCGATGGCTCAATTGGTCTGCCCGTGTACCACGAATTTATGGGCAAGTTTGCCGAATATCTGTACCTGAGCGCCGACGGCGCAGTGATCGACAAATTCCGCATCAGTCGGGGAAAGAACTCACTGCAACCGACTATCGTGCCGCTGGATGGTGAGCGCGCCGTGGCCATGCTGCGTTATGCCGGCGACACCCATCACCGCGTGCTGGCCAGCCGCACCGAAGACGCCGGGCAAACCTGGAGCGAGCCGTACCCGCTGGAGCCGGCCAACCCCAACTCGTCACTGGCGGCGGTGGGCACGGTGGACGATGGTTTGCTGGTGGCCCTTAACGACTTGCAGGACGGGCGCTTCAAACTCAGCCTGTACGGCACCGACGCACAGCTCAACAAATGGCACACGGTAGTGCAACTGGACGAGTCGCCGGACCCGCTTGGCCAACCGTTCGCCCCCGAAGCCTACAAAGAGATCATCGGTGAAGGTTTCCGTGCCTCCAGCGGCGCAAAACGCTTGCCATTGGCAGAGCGCTTTCTCAGCAGCCTGGATTACCGGGTGTGCAAACCTGCGGGCTGCGACTTCGAATACGAATACCCGTACTTCAGCCGTAGCCCGGACGGTATGTACCACTTGGTGTACTCGTGGAATAACACCTTTATCAAACATGTCAGCTTCAACGAAGCCTGGCTGGCGGAGCGTCTCTGATGTTTTCCCTGTGGCAGGCCCATTTGAGTTTCGTGCTGCTGGGGTTTGTGGCCCTATGCGCGCTGCGGTTTACCGCGCCCATACGACCGTGGCTGCTGCCTGCGCTGGTGGCCGTGAGCTTTATTCCGGTCAATGAGTTGCCGTTGGCGGCGTATGTGCGCAGTTTTACCGATGACCTGGCCATCAGCACCTTGGTGCTAATGGCGTGGGCGGGGATGTGCCGGTTGGGGCTGGTTTCGCCCATCAGCCGTCAGCACCAAGTGCAGATGTTGCTGCTGTTTGGCCTGCTCAGCCTGGTGCTATACCCGGCCACGCTGGGCCTGACCTACTTCGACCCCTACCGCTGGGGCTTCAATCCTCGGCCGATGATTGCGCTGTTGGCCGCAACCGCGCTGCTGCTGTTGTGGCTGCGTAATGCGCTGGCGGTGTGGATGCTGACGATAGGCACATTGGCGTTCGCCCTGCGGCTCAAGGCCTCGGAAAACTATTGGGATTATCTGGTCGACCCGCTATTGACCGGTTATTGCCTGATCGCCGGTGCGGGGCTGTTGATCAGCAGCGCCTGGCCCCTTCTTATGAACTGGCACAGAGGTCAATGATGGGTGCGTTGCAATCACGCCGCCTGCGCTACGGCATGGGCGCTATCGGATTGGTATTTGCGTTGCTGGCGGCGTTGCGGCTGGTGTTTGTGCTGGGCTTTTCCGGCTTGCCGTTAAACACTCCGACGCTGCCGGGAACCTTGGGAGTCGGCTTGCGTTTCGACCTGCGCCTGGCCGTGTTGCTATTGCTGCCGCTGGCCTTTCTCGCATGGCTGCCACGCTGGAACCTCGCCACCGTGCCGGCCCTGCGCTGGCTGGCGCGAGGTTATCTGGTCATCGCGCTGGCGGTGGTCGGCCTGGTCTATGTCATCGACTTCGGCCACTACGCCTACCTCGGTGTGCGTATCAATGCGACGGTGCTGCGCTACTTGCAAGACGCGCAGATTTCACAACAGATGGTGTGGGAAACCTACCCGGTGCTGTGGATAACCGCAGGCTGGCTGGTGGTCGTGGCGCTTTGGGTGTGGGCGTTGATCTGCCTGGAGCGAGTCACCCTGCATCGCTCCCCCGCGCCCATCAGCAAGTGGGCACTGGCATCGGCCTCGGTGCTGGGCGTTGTCGTCGTGCTGTTGGCTTTGCTCGGCCGCGTCGCCCACCTCAATCTGGAAAACCCTGTGCCCCTGCGCTGGAGTGATGCGTTCTTTTCCGGTAACAGCCAAGTGGCCGCCGTGGGCCTGAACCCGGTGCTGTATCTGTATGACACGATCAAGGTTGGCCAATCGCAATTCGACGAGGCCAGCGTGCGCGAGCACTACCCGCAAGTCGCCGCCTACCTTGGGGTTGAGCAACCCGACGCCCAGGCACTGGATTTCGTCCGTAAACAAGGCGGGCAGCCTTATCACCTGGCCGGCAAGCGTCCGCCGAATGTGATCTTCGTGATGCTCGAATCCCTCGGCACCAGCGCCGTCGGGGCCTACGGCAACCCGCTCAACCCTACGCCGAACCTGGACAAACTGGCCGCACAAAGCTGGTTCTTCAAACACTTCTACGTGCCCGTCACCGGCACCGCCAAAACCGTATGGGCCAGCATCACTGGCGTGCCGGACGTGACCCGCCAGGATACGGCTACGCGCAACCCGCTGATCACGCGGCAGCACACCTTGATCAATGCGTTCGAGGGGTACCAGAAGTTCTACTTGATCGGCGGCAACGCAGGCTGGGCGAATATCAACGCGCTGATCCGCCAGAGCATCGACGGCGTGCAGCTTTATGATGAAAGCCACTGGCGCTCGCCCCGGGTGGACGTTTGGGGTATCTCCGATCTCGACCTATTCAAGGAAGGTGACCAACTGCTGCGTGGTGTTTCCCAGGATCAGCCGTTTTTTGCCTACCTGCAAACCTCGGGCAACCATCGGCCCTTCACCATTCCCAAGCAAAACGACGGCTTCCAGGTACGGGATGTGACGCTGGAGCAAGTCCAGGCTGCAGGCTCGCGCAGCGTCGAGCAATACAATGCCGTGCGCCTGCTCGATCACAACATCGGGCGCCTGATGGAAATCGCCAAGGCGGGGGGTTATTACGACAACAGCATTTTTGTGTTCTTCGGAGACCACAACACGCGCATCAGCCAGATCCCCCACATGGCCCCGGCTTTCGAGCAACTGGGCCTGGAGAGCAACAACGTGCCGCTGCTGATCCATGCGCCCGGTCTGCAACCTCGGGTAATCGAAGATGCCGTCGGTCTTGTGGACCTGCTGCCTACGGTGGCCGGCATGGCAGGCATACCGTTCAGGAATGGCGCAATGGGCCGGGACATTCAGCAGCCGGCACCAGAAGGTGAGCGTGTGGTGCCGCTGGTATTGCGTGAGGGCATGTTCCCGATCATCGGCGGTGTCACCAAGGACTTCCTGCTGCAGATGCAGCACGACGGTAGTTCGCCGACCCTACATGATCTGGCATCACCCACGCCGCGCGACGATGTGGCCGCGCAACACCCTGAGGAGTTTCGTCGCCTGAGTGGGCTGACTCGGGGACTGCATGAAACGGCTCGGCTGATGCTCTATCGCAATATTCCCTAGCGGCTCGGTTCTCCGCTGGATGACTGAGAGCCCTGGCCCGTCCTGGCACTGAGTGGCGTTCTGGGTCTTGCGCTAGCAGTAGAGGTAGCCAGAGGTGGAAAGCCAGAAACAACAAAGCCCGCACAAGGCGGGCTTTGTTGAGGTACTTGGTGGCTACACAGGGACTTGAACCCCGGACCCCAGCATTATGAATGCTATGCTCTAACCAACTGAGCTATGTAGCCAAGTGGCGCGCATTATTCGCTCAGATCGGATATGTGTCAAGCCTGTCTTTGAAAAAATTTATCTACATGATCAATCGGTTAGCCTCTCGGGCCTCCAACCATTTCTCATCTCTGCACGTCGGTGACAGTTTCTAACGCGACGCTGAGTGCTTTTGCCCCACTTTCGCGCACTTACCCTGCACCGTGATCGGGCTCGTGCCCGGTTTGATGGCTTCGTGCTATCGGTCCAGTTCTTGCTTATGCCTGCCGCAACGCTGCCGTTATAGATGGAAGCGGCAGCAGATTTCGATAGGCCCAAACGCGTCCTTCGATCAAAAGATGGGCGGTTATCGTTTTCAAAACACAGACATGGCATTTTGCCGGTGAGAATGTAAGGCAGCGCAGCGACGATCATTTGTCACGCAGCGTTTGTCGGTGAGGAGTGGTCGGCTATGCAGAGTCTTTTGTCGCCAGGCATCCGCCTGCTCGGACGTCTCGGGTTCGCACGCAAGTTTCAGGTGCTCTTCTTTCTGTTTATTTTGCCGCTGGCGGGCAGCCTGTGGATGATCGGCCAGGATTACCGCAGCAAGCTGGAGGTGATTTCTCAGGAACAATCCGGCGTGCGCCAGCTCATGGCCCTCGACGCGCTGGATGTGCAACTGACGGCCCAGCGCAATCGCGCCGCGCGCTGGAAGGCGGCCGACATTCTTCATGATCCGACGCCGGCCGCCAAGGCAGCCATGGGTGCGCTGGATGCTGCGAACCCTGAGCTGAGCCGATCCCTGGCGTCCCTTGGCGATGAGCTCAAGGCACAGAACGCCAGCGGTGAAATCATGACGCGGTATCAGGCGCTGCAAGCCTCGGTCAAAGGGATGGATTCAGACTCCCTGCGCGCGGTTGGCTGGTGGCCGGACGGCTACGACCGTTTTACCTCCGCCCTCACGGCGCTACAGAGCCTGCGTGAACAGATTGCCATGGACAGCGGTTTGATCCTCGATCCGTGGCTTGAAACCTATTTGCTGATGCAAATCGCCACGCAGCAGGCGCCGGACCTTGTCGAGCGGGTAGGGCGCATGGCGAGTATCGGCCAGTCTTCGATCGCTTCCGGCCAGTTCTCTTTGCAGAGCCGTCTTCAGATGCGCGACTTGCGCAGTCGCATCGGTGACGCCCGCGATCAATTGGTCAAGGCCGTGAGCTCCTTGAAAGCCAAGGCCTATCCGGGAATGGAAGTCTGGACGCGTCAGTATGAAGACAGCCTTCAGCGCCTCGATACCGAACTGAAAGTGCTCGACGACGGTGTGTTCGGCGGCAGCATCAAGCTCGACCCGGCCGGTTTCGAACGCAGCGTCGATAACGTCAGCGACGGACTGGCGGCCCTGCGCAAGCAGTCACTGTCGTCACTCACCAGCCGGCTCGATTATTACCATGAACAGGCTACTCAGCAGTTTGTGCCGGTGGCCGCGATATTCAGCATTCTCGCGCTCGCGGCGCTGTACCTCTTTATGTGCCTCCAGGCGTCGATTCAGCGCAGCGCCAAAGGCATCACGACCTTGGCCGAGTCCCTGCGTGACGGCAACTTGTGCGTCGAGGTCGCCGTTGAAGGGCGTGACGAATTGGCTGCCATTAGCACCGCCCTCAACGTCGCGGTGGTGCAACTGCGCACCAGTCTGCTGGGCGTCAACCACGAAACCCAGCAATTGGGCTCTGCGGTGCTGACCCTCAATGCGCAGTCCGGCAGCACGCTCAACGAAGTCGAAGATCAACAACAGCAGATCAGCCAGATTGCAGCGGCGGCTACTGAGCTTGCCGCAACGTCCATGGGCGTCGCCCGAAGTTGCGAAGCCGCATCCGGCAGTGCGCAGGCCACCCGACGCATCGCCGAAGACAGCAGCCGCGACAGCCAGCGCACCACGGCGAGCATTCAGCAACTGAACCAGAAACTGACCGATACCGCCAACGCGCTGGGCAAGGTCAGTGAGCAGGGGCAGCAGATCCAGTCTGTGGTCGACACCATTCGCGGCATCGCCGAACAGACCAATCTGCTGGCGCTCAATGCCGCCATCGAGGCGGCGCGTGCGGGCGAGCAGGGCCGTGGCTTCGCCGTGGTCGCTGACGAAGTGCGCAGTTTGTCCCAGCGGACCCAGGCATCGACCGCGCAAATTGCCGGAACCGTGGACAGCTTGCGCTCGACCGTCAGCCAGGCCGTCAGCCTGATGGAAGCGGCGTGTGGCCAGGCGGTGAGTGATGCGCAGTCGGTGACAGGGCTGGGCGAGCGGCTGGAAGAGATTGCCAGCGCCGTGCAGATCGTCACTGACACGCTGGCGCAGATCGCCACCGCGGTTGAAGAGCAGGCCGCCACGGCGGACGAGGTCAGCGGCAATATCCAGCAAGTGGATCAGGCCGCTGGCCGTCTGCTGGACGGCGCGCGTGCGGTCAATCAGGCTGCAGACACCCTCACCAAAGGTAGCCGGGCCTTGAGCGACAACACCGCGAGATTCCAGTTGGGGTAAGCCGCGCAAGCAAGACACGAGGGCGATCGGCGCGCACGTTTTGACGGGCGCGCATGGGGTGTGGGTTGAAAGCCGAAAGCCAGGCGACGTATAAGATTTGTCGCTTTCTCATCGCATTTCGATAACCATCGCCGTAGGGATTTTTCCATGACCGACAGCAGTGCCGCGGGTGCGGCGGTTTATTCGCCCCTGACTTTAGCGTTGTACGACGCCTGGGTGTTGGGCATTTCCAATCGATACGCCTGGCGTTGCCCGACAGATGAGGTGCTGTTGCCGTTCTTCCGCGCCAACGTACGTGCCCATCATCTGGATATTGGCGTCGGCACGGGTTACTACCTGGCGAAAGCCAAGCTGCCGCCGAACACCCAAGTCACCCTGATGGACCTCAACCCGAGCAGCCTCGCCGCCGCCAATCGCAGGATCGGCCGGCCAGACACGCGCACCCTTCAGCATGACGTGATGGCGCCGATCCCCGGAAACGAGCGCTTCGATTCGATATCGCTGTTTTACCTGCTGCATTGCCTGCCAGGCCCGCTGGAAGCCAAAGCGGCGATCTTCGCTCACCTCAAACACAACCTGAACCCGGACGGCGTACTGTTTGGCGCAACGATTCTGGGGGACGAGGCGGGTCACAATGGCTTCGGCCGCAAGCTGATGGCGGTCTACAACAAGAAAGGCATCTTCGGAAACAGCCACGACACCCAAGCCGGTTTCGAAGCGCATTTGCGCACGCATTTTCGCGACGTGACGCTCAAGCGCGAAGGCGTCGTTCTGCTGTTCCGCGCAGCACAGCCGATTGTCTAGGCCGCACCGAGGCAGGCGAGCGCTTCCGATGGATACAAAGCGCTGAAAGTACAAAGCACGCGAATCACTGAGTGATACGCGGGCTTTGATGTTCAACGAGGTTCGTGGAGGTCCACGAGCGCGTTAGACGTTGAAACGGAAGTGCAGAACGTCGCCATCCTTGACGATGTAATCCTTGCCTTCCAGGCGCCATTTGCCCGCTTCCTTGGCACCGGCCTCACCCTTGTACTGGATGAAGTCGTTGTAGGCGACGCATTCGGCGCGGATGAAGCCTTTTTCGAAATCGGTGTGGATAACACCCGCAGCCTGTGGCGCGGTGGCGCCGACGCGGACGGTCCATGCACGCACTTCTTCGACACCGGCAGTGAAGTAGGTCTGCAGGTGCAGCATTTCGTAGCCGGCACGGATCACGCGGTTCAGGCCAGGCTCTTCAAGGCCCAGGGCCTCCAGGAACATGTCCTTTTCTTCGCCGTCGTCGAGTTCGGCGATTTCCGCTTCGATCTTGTTGCAGACCGGCACCAGCATGGCGCCTTCTTCTTCGGCGATGGCGCGAACCACGTCCAGGTGCGGGTTGTTCTCGAAACCGTCTTCAGCGACGTTGGCGATGTACATGACCGGTTTGGTGGTCAGCAGATGGAAGCCCTTGATGACGGCTTTCTCATCGGCGCTCATGCTCTTCATCAGGCTGCGCGCAGGTTTGCCCAGTGTGAAGTGAGCGATGAGTTGCTCCAGCAAGCCTTTCTGGACCACTGCGTCCTTGTCGCCGCCCTTGGCGTTGCGCGTGACTTTCTGCAGTTGTTTCTCGCAGCTGTCGAGGTCAGCGAAAATCAGTTCCAGATCGATGATCTCGATGTCGCGTTTCGGGTCGACGCTGTTGGAGACGTGAATCACGTTCTCGTCTTCGAAGCAGCGCACGACGTGAGCAATGGCGTCAGTCTCGCGGATGTTGGCGAGGAACTTGTTGCCCAGGCCCTCACCTTTGGAGGCACCGGCTACCAGCCCGGCGATGTCGACGAATTCCATCGTGGTCGGCAGGATGCGCTTCGGGTTGACGATGTCCGCCAGGGCCTGCAGGCGCGGGTCCGGCATGGGCACGATGCCGGTGTTCGGTTCGATGGTGCAGAAGGGAAAGTTCTCCGCCGCAATGCCTGATTTGGTCAGGGCGTTGAACAGGGTGGACTTGCCGACGTTGGGCAGGCCGACGATGCCGCAGTTGAATCCCATGGTGTTTCCCCTCGAGTGATGTCAGGCCTTCTGGCTGTGCAGGACGCGCATCGCCTTGGCAAAGTCGCCAGCGAGTACATCCGGCAGCACGCCGAGGGCAAAGTCGATGCTGGCGTCCAGTTTTTCCTGCTCGGCGCGTGGCGCACGACCCAGGACGAAATTGGACACCAGACTTGCGTCGCCCGGGTGGCCGATGCCAAGCCGCAGGCGGTGGAAGCCGTTCTGGTTGCCGAGCTGCGCAATGATGTCGCGCAGCCCGTTATGCCCGCCGTGCCCGCCACCCAGTTTGAGTTTGGCGACGCCCGGAGGCAGGTCGAGTTCGTCGTGGGCCACCAGAATGGCTTGCGGAGGAATCCGGAAGAAACCCGCCAGAGCTGCGACGGACTGGCCGCTGCGGTTCATGTAGGTGGTGGGAATCAGCAGACGAACGTCCTGGCCTTGATGACTGAACTTAGCTGTCAGGCCGAAATATTTGCGGTCAGCGGTCAGATTGACACGCTGTGCGCTGGCAATGCGCTCAACGAAAAAAGCCCCTGCGTTATGCCGGGTCTGTTCGTATTCGGGGCCTGGATTTCCCAGGCCGACGATCAGTTGGATGGCGGTCACGTCAGGGGCTCTTCCTTGGGTCGAGTGTGATGATGGCGAGCATCATCACGGGTTCAACCGGCTAGCGAGTAATGATTACTCTGCTTCGCCTTCTGCGGTGCCTTCTTCTTCTTCGTCCTGGACGATGCGAGGAGCGTGGACGTTAGCGATGTCCAGGTCCTTGCCGTGCGCCAGAGCGACGAATTCAACACCTTTAGGTGCTTTAACATCGGACAGGTGAACGTTGTCGCCGATTTCCAGCGCGCCCAGGTCAACTTCGATGAACTCAGGCAGGTCTTTCGGCAGGCAGGTCACTTCCAGCTCAGTGGTGGTGTGCGAGATCTCGCCGCCTTTCTTGACCGGTGCTTCTTCGTTGATGAAGTGCACTGGAACGATAGCGGTCAGTTTCTGGCCAGCCACGACGCGGATGAAGTCGGCGTGCATGATGAACTGCTTGGCAGGGTGACGCTGCATCGCTTTAACGATGACGTTCTGCTTGGCGCCAGCAATGTTCAGCTCGATAACGTGGCTGTAGGCAGCTTCGTTTTCGAACATTTTGGCGAGTTCTTTGGCTTCGATGGTGATCGAAGTTGCTTCCTGGCCACCACCGTAGACAACGGCTGGGACGGAGGCGGCGAGACGACGCAGGCGGCGGCTCGCACCTTTCCCCAGGTCAGTACGCGCTTGGGCGTTCAGAGTAAATTCGTTCATTTTGCATCTCCAAAATAGCCATGACCGAGCGGCGTTTGCGACCAGCGCCTGACACGGTATGGGCAAAAAAGCCCCGCCCCGGCATTGAGTGTCGGGGCGGGGCGCTTTTCGTCAACGGATGGTTCGGCAGGGCATGGCCCTTATCGGAACATCGCGCTGATCGATTCTTCGTTGCTGATGCGACGCATCGCCTCAGCGACTACCGGTGCGATATCCAGCTGACGGATACGGTCACAGGCCTGTGCAGCAGCGGACAACGGAATGGTGTTTGTCACCACCAGTTCGTCCAGCACGGAATTTTCGATGTTCTCGATCGCACGGCCCGACAGAACAGGGTGTGTGCAATACGCGAAGACCTTGGCAGCGCCGTGTTCCTTCAGCGCCTTGGCCGCATGGCACAAAGTGCCCGCGGTATCGACCATGTCGTCGACGAGAATACAGGTACGGCCTTCAACGTCACCGATGATGTGCATCACTTCGGAGTGGTTGGCCTTCTCGCGGCGCTTGTCGATGATGCCCAGATCGACGCCCAGGGATTTGGCCACAGCACGTGCACGCACGACGCCGCCGATATCCGGGGAGACAATCATCAGGTTTTCGAAACGTTGGTCTTCGATATCATCCACCAGAACCGGGGAGCCGTAGATGTTATCTACCGGAATATCGAAGAAGCCTTGAATCTGGTCAGCGTGCAGGTCGACAGTCAGCACACGGTCGATACCGACGACGGTGAGCATGTCCGCAACCACTTTAGCGCTGATGGCCACACGGGCGGAACGCGGACGGCGGTCCTGGCGGGCATAACCAAAGTAAGGGATTACAGCAGTGATACGAGTGGCCGAGGAGCGACGGAAGGCATCTGCCATCACGACGAGTTCCATCAGGTTATCGTTGGTCGGAGCGCAGGTCGGCTGAATAATGAAGACGTCTTTACCGCGAACGTTTTCATTGATCTCAGCGGTAATCTCACCGTCGGAAAACTTTCCAACAGAGATGTCACCGAGAGGGATATGCAGCTGACGTACGACACGCCGAGCCAGATCGGGGTTGGCGTTCCCCGTAAAGACCATCATCTTGGACACGCGCAGTACCTGGAGGCTTAGGGTATGCCTGGATGACTATAGGAAAATGGCAGGGGCGGCTGGATTCGAACCAACGCATGGCAGGATCAAAACCTGCTGCCTTACCGCTTGGCGACGCCCCTGTATCTGTTGCACGAGTGCCTGGCACTCGGTTCCTTTTAGAGCAGCGCCTGTAACTTCCGGTGCAACATCGAGATGTTTGCGCCTTTTGCTACAAACCCTGTAAGGGTCTCTGTAAGAAGGGCCGAGACTTTATCAGCTTCAGCTTTGCTTGGGAAGGCCCCAAACACACAACTTCCAGTTCCGGTTAATTTTGCTTCGGTAAATTTACCTAGCAAATTCAAAGCGTTACCAACTTCTGGATACCGCCTCGTTACAACCGGTAAGCAGTCATTTCGACTGTTTCCCTTGGGAACGGGGCGCACTTTAATGGGAGGAGTGTCACGTGTCAACAGTGGATCTGAAAAAATTTCTGCTGTACTTACAGATACTTGCGGCACTAGCACCAGATACCAAGGTTCTTCGGGGGTTACGGGGGTCAGGATCTCGCCGATGCCCTCGGCAAATGCAGCATGTCCGCGCACAAAAACCGGCACGTCAGCCCCAAGCTGCAGGCCCAGCGCCGCCAGCCGATCTTCATTCCAGCCAAGCTGCCAGAGATGATTCAGGCCCAGCAGTGTGGTTGCCGCGTCGGAACTTCCGCCGCCGATGCCGCCACCCATGGGCAGGACTTTTTTCAGCCAGATATCAACGCCAAGCGGGCAACCCGATTGTTGCTTGAGGGCGCGAGCCGCTCTGACAATCAGATTACTGTCGTGGGGGACGTCGGCAATTTCCGTCTGCAGTCGCACTTCGCCGTCGTCACGAAGCGCGAAGCTGAGCTCGTCGCCGTAATCGAGAAACTGGAACAGCGTCTGCAGTTCGTGATAACCGTCGGCGCGGCGTCCGGTGATGTGCAGCATCAGATTCAGTTTGGCAGGGGCGGGCAGTGTCAGTCGTGGTTGCGACATGCTCATTGCCCCAGTTTGCGTGGTTGCCAGTCCTTGATGACCAGCGTGACGTCCAGATCCTGCCCGTGCAGCTTCATGCGTTCAGGTAGCCAGAAACCGTTTTGCTGGGTGTAGCTCAGGTATTCAATCTGCCAGCCATCCTGTTCAAGGCTGGACAGGCGACTGTCACCGTCAAGGGTCAGGTTGCCTTTGCTGTCTGGCGCCGGCAGACCGCGCACCCACCAGACTAGATGCGACACCGGCAATTTCCAGCCAAGCTGATCTTTAAGCAGGGTTTCCGGGTCCGGCGCGTCGTAGCGGCCCTGATTGGCGACTTCCAGCGACACCGCGCCAGGGCGACCGGTCAGGCGGGCAGCACCGCGCCCCAGCGGGCCGGACAGGCGAATGTCGTAGTAATCCTGGCGTTGCAGCCAGAAAAGCGTACCGCTGCCGG
The DNA here is from genome assembly GCF_041060445.1 of Pseudomonas sp. W2-17. Taxonomy (NCBI): domain Bacteria; kingdom Pseudomonadati; phylum Pseudomonadota; class Gammaproteobacteria; order Pseudomonadales; family Pseudomonadaceae; genus Pseudomonas; species Pseudomonas sp. W2-17. Next base: position 20,877 of record NZ_JAUFNS010000031.1, on the reverse strand, counting down.
AATCCTTTGGCGCGCGGATGCCAACCTTGCCGTTGATCTGCCAGCCATCGAGGCCGCTGAGTTGTTCTTTGTTGACACGCCATTGATTGGCGTCGCCCTTGCCTTGCACGGCTTCGCGGGAGGACATGCCGGCACAGCCGGCGAGCAGGGCGATCAGACTGAATACGAGTACGTGGCGCAATTGCATAAATTCAAAGGGTCTCGGCGCCGGTCAGGCGTTTGATGGTGTTGCGCAGAACCGGGCTGTCAGGTTGTTGTTCAAGGGCCTTGCCCCATACTTTGCGCGCTTCACGCTGCTCGCCTTTGGCCCACAGGACTTCGCCCAGGTGGGCGGCGACTTCGTGATCCGGGAAGCGCTCCAGCGCCCGACGCAGCAGACGCTCGGCTTCATCTAGGTTGCCGAGGCGGTAATTGACCCAGCCGAGGCTGTCGAGCACTGCCGGGTCTTCCGGATTGAGCTGGTGTGCGCGTTCGATCAATTCCTTGGCCTCGGCGTAGCGCGTGGTGCGGTCCGAGAGGGTATAGCCCAGAGCGTTCAGCGCCATGGCATTGTCCGGCTCGCGCTTGAGAATGGCCCGCAGGTCGCTCTCCATCTGTTTAAGATCGTTGCGTTTCTCGGCCAGCATCGAGCGGGTGTAAAGCAGGTTCAGATCATCCGGGTACTGCTTGAGCGCTTGACTCAACACCTGCCAGCCGCGGTCACTCTGGTTGTTGTTGGCCAGGGTCTCGGCTTCGATCAGGTACAGCTGAATGGCGTAATCGGGTTGATCGGCACGTGCCTGGGCCAGCCGCTTCGACGCTTCTGCAGCGTTGCCGTTGCTCATCAGGATATCGGCCTGACGCAGCTGGGCAGGCAGGAAGTCATTGCCGGGGCCCACTTGGGCGTATTCGGCAAGCGCGGTTTGCGGATCGTCGCGCTCTTCGTAGATCCGGCCGAGGTTTACGTGAGCCGAGTCGACGTGACTGCCGCGTGCAACGAGGTCCTCGAGATAACCCTGCGCTTCATCCCATGCCTTGTTTTCCAGGCAGACGAGGGCAAGCGAATAACGCAGCTCGTCGTCATCCGGGTACTGCTGAACCAGGCTGGAGAACTGCACTTTGGCGTCTTCCATACGGTTCTGTTCCACGAGCATGCGCGCATAGGTTAGGCGCAGGCGCTTGTCATCCGGGTATTTTTTGATGCTTTTTTCCAGCAGCGGGATCGCTTCCTTGCCGCGGTTCATGCTTTGCAGCAAGCGAGCGCGCAGCAGGATCGGCGCCACTTCACCTTCACCCGGCGGGTTGTCTTCGAGCAGTTTCAGGGAGGCGGCGCTGTCGCCTTCCTGCTGAAGAAGCAGCGCCTTGCCGAAGATCAGTTGGCCGTTTTTCGGGTACTTCGTCAACAGGCGGTCGAAGCTGGTGATCAGCCCCTTGCGCGTAGTGGAGTCGGTTTCCGACGCCGACAACGCGAGGAAATCAAAATGCGTGTCGCCCTGGCCCTGAAGGACCTTCTCCATATAGCGCATGGAATCGTCGTAGCGCCCGGCCCTCGCCAGCTGTATGGCCGCCGCGCGCTGTGCCTCGAGATTGCCCGGGTCGTTTTTCGCCCAGATCATCGAGGTGTCGAGGGCGGCCTGATCGGCCCCCAGGTATTCGGCGATGCGGAAGGCGCGCTCGGAAATCCCCGGATCCTGGGTCTGGATCGCCTGGGTCACGTAGTTGTCCAGCGCGATGTCGAAGCGGTTGCGCTGGCCGGCAAGCTCGGCGGTCAGCAGGCTGACGACGGTTTCCTGAGTAAACGAGCCGTACACCTGAGGTTTGGCCTCGGGTGCGGGCGGCGCTTCTTTCGCGGGAGCAGAAGGCTCCGTAGAAACGGAGGCCGTAGACTGGCAGCCACTCAGAGCGACAAGGGCAAGGAACAACGCGGAGGATTTATTCATATAGAAGAGGGGCGGCTTACCTGCGGTTTGGAAGCATCATGACACAAGGCCGGGAGCAAACCCACAGCCCGCGCGAAATCTGGATATGCTTAATCTACAGCCTGTGCGTGGACATTTTGTCGCAGGCCAGAGGCGGTGATAAGCAACCTGTATAGGGACAATAGTGTGCTGCGGACGTTCTGAATGTATTGCGGTGGTTGTCCTGACTCTATCGAAGTAGGACAATTGCCGGCTTCACGTCACCATCAGCGACCTTGAATGGCCTTTCTTGCTCTGGGTATCAACCATAAGACTGCATCAGTTGATGTCCGCGAGCGCGTGGCATTTACGCCTGAGCAGCTGGTTGAGGCGCTACAGCAGCTCTGCCGCCTGACCCGCAGCCGGGAAGCGGCCATTCTCTCCACCTGCAATCGCAGCGAACTTTATATCGAGCAGGATCAGCTGACCGCCGACGTCGTGTTGCGCTGGCTGGCGGATTATCACCACCTGAATGTCGATGAGCTGCGCGCCAGTGCCTATGTGCATGAAGACGACGCGGCGGTGCGACACATGATGCGCGTGGCGTCGGGCCTGGACTCACTGGTGCTCGGCGAGCCGCAGATCCTCGGTCAGATGAAATCGGCGTATGCCGTTGCCCGGGAGGCCGGCACCGTCGGCCCACTGCTCGGGCGTCTTTTTCAGGCCACTTTCAGCGCTGCCAAACAGGTACGCACCGACACCGCCATCGGCGAGAACCCGGTGTCCGTCGCCTTTGCCGCCGTCAGCCTGGCCAAGCAGATTTTCAGCGACCTGCAGCGCAGCCAGGCGCTGTTGATCGGGGCAGGGGAGACCATCACGCTTGTCGCGCGTCACCTGCATGATCTCGGGGTCAAGCGTATCGTTGTTGCCAACCGCACCCTCGAGCGCGCGAATATTCTGGCCGAGCAGTTCGGTGCTCATGCGGTGCTGTTGGCCGACATCCCGGCCGAGCTGGTCAACAGCGACATCGTCATCAGCTCCACGGCCAGTCAGTTGCCGATTCTGGGCAAGGGCGCCGTGGAAAGCGCGCTGAAACTGCGCAAACACAAGCCGATCTTCATGGTCGACATCGCCGTGCCGCGCGACATCGAGCCCGAGGTCGGCGAGCTGGACGACGTCTACCTCTACACCGTCGACGATCTGCACGAAGTCGTCGCTGAAAACCTCAAAAGCCGCCAGGGCGCGGCGCAGGCGGCCGAAGAACTGGTCAGCGTGGGCGTCGACGACTTCATGTCGCGGCTGCGCGAACTGGCGGCGGTCGACGTGCTCAAGGCGTATCGTCAGCAGAGCGAACGCCTGCGTGACGAAGAATTGCAGAAAGCCCAGCGCATGCTGGCCAATGGCAGCAACGCCGAAGATGTATTGATGGCGCTGGCACGTGGCCTGACGAACAAAATGATGCACGCCCCCAGCGTGCAGCTCAAAAAGCTCTCCGCTGAAGGCCGCGTCGATGCGCTGGCCATGGCCCAGGAACTCTTTGCCCTCAACGAGGGCTCTACGGATAAATCCCCGCAATGAAAGCTTCACTGCTTAATAAGCTGGACGTGCTCAGCGACCGTTTCGAGGAATTGACCGCGCTGCTCGGCGATGGCGAAGTCATCTCCGACCAGACCAAGTTTCGCGCGTATTCCCGTGAGTACTCCGAAGTCGAGCCAGTGATTCAGGTGTACCGGCAGCTGCAGAAAGTGCAGAGCGACCTCGAAGGCGCGCAGGCGCTGCTCAAGGACAGCGATCCCGACATGCGCGAAATGGCAGTCGAGGAAGTGCGCGAAGCCAAGGATCAGTTACTGGTGCTTGAAGCTGACCTGCAAAAAATGCTGCTGCCCAAAGACCCGAACGATGGCCGTAACGTGTTTCTGGAAATCCGCGCCGGCACGGGTGGTGACGAGGCCGCGATCTTTGCCGGCGACCTTTTCCGCATGTATTCCCGTTATGCCGAGCGGCGTGGGTGGCGTGTCGAGATCCTGTCGGAGAACGTGGGCGAGCATGGCGGCTACAAGGAAGTCATTGCGCGGGTCGAAGGCGAGCACGTCTACGGCAAGCTGAAATTCGAGTCGGGTGTGCATCGCGTTCAGCGCGTGCCGGAAACCGAATCCCAGGGCCGCATTCATACGTCTGCGTGTACCGTGGCGGTGTTGCCGGAGCCTGACGAACAGCAGACCATCGAGATCAACCCGTCCGACTTGCGCGTTGACACCTATCGCTCATCCGGCGCCGGTGGTCAGCACGTCAACAAGACCGACTCGGCCATCCGCATTACGCACTTGCCGTCCGGCATTGTGGTGGAATGCCAGGAAGAACGTTCGCAGCACAAGAACCGTGCGCGGGCGATGTCCTGGCTGTCGGCCAAGCTCAATGATCAGCAGACCGCTGCGGCCGCCAACGCCATCGCCAGCGAGCGTAAATTGCTGGTAGGTTCCGGGGATCGCTCGGAACGCATTCGTACGTACAATTTCCCACAGGGGCGAGTCACGGATCACCGCGTGAACCTGACGCTCTATTCCCTTGATGAAGTTCTGGCCGGCGGGGTCGATGCAGTGATAGAACCGTTACTTGCCGAGTATCAGGCAGATCAACTTGCGGCACTGGGTGATTAAATGACCATCATCGCCAGCTTGTTAAGAAGCGCCGAGTTGCCGGATTCTCCGACAGCGCGTCTGGATGCAGAATTGTTGCTGGCCGCTGCCCTGGGCAAGCCGCGCAGTTTTCTGCACACCTGGCCCGAGCGTATTGTCAGCACCGAAGCGGCGCACGCTTTCGACGGCTACCTCAAGCGTCGTCGAACCGGCGAACCGGTCGCGTACATCCTGGGCCTGCAAGGGTTCTGGAGCATCGATCTGGAAGTCGCCCCCCATACGCTGATCCCGCGGCCCGAAACCGAGATGCTGGTGGAAACCGCGCTGGAGCTTTTGCCCGGAGCGATTCCTCACACGCTGCTCGATCTCGGCACCGGCACCGGCGCCATCGCGCTGTCGCTGGCCAAGGATCGTCCGCAGTGGAGCGTCACGGCGGTGGATCGCGTTGAAGAGGCGGTCGAGCTTGCCGAACGCAATCGCCAGCGCCTGCATCTGGATAACGCGAAGGTCTTGCACAGCCACTGGTTCAGTGCTGTCGAGGGGCAGCGTTTCGACCTGATCCTGAGCAACCCGCCTTACATTGCTTCCAACGACCCGCACCTGGTCGAAGGTGATGTGCGCTTCGAGCCAAGCAGTGCGTTGGTCTCCGGCGCCGATGGCCTGGACGATCTGCGTTTGATTGTGTCGCAAGCGCCCGCGCACCTTGAAGCTGGCGGCTGGCTGTTGCTGGAGCATGGCTACGATCAAGGCGCAGCGGTTCGCGAGCTGTTGCTTGAGCACGGATTCGAAGAGATCAAGACCCGCCGCGACCTGGGCGACCACGAGCGCATTACCTTCGGGCGAGTGCCGTGCTGACGGACGAAGAACTGCTGCGCTATAGCCGGCAGATCCTTCTTCAACAGATCGACATCGACGGTCAGTTGCGCCTCAAGCAGAGCCGCGTGTTGATCGTCGGCCTCGGCGGGCTGGGTTCGCCGGTGGCGTTGTACCTGGCGGCGGCCGGCGTCGGCGAACTGCATCTGGCGGATTTCGACAGCGTCGATCTCACCAACCTGCAACGCCAGATCATTCACGACACCCAGAGCGTGGGGCTGAGTAAGGTTGATTCAGCCATCACGCGACTGACCGCGATCAATCCGCTGATCACGCTGGTACCCCACCGCGCCGCCCTTGATGTCGACTCCCTGGCCGCAGCCGTTGCCGGTGTAGACCTCGTGCTCGACTGCTCGGACAATTTCTCAACGCGTGAAGCGGTCAATGCCGCCTGCGTCGCCGCCTGCAAACCATTGGTTAGCGGCGCTGCGATTCGCCTCGAAGCGCAACTGTCGGTGTTCGATCCGCGCCGTCCGGAGAGTCCGTGTTACCACTGCCTTTACGGGCACGGCAGCGAGACCGAACTGACATGCAGCGAGGCCGGCGTGATCGGCCCGTTGGTAGGATTGGTCGGCAGTTTGCAGGCCATCGAAGCCCTGAAGCTGCTGGCCGGATTTGGCGAGCCGATGGTGGGGCGACTGCTGCTGATTGATGTCTTGAGCACGCGATTCCGCGAACTGAAAGTCAAACGCGACCCTGGCTGCAGTGTGTGCGGTCCCGGGGTCCGAGCTGTCGCCGAGCATGAATAGAGACAGCGATGCGCCGGTGGCGGTGTTTGATTCCGGCGTCGGCGGATTGTCGGTGCTGGCGGAAATACAGCAGTTGCTGCCACGGGAATCGCTGCTCTACGTGGCCGACTGCGGCCACATTCCCTACGGCGAGAAAACCCCCGAATTCATCCGCGAACGTTGCGCAACCATTGCCGAGTTTTTCCACAGCCAGCGCGCCAAGGCGCTGGTGATCGCCTGCAACACGGCAACGGTGGCCGGCATCGCCGACTTGCGCGTCCGCTATCCTGACTGGCCACTTGTGGGCATGGAGCCGGCGGTCAAACCTGCGGCCGCGGCGACCCGGACCGGCGTCGTCGGCGTGCTGGCGACCACGGGCACTTTGCAAAGCGCCAAGTTCGCCGCGTTGCTCGATCGCTTCGCGGCAGACGTGCAAGTCATTACGCAGCCCTGCCCGGGACTGGTGGAGTTAATCGAAACGGGCGATCTGGTCAGCCCGGCGATTCGCCAGTTGCTTCAGGATTACGTGGCGCCGCTGCTCGCTGCAGGTTGCGACACCATCATTCTGGGCTGCACCCATTACCCGTTCCTCAAGCCATTGCTGCGGGAAATGATCCCTGCGTCCATCGCGCTGATTGACACCGGTGCCGCTGTAGCCCGGCAGTTGCAGCGGTTACTGGGCGAGCGCGAGCTGCTGGCGAGCGGTCATCCTCGGACTGCTCAGTTCTGGACGACCGGTGATCCAGAAGATTTCAGAAACGTCCTACGTGTGCTTTGTAACAACTCCGACAATGTGCGAAGCTTCGTTTCGTGAAAAAAACGTGAATCGCTTCGGCTGTGGGTGAACTAAAGTTCAGCCGCCGGCTTCTACAGCACTTCTGTCGATATAAAAAATTTTTAACTGCTTTCGAAAATAGGATGTTTCAGATGAAGCGACTGTTTTGTTTGGCTGCGATTGCGGCTGCGTTGTTAGGGCAAAGCGCAATTGCTCAAGCTGATGGGGTCGAGTTTTCCGTAGGACACACTGGCGAATCCACGATGACTTATCGTCTGGGCGCGCAATTTGATTGGGATCAAAGCTGGTGGCAAACCGGTGTCGGTCGCCTGACCGGTTACTGGAGCGGCGCTTACACCTACTGGGAAGGCGACAAGAGCTCCAGCAACAACAGCCTGTCGTTCTCTCCGGTATTCGTTTATGAGTTTTCGGGTGAGAGCGTCAAACCTTACATTGAAGCCGGTATCGGCGCCGCTGTATTCCAGCGCACCGAAGTGGAAGGCAACAAGCTGGGCAGCGCGTTCCAGTTCGAAGACCGTCTGGGTTTTGGTCTGCGCTTTGCCGGTGGACATGAAGTTGGCCTGCGCGCCACTCACTACTCCAACGGCGGCATGACCACCAATAACGACGGTATCGAAAGCTACGCGATTCACTACACGATGCCGTTCTAAGCGTTTGATTGCGTTATTGCACCAGCGGGTTTAACCGCACTTGCAACGTACTACCCGCTTATTCCCGGCTAAAGCCGATCCTACTGAAAAACCACCTCGTAGGACCGGCTTTGGCCGGGAATGTGTCAGCCAACGCAGCTGATGCAGGCAACCATCAAATCCCGGGCTTTCTGGTTTCTGCTTACCGCGACTATCACAGATAAGCCGTCGCAATCCCTTCTCGTTCGGCAATACACTCCGGCGCACCCATTTCGAACTCCCTGCAAATCAACGGTCGACGGTCGTAGATCGTGCACATCATCGTGTCGCGATCCAGTGCCGCGCACCAGCCATCGTCCAAGCGCAGCATCACTTCGCCGCCCCAGTCATCGGTGTCGATGTAACGCTCGGGCACGCCGGTGTCGGTAATCAACATGACTTCCAGCTGACAGCAGCAGGCCGCGCAAGTGGAACACGTGATAGCGGGTTCGGCAGGGAGTTGAAGCGAAGGGATCACAGTCGTCATGGGCGGCAGTTTAAATCACCGCGCAGTCGACCGCTAACCGGCGTGACGAATGCTCACCCATTCTCCTGCGTCTCCGCCTGCCGCTGGGGCAGCGACTTGAATGCTTGCAGCGCGCGTTCGCGGCTGGCTTTCAAATCGACGATGGGCGCGGGGTAACCTTCCACTCCGAACAGCCCGCCCAGCGCGGTCGGGTTATGAATGTCGCGCTTGTTCAACTCAGCCAGTTCAGGCACCCATTGCTTGATGAATCGACCTTCAGGATCGAAGCGCTCCGACTGACTTTGCGGATTGAAAATCCGGAAGTAGGGCGATGCGTCGGTACCGGTCGATGAGCTCCACTGCCAGCCGCCATTGTTCGACGCAAGATCACCGTCGATCAGGTGCTGCATGAAATAGCGTTCACCCTCGCGCCAGTCGATCAGCAGATTCTTGGTCAGGAACATCGCCGAGATCATCCGCAGGCGGTTGTGCATCCAGCCGTTTTCAAGCAGCTGGCGCATGGCTGCATCGACAATCGGCAGCCCGGTACGACCCTGTTGCCAGGCTTCCAGATCCTTGGGCGAATTGCGCCATTTCAGCGCTTCGGTTTCCGGGCGGAAGGCGCGGTGACGGGAGACACGGGGGAAGCCCACCAGCACGTGCTTGTAGAACTCACGCCAGAGCAGCTCGTTGATCCAGGTGACTGAGCCCGGGTTACCGGTCTCGAATTCGCCGTTGTTGCTGCGCAGTGCTGAATGCAGGCATTGGCGGGGCGAGACCACTCCGGCCGCCAGGTACGCAGACAGTTGGCTGGTCCCGGGCTTGGCGGGGAAGTCGCGCTCTTGATCGTAGTAATGCACTTGCTCGTCGGTGAAGTGTTGCAACCGATCACGCGCCTCATCTTCGCCGGCCGGCCAGAGCGAGCGCAGGGTCTCGGTCGGCGCGGCGAAACCCTTGACCGCATCCGGCACGACATCGCTTTTGACGGACAGCTTCTGTTGTGGCTTGGGCAGCGCAACCAGGGCCGGCATCGAGTAATGCAAGCGGGCGTAACAGACCTTGCGGAATTGCGTGAAGACCTTGAAATAGCCGCCGCTTTTGGTGAGCACGCTGCCCGGCTGAAAAAACAGCTGGTCGAGGTGACGACGAAACGGAATGCCGACGCCGTCGAGTGTCGTCTCCACGTCACGGTCTCGTTTGGTCTCGTTGATGCCGTACTCGTCGTTGACGTGGACGCCTTCGATCCCGTGTTGCTGACACAGCTTCAGGATCGCCTTGGGTGCCTGCGCCCACGTGTCCGCATGGAGAATCAGCAAAGGGACGTTGAGCGCCGCAAGTGCCTTGCTCAATTCACGAAGGTTGCGCAGCCAGAAATCGACTTTGCATGGGGCATCGTCATGGCTCTGCCACTGGCCGGGGCTGATCATGTACACGGCCAAGGTCGGGCCCTGCTCCATGGCAGCGCTCAGCGCGGTGTTGTCGTGCACACGCAGATCACTGCGCAGCCATATCAATTGCATGGTTATTCCTTAGATGAGCCCCAGCCGTTGCAAAGTGGCCTGGGCGGTCAAAGGGTCTTCAGCCAGCGAGAGGCCGGAGACGTCACCCTCGGCAGCGGATAATTCCGTCGAATGAATGCGCACCGCAGGCCCGACGATCAGCTTGGGGCACTCGATGTTGTGCAGCAGGCGAGGCAACTGGCCGACGTTCAGTGATTTGCTGGAATACAACAGCACTGCGCGCGGCTTGAGGTATTCGCAGGCCAGGGCTAGCTCGCCGGCCGGCAATGGCCAGTCGAACACTTCCACCGGGCAATCGGCGCTGCTGAGCAGCCACGCCGTCAGCCACAGATGCGGCTCGAGCGGGAGGTCGGACTGATTGACCAGCAGCAAGGGCGCGCCGCTGACCTGACGGTTGTTGTGGTAAAGCCGGGCGCCGAACTTGCTGCGCAGCCACGAGTAGAAAAACACCCGCTCAAGCTGCGCGCCGAACTGGCCCTGCCAGCGCTGCTCAAGTGACGCCAGCAGCGGCAGCAACAGTTGTTCGCAGAGCGTGCGCGGGGGATACAGCGACATCGCGCGGTTGAGCGAATCATCGAGTCGCCGCTCGGCCAGGGCGCCGATGGCTTCCTGCAACGTCTGGCGAAGAATGTCCCAGTCATTCTCGACACTTGGCGCTGGCGCCTGCTGATCGTCGATCAACTGCTTGACCTGACTGACCGACACGCCGCGATTCAGCCACGTGAGGATGGTCAGCACGCGATCGACATGTTCGTTGCTGTAAAGGCGATGGCCCTTGGGTGTACGGTGCGGAACGATGAGGCCATATCGACGTTCCCAGGCGCGCAGGGTCACTGCGTTGACACCGGTCAGTCGGGCGATTTCGCGAATCGGCAGCCAGCCGTTTTCGAACGCGCTCGCGGGGTCCTGCGGGTCGCCTTCCGGCGGTTCTTGCTCGGTAGTTGTCATGTTCAAATCGCGTTGCGCAGACTGAGGTTTTCCGGATGCGGCTGCAGATAAACCTGCAGCGCAATGTACGGATCGGGGTGTCGGCGGAAATGGTGTTTGAGCAGCGTCAGCGGCACAACCAGCGGCACAATGCCCTGGTGGTATTGATTGATGACGCCCTGGATTTCTTTCTTGTCGGATGCGCTGAGGGTCTGGCGCAGATAACCGCACAGATGCTGCAGCACGTTGGTGTGGGTGCGCCGGGTCGCCGGTTTCTTCAGCGCGCTCATCAATTGACTGAAGTAGCGCGGGGCTATCTCGGCAGGGTCATTCCGGCCCATGGTGCCCAGCAGATTCCCCAGCGCCTTGTACTGGACGGGATCGTTGGCCATCAATTGGTATTTATAGCGGGCGTGAAACTCGGTGAGCGCACGGCGGGTGATGCCGCTTTTCAGCAGCTCTTGCCACGCGGCGTAGGCAAACACACGGGTGATGAAATTCTCCCGCAGCACCGGGTCGTTCAAACGGCCGTCTTCTTCAACCGGCAGATCAGGATGACGCGCGCAGAACGCCTGGGCATAAATGCCACGTCCGCCGGTTTCGAACGGCACGCCGTTATCGCGGTACACCTTGACGCGCTCCAGGCCACACGACGGCGATTTCTGCATGAAGATATAGCCGCAGATGTCGCTCATCTCAGTAGCCATGTGCTCGCCGTAATCAGCCAGTTGCTCGGTAACATCCATGGCGTGATGAACCGTGCCGATGGCCCGAGGGTGATCGGTGTCTCCCACCAAACGAATGGCTTCGCGAGGAATGCCCATACCGATGGCGACCTCGGGGCACGCCGGCACGAAATCAAAGTATTCGTTGAGGGCCCGGGTCAGAAGGTGCGATTCCTTGTGCCCGCCATTGAACCTGACCTCCACACCCATCAGGCAGGCGCTGACGCCCAGCTTGGGTTTGGAGGCTTGCTCTGATGAATGATCGAGTACAGCAGACATGACAAACCCTCGATGAACTTCTTATACAGATCCGTTTCTCTGTACAACATTTGCCCATCATAGGTTTGTCGCAGTGCAAGTCAAATAATTTGTACAAGATCGGGGAATGAAACGACAAGGTGCGGGAATTCAGCCGTAATGACGAGATGAGGCGGCAGTTTGCAAGGGTTTACCTCCAGCCCATCTGCCAGCTCTGGTCATTCTGCAAGGTCTGCCAGGCCAGCGTCTGGCTGCGCTTGGTCATGACGGCTTGCAGTTCGATCTCCAACACAGTGCCTTCTTCGTCACAAAACAACTCGGTGACCAGAAAGTGCTTTTCACGGTTTTGAGGAGACGCTGCCGTCCATTTCGACAGCAGCAGCTTGCGCGGATTGATTCTATTCATTTGAGGTGTTCCAGCAGACGTCGCGCGGCTTCCTGACCGCTCAGCCAGGCGCCTTCGACTCGACCCGACAGGCACCAGTCGCCGCAGACGTACAGACCCAGATCTGCATCGGACAACGCGCCGACTTCGCGTCCGCCAGCCGGCCTTGCGTACAGCCAGCGGTGGGCGAGGGTGAATGCCGGGGCCGGCATCGCGCAATTCATCAGCTCGGCGAACGCGCCGTGCAAGTGATCGATGACGTCCTCCTTGGCCATGTCCACATGCTGGCGGCTCCAGGCGCTGGTGGCGTGCAGAATCCAGGTGTCCATCTGGCTGTCGCGCCCGGGTTTGCTGCGATTGCGGGCCAGCCAGTCGATGGCGCTGTCCTGCACGAAGCAGCCTTCGAGAGGCGTATCCAGCGGGGCATCGAAAGCCAGGGCGACCGCCCAGGTCGGTTCCATCTTCACGCCCGCGACAACGCTCGCCAGTTTCGGCGCGTCGGCCAGCAGGGTGGTGGCCTGAGGCGCGGGGATAGCGATCACGACCTGACTGAACGGGCCGTGGCTTTGGCCGTCGGCGTCCAGCAGATTCCAGTGTTGTTCGCCACGAAAGACTTCGGTGATCCGGCAGGAAAAGGTCACCGGCATGTCGCCGAGCATGGCCCGGGTGATTGCACTCATGCGCGGCGCGCCGACCCAGCGCACTTGCTCGTCGGGCGACAGGCTGAGCTTTCCGCCGTGATAGTTGTAGAGCAGCGGCTTCCACTCGGCCACGTGGCCCGCGGCTTGCCACTGCTGGACGGCGGCGGCGAAGCGACGGTCGCGGGCAGTGAAGTATTGCGCGCCCATGTCCAGTGCGCCGGCATCGCTGCGTTTGCTGGACATCCGGCCGCCACTGCCGCGGCTCTTGTCAAAGAGATGAATGCTATGCCCGGCGGCTTGCAATGCCTGGGCGGCGGAGAGTCCGGCGATGCCGGTACCAATGATTGCAATGGGGACAGTCATAGGGGCCTCGTTACCTTGTCTGCACAGACTACGCCTCAGGCAAAAGCTGTACAATGCCGTTTTTCGGTATAAGTTGTCGCCCTGCACAGGCAGGACGCTGACCTTTCCAAGGACTCGCTGACAAGTCTGACGCTTAACTTCAATCGTTCAACTGCACGATCGGGCTGTCCTAAAGAACAGCCGTGGAGTGGATCGCCGTAACCTGACCTAAAGTGGAGTGATGACTCCGCGCACGAGCTTATGGCTTGTGAAGAAATAGACTCCGCAATTGCGATGAACGCCACGTAAGGAACTCAGTCATGCACATCTTGCTGACCGGCGGTACAGGCTTGATAGGGCGTCGTTTGTGTAAACACTGGCTCGCGCAGGGCCATCAACTGACGGTCTTGAGTCGCAAACCCGATGACGTTGCGCGGCTCTGCGGCGCCAACGTTCGCGGGATCGCTCACTTCGACGACATAGGCAGCCAGCACGTCGACGCAGTGATCAATCTGGCCGGCGCACCCATCGCCGACCGTCCGTGGACCCGCAAACGCAAAATACTGCTGTGGGACAGCCGCATCACCCTGACTGAGCAATTGGTCACGTGGCTTGAGCGCCGCGAGCAGAAACCCGACGTGTTGATTTCCGGCTCGGCGGTAGGCTGGTATGGCGACGGCGGTGAGCGCGAGCTCGACGAAAACGCGCAACCGGTCAGCGAAGATTTCGCCAGCCGTCTGTGCATTGCTTGGGAAGAGACCGCGCAGCGTGCCGAGACCCTGGGCATTCGCGTGGTGCTGGTGCGCACCGGTCTGGTGTTGGCCGATGAAGGCGGCATGCTGCAACGCTTGTTGCCGCCCTTCAAGATGGGCATGGGCGGACCGATTGGCAACGGACGCCAGTGGATGCCGTGGGTTCATATAGAAGATCAAATCGCCCTGATTGATTTTCTGATGAACCGGGACGAGGCCCGAGGTCCTTATAATGCCTGCGCGCCATCACCGGCCCGCAACCGGGATTTCGCCAAGACCCTCGCGTCCGTGCTGCACCGACCATCCTTCATGCCGATGCCGGCCGTTGCGCTTCGAGTGTTGCTGGGCGAGCTGTCGATCCTGCTGCTGGGCGGTCAACGCGCCCGGCCAGACCGTCTGGAAGAGGCGGGTTTTACTTTCCGATTCACTGATCTGCGCGCGGCCTTGGAAAACCTTTTGGGCCGCCACTGACATCAAGGTGTTGCATGACCGATCACGCTCTATTGCTGGTTAACCTGGGTTCGCCGGCGTCCACGTCGGTCGCCGACGTGCGCCGCTATCTCAATCAGTTCCTGATGGACCCTTACGTTATTGACGTGCCGTGGCCAGTGCGTCGCCTGATCGTCTCGCTGATTCTGATCAAGCGCCCGGAGCAGTCGGCCCATGCCTATGCCTCGATTTGGTGGGACGAGGGTTCGCCGCTGGTGGTGCTGAGCAAGCGACTGCAGCAGGCCATGGTCAAGGAGTGGAAACACGGTCCGGTGGAGCTGGCGATGCGTTATGGCGAGCCTTCGATTGAAACCGTGCTCACGCGCCTGGCAGCCCAGGGCATTAAGAAAGTCACGTTGGCGCCGCTGTATCCGCAGTTTGCGGACAGTACCGTGACCACGGTGATTGAAGAAGCCAAACGCGTAGTGCGTGAGAAAAAGCTGAATTTTGACTTCTCGCTGCTGACGCCGTTCTTCAATCAGCAGGAATACCTCGACGCTCTGGTGGCGAGCGTGCGGCCGCATCTGCAGCAGGATTACGATCACCTGCTGCTGAGTTTTCATGGTCTGCCCGAGCGGCATATCACCAAGCTGGACCCGACCGGCAACCACTGTTTCAAGAGCGGGAACTGCTGTGAGACGGCGTCGCCCGAAGTTCTGGCGGTCTGCTACCGCGCCCAATGCATGCGCTCATCGGCTGAATTCGCCAAGCTGATGGGGATTCCCGATGGCAAATGGTCGGTGTCTTTTCAGTCACGTCTGGGGCGCGCCAAGTGGATCGAACCCTACACCGAGCCGCACTTGGCAGAGCTCGCGGCCAAAGGCGTGAAGAAGCTGCTGGTCATGTGCCCGGCGTTTGTCGCGGACTGCATCGAAACGCTGGAAGAAATTGGCGATCGCGGGGCCGAGCAGTTCAGGGAAGCGGGGGGCGAGGAATTGGTGTTGATTCCGTGCCTGAACGACGATCCGAACTGGGCGAAAGCGCTGAACACACTGTGCGAAAAGGCACCGGCGATGGTGGTGGAATAACCTGAACTTGGGTGTGGTGTTCATTCCCCGTGGGAGCGACCGGGGTGGCGTTCCACCTTGCTCGCGAATGCGTCTGTTCAGTAGGCATTGATGAGCCTGATGCGCCGCCTTCGTGAGCAAGCTCACTCCCACAGTTTCGGTGTACGCCGAGGATCTCAGGGGTTGCACAAGCAAAAAGGGGGCATCACGTGAGTGATGCCCCCTTTTTCACAACGCTTCCAAACTACGGCAGCTGATCATCGAGGTGCTTGTTCTTCCATGCGTCATTGCCCGGCAGGATCAGGTTCAGCACGATGGCGGTCACGGCGCAGAGCGCGATGCCTTTCATGCCGAAATCATCAGGGCCGTTGCCGGTGCCGATCAGCACGCCGCCAATGCCGAACACCAGCGTGACGGACACGATCACCAGATTGCGCGCTTCGGCCAGGTCGACCTTGTGGCGAATCAGCGTGTTCATGCCTACCGCCGCGATCGAGCCGAACAGCAGGCACAAAATCCCGCCCATGACCGGCACCGGAATACTTTGCAGCAACGCGCCGAACTTGCCGATGAAGGCCAGGGTGATGGCGAAAATGGCCGCCCAGGTCATGATCTTCGGGTTGTAGTTTTTGGTCAGCATCACTGCGCCGGTGACTTCGGCGTAGGTGGTGTTGGGCGGGCCACCGAACGCACCCGCCACGGTCGTCGCGATGCCGTCACCCAGCAAGGTGCGGTGCAGGCCGGGCTTTTTCAGGTAATCGCGGCCCGTCACGCTGCCCACTGCAATCACGCCACCGATGTGCTCGATGGCCGGGGCCAGTGCCACCGGTACGATGAACAGGATCGCCTGCCAGTTGAATTCCGGTGCCGTGAAGTGCGGCAAGGCCAGCCAGGGCGCGGCAGCAATTTTCGCCACGTCGACCACGCCGAAATAGAACGACAGCGCAAAACCCACCAGCACGCCCGAGATGATCGGCACCAGGCGGAAGATGCCTTTGCCAAACACTGCAACGATCAACGTCGTCAGCAGCGCCGCCATCGAAATGATGATTGCAGTGTTGTACGGGATCAGCTCTGCGGCGCCGTCACCCGTGCGCCCCATTGCCATGTTGGCTGCAATGGGTGCCATCGCCAGACCAATGGAAATGATCACCGGGCCAATGACCACCGGCGGCAGCAAGCGGTCGATGAAACCGGTGCCTTTGATCTTCACGGCCAGGCCAAGGAAGGTGTAGACGAAGCCTGCTGCCATGACGCCGCCCATGGTCGCGGCCAGGCCGAACTGGCCCTTGGCGAGAATGATCGGGGTAATGAAAGCAAAGCTCGACGCGAGGAAGACCGGCACCTGACGGCCTGTCACCACCTGGAAGCACAGGGTGCCCAGGCCTGCCGTGAACAGCGCGACATTGGGATCGAGGCCAGTGATCAGCGGCATCAATACCAGCGCGCCGAAGGCCACGAACAGCATCTGCGCGCCCGACAAGATGGTGCGCCAGAGTGGATCGTTGAACTCATCCGGCTTCATCAGGCGTCCTTCTGCTTGGTGCCGAAAATCTTGTCACCGGCATCGCCCAGGCCCGGAATGATGTAGCCGTGTTCGTTGAGTTGCTGATCGATGGATGCGGTATAGATGTTGACGTCCGGGTGGGCCCTCTCGACGGTGGCGATGCCTTCCGGCGCGGCAACCAGCACCATCGCGCGGATGTCGCGGCAGCCGGCTTTTTTCAGCAGGTCGATGGTGGCAACCATGGAGGCGCCGGTGGCGAGCATCGGGTCGATGATCAGCGCCAGACGCTGGTCGATCTCGGGGGCGAGTTTTTCCAGGTACGTGTGGGCTTCGAGGGTTTCTTCATTGCGCGCAACGCCCACGGCACTGACCTTGGCGCCCGGGATCAGGCTGAGCACGCCTTCCAGCATGCCGATACCGGCCCGCAGGATCGGCACCACGGTGATCTTTTTGCCGGCGATCTTCTCGACCTGAACCGTGCCGGCCCAGCCCTGGATCTCGTAGGTTTCCAGCGGCAGATCCTTGGTCGCTTCATACGTCAGCAGCGCGCCGACCTCCTGAGCCAGTTCACGAAAATTCTTGGTGCTGATATCGGCACGGCGCATCAGGCCGAGCTTGTGGCGGATCAGCGGGTGGCGGATCTCACGAATGGGCATAGGGGAAAGGCTCCAGCGGGCGGGCAAAAAAAACGGCTTAGATTAATCTATTCAGCTGTAACTTGTCCTGACGGTTAGGTTCGCGTGTCGAGATTTCTGGAACGGCAGTGCAACGTTAGTCCAGAAACACTTGCCCTGATGTCGGCGGATGCGTACCTTTGCCCGCTTTTCCTTACACAGCCCCCTTGGAGAGCGTCATGTCCGCTGATCTCGAGCATATCCGTCAAGTCATGCGCGAGGCTGACTGCCTTTACAACGAGGCTGAAGTCGAAGCCTCCATCGCCCGCGTCGGCGAGCAAATCAATGGCGTGCTGGCCGACCGTAACCCGGTGGTATTTTGCGTCATGAACGGCGGCCTGATCTTCGCCGGCAAGCTGCTCACTCATCTGAATTTCCCGCTGGAAGCGTCCTACCTGCACGCTACCCGCTATCGGAATGAGACCAGCGGTGGCGACCTGTTCTGGAAAGCCAAACCTGAAGTTTCGTTCATCGACCGTGACGTGCTGATCATTGACGACATCCTTGATGAAGGTCACACCCTCGGCGCGATCATCGACTTCTGCAAACATGCCGGTGCAAGCGCTGTTCATACCGCTGTGCTGATCGACAAGGACCACGACCGCAAGGCGCGCCCTGACCTGAAAGCAGACTTCGTCGGCCTGCCTTGCATTGACCGCTACATCTTCGGTTACGGCATGGACTACAAAGGCTACTGGCGCAATGCGGCCGGGATCTACGCCGTTAAAGGCATGTAAGACAAGCATGGTCACAGTGTGGGAGTGAGCGTGCTCGCTTCCACACATGCCACATCTATCGATGTTTTGGGTGGTGCCGGGTCGATTGGAGGGTGTTGACGGTCGACAGACACTCGCATGATAGAGTGCCCCCACTTTTTCGGGAGGCGCCCATGCCGTTATCGTTTCGAACCACCGCTGCGTGGATGTTGCTGTTGACGCTGCCACTCCCCGCACTCGCCGAACCCATGCACGCGCAATACTTGCCGCCGGACGAGTTGTCCGTGCGCGAGGGCGAACCCGAGCAGCAGCAATTGCTGCAGATCACTGAGTATTCGGTGGTGGTGGGCAGCCAGCGTCAGTCCAATCAGCAACCGATCCCGGTCACCTCGCCGCTGATCCTGCGCCTCAAAGGCAAGCCCATGAACAAGGGCGCGACTATCTCCGACGTGCTGATCCACTTCGACGGCGAAAGCAAAAGCCTGAAAAAACCGACGTACGACGAGCCGTCCCGCACGCTGACGCTGTATTACCCGGCTTCGCAATACCGTGTGCTCGTGGATTTGCTGCGTAACGAAAAGGTCTACTGCCAGTTCCTGAGTTACGCCAACGGTCACGTATGGGCTGACCTGCACACCGGCAGCGTACGCGCGCGTTGAGCCGGCGACCGGGCGGGGGGTAAACTGCCCGCCCGTGAAATGTCCCGCAAGTCAGTTGGAGTCAGCAATGCGTAAAGATAAGAAGCAGGTGATTGGCGATGAAATCGGCGACGCCCAGATCAAGCTGTTCCTGGATTTCGAGCCGGTTGACGCGACTTCGCCGTCGCTGCACAAGCTGATCAAGGCTTACCGAGGCCTGCGCGTTGACGATTTCGCGCGTTTTCTGGTGTTCTTCAAAGAAGCCGGCTACGACCTTGACGGCAAGGACGAGCACGGCAACGACTTTGTTACGTTGATCAAGGATCAGCGCAACGCTGACGAGTACATCGATCTGATCAATCAGGCTCGCGGCTGAACACCTTCCGTCAGTGCCTGGTGACAGGCACTCGTCAGCCGGATCAGACTCATACCGGCTGACAGGCGTTGCACTACCACGTCGTAAGAACTCTCCTACCTCTTCTATCGTTACATTCCCCATGCGTTAATATTTATCGAGGCCATACTTTTGTTTGCGCACAGGACGCGCATTAATGGACTTGCTAAAGAAATGGAATTCTCTAATGACTCGATATATACCGAATGTAACCTCCTTGTTGTTGCTTACACTGGCCGCCGGTGCAGCGACCGCCAATACTCCGCATACGTTTGATGTGACGCTTGTGAATGGGTCGGGGGAGCATCTTGCATTGAATAAAGCTTCCTGGCCGTTCGGAAGCTTTGAATCGGATGACTATGCAATCCCTAAGCATCACTCAGGGAAGTTTAGGGTAAAAGTGTCAGACCAGAAAAAAGGCCGAATCAGCTTCAGTTATACGATCGGCGACAAAACCTGTAATTTTTCGGGTGGATTGGATCAAAGGCGAGTGGCGGGCTGGCTCATTTATGACTTTGAAACCTACCCCTGGGCTCGCGCCAAATCGACAGGTAGCTTCCATGCTGACTGCACGGCAGCCATCAAAAAGAAAGTGTGGGGCAAGGGCTATGATTTGAAGTTCAGTATTCAGTGAGGAAGCAGCCTGATGCCATCGCACTACCCAGGAGGGGTGTGTTTTAAATGATCTTTATTGAAATGGAATTCGAAAATGTATTCAAAACAAATTATCGCTGTCTTTTTTTCGCTGTTTTTTACCAGCGTACATGCCTCGGAGACAATGAAGGTTGAAGGGGAGATACGAAACGATTTGAGTCACGATGTGCGCCTGTATTATCAAAGTTGGGAAACAGGCGAGTTTGCTGAAAAAGACCTTGTGGTCAGCGCCGGTGGACATGTCGGCTTTAATTTCCTGGCGGATGCTCACGGCGGTGAGATTTATTTCGCACTCCTTGGAGGTGACGCCGACGGTAAAGCAGCCTGCGTCTATGACATCAAGTATGGTCCTCGTACGTATGTTAGGGGCGCGGTCACGCTGACAGGGCCCAGTATCTGGACTGATGCGCAAAGCGAGGGTAAGAAGCCCGCGACATGTTCAACGACGCTGGATGATTGGGACTACACAAACGGCATGCGCCTGAGCTTCGAGATGAAATGATGCCGGGCTGCATCCACCAACCGACCGTCCGCGCGCTATAGCGTGTGAGCAGGTCTACGCAGGTTTGAATGGAAGGAAGCAAAATGAAAACAAGACGGATCTTTTCAAGCAGCGCGGTGTTACTGACCGGTGCGTTGGCCACCGCGCCGCTCACCCATGCCGCCTATCCGAACAAAATGGCCGTGACCATAGAGATGTGGAATGACACCGACGCAGATCTGTATCTGGCATCTGCAACCTGGTTACCTCCCGGCACCGATCTGGCTGGCTACGTCATGCCGGGCAACCTGCTTAATGCCTCTTTCGGCATGACGTTGAATAACCCACGAAACGATTCGGCAACCTTTCGCATGAAAGACGGCGCCCGCGTCTGTGAATTCAAACTTGGGCATGAGAAGACGTTCTCATGGTTTGGGATCAGCCCGGCGCCTGACAAGTTTGCCAGTGCGCGGTCAGTCGGCACAGTGCCGGCGTCGTGCAGTGCTTCTGTCATCAAAGGGCACAAATCGATGGAGGCCTACACCGTTCGAGTCAAAATGGGTGACGTCAATCCGTCGTGAACTCCGCAAATAAAAAGCCCCGCTCAGTGAGCGTAATGCTGTTCACTTAAGCATTTGAGTCCAAGCCGGGCTTTATAGAGAATCCGATGTCAGCCCCCTGGCATCGGATTTTTTTTATGCCCATTCAGCAGCAGTTGCTCGA
>NZ_JAUFNS010000030.1:0-60402 GCF_041060445.1 Pseudomonas sp. W2-17 | reverse complement strand
CGCCATCCGCCATCCATGGCGGGGGGCGGCTCTCGCGGCATCCATGCCGCTCGGCCCACGGAGCGAGACCTGCGTTCAGCCTGCACCCAAGTCGCGATTGGCGGTGTCTGGACCTTTTGTGTTTGAAGTGCAAAAGCAGATCAAGTGCAGATGAAAGGCTTCCCGGCTGAAGCCGGTCCTACGGTCGGGGTTGTTGCCACTCCCACTGACTGCACGCGCTCTTTTCGCAGGGGTCTCCTGAACCTGGTCCCACTGACTGCACGCACTGCTGTTAGTGGGACCGGCTTTAGCCGGGAAGAGGCCAGTCCAGGCGCCGGTATTTCCTGAGCTCTAAAATCTGATCGTCCTGATCGTCCTGATCGTCCTGATCGTCCTGATCGTTCCCACGCTCCGCGTGGTCATGCCGCGCCAGACGCTCCGCGTCTCTGCCGTAGGCTGCTCTGAATCCATAGCCGATCGTTTCACCCGCTCAGATAAACCTCCCCATGACCGGAGTGGCCTCATCGATGGCAGTTCCGGTCATTGCCGCGCTTGGCGGGCGGTGCGCACAATCGCGGCTTGTTATGGTTGCTGTGGGTGTGTCGGCATGTCTCAACTTCTGTTTTTCGCTCACGCCAATGGCTTTCCGTCGGGTACGTACGGCAAGTTGTTCGCGGCGCTTGGGCCTGAGTTCGAGATTCGTCATCTGGAGCAGCATGCCCATAACCCGCAATTTCCGGTGACGGACAACTGGCCGGAGCTGGTGGATGAGTTGATTCATCATCTGCGCGAGCAGGCGCAACCGGTGTGGGGCGTAGGCCATTCGCTGGGCGGTGTGCTGCATTACCACGCGGCGCTGCGTCATCCTGAGTTGTATCGAGGCGTTGTCATGCTGGATTCGCCGGTGCTGACCCGGTTCGATCAGTGGATGATTCGGGCGGCCAAGCGTTTCGGGTTTATTGATCGCATCACGCCTGCCGGCCGGACATTGGGGCGCCGTGAGGTGTTCAGCAGCGTCGAGGCGGCGCGGGATTATTTTGCCGGCAAGTCGCTGTTCCGGCGTTTCGATCCCGAGTGCTTCGAGGCGTATCTGCTTCACGGGCTGCAAGCCGATGGCGACGGGTTGCGCTTGCGCTTCGACCCCGCCACCGAAATCAGCATCTACCGCAGCGTGCCCCACACCAGCCCAGGCCTTGCCCGTCAGTTGCGGGTGCCGTTGGCGATGGTGCGCGGCGAGAGCAGCGATGTGGTGCGGCGTCACCACGCGCTGTCGGTCAAAAGCATGCGCGAGGGCGAGTATCTTTCCGTGCCCGGCGGGCATATGTTCCCGCTCGAACACCCCGAGGACACCGCCCACATGCTCAGAACGCTGTTTTCCCGCTGGACGGCCAGAGCTGAAGGTGCGACCACTGACGCCGCCCTGCAGCGAGCCCGCGCATGACTTGCTCGGTGGAAGAGATCCGCCTGAGCCTGCCCCATATCGAGCTTGCCGCCCATCTGTTCGGTCCCCAGGACGGCATTCCGGTAATCGCCCTGCATGGCTGGCTGGACAACGCCAACAGCTTCGCGCGGCTGGCGCCCAAGCTTGAAGGGCTGCGGATTCTGGCACTGGACATGGCCGGGCATGGCCACTCCGACCACCGCCCGCCGGGTTCGGCTTATGGTTTGCCGGACTACGCCCACGACGTGTTGCAGGTCGCCGGGCAGATGGGCTGGGAGCGGTTTTCCCTGCTGGGGCATTCCCTGGGGGCAATTATTTCAGTGATCGTTGCGGCGGCAGTTCCCCAGCGGGTTAATCGTCTGGCCTTGATCGACGGGTTGGTTCCGCCGGTGGGCGAGCCCGAGTCTGTGGTCGAGCGCATGGGCGCGGCCCTGCAGGCGCAGTTGAACCAGCAGAGCAAGCGCAAGCCGGTCTACCCGGACATGGACCGTGCGGTGGAGGCGCGCATGAAAGGCATGGTCGCGGTCAGTCGTGAGGCGGCGGAACTGCTGGCCCAGCGTGGTTTGATGCCGGTGCCGGGTGGTTACACCTGGCGCAGCGACAGCCGACTGACCTTGCCCTCGTCGATTCGTCTGACGCGAGCGCAGGCGCTGGCTTTCGTCACGGCGGTGCGTTGTCCGGCACAGTTGATCGTGGCCGAGGAGGGCATGCTCGCGCAGAACCGGGAGCTGCTCGGCAGCGTTCCTTTTACGGTGACGTCCTTGCCGGGCGGGCACCATCTGCACCTCAACGACGAGGCGGGGGCGCGCTCTGTTGCAGACTGTTTCAATCGCTTCTTCGCCGTGCCTTGACTTGCGACCTGCAACTGCCGAGGCTGGGGCAGTTGAAACAGGAGACTGCACGATGGACCACTGCCCACGCCGCACCGTTTTATTTTCATGCTCGCCGCGCGTTGTCGCGGCTTTGTTTTGCCTGCCGATTACGTCCCCGGGTACTTTGCATGCCGCATTCGCCGCCGCCTTGCCGATTGCCCTGCCATGAGCGCCTCCATGACGTTCACCCGCACGCTCGCGCTGACGCTGTTGCTTACCAGCCTCAGCGCCACCACCCAGGCGGCCGACGTTCCCGGCAGTCAGGATTTGCCCAATCTGCCGCGACTGACAGACGCGGAAATCGTCGATTATCGGCCTGCCGCTGAGCTGGAGCGCATCTACCCGCTGGGCTCGATTCGCAAGATCAGCGGCCAGTTGCGTTTCGACGGGCAAGTGTCCGGGCGCGGCAACGCCACCGCCATCACCT
The DNA here is from genome assembly GCF_041060445.1 of Pseudomonas sp. W2-17. Lineage (NCBI taxonomy): Bacteria > Pseudomonadati > Pseudomonadota > Gammaproteobacteria > Pseudomonadales > Pseudomonadaceae > Pseudomonas > Pseudomonas sp. W2-17. Next base: position 57,683 of record NZ_JAUFNS010000030.1, on the reverse strand, counting down.
ACCAATTGCCGGTCGAGCACAGCGCCGACGAAGCGTTCACCGCCGCCCGCGAAGCGTTGCAGCAGCAGGGCGCGCAGCTGCTGTTCTGGTGCCAGGCGCGGGATTGCGGCGAAAGCAGCCTGTGGGCCAACGAGGTGTTCGGCAATGCCAAACTGTATGGCGCCGACAACGGTCAGTCCTACTTATTGCTGCGCCTGGCCGCGCCGGCGGACAACACGCTCGTGGCGCTGTACGGCATCACCCGGGGCAATCGACGGGCTTTCCTCCACGTCGAGCAGTTTCAATCGAGCACGCCGCTGGGGGATTTGCTGCCGACTTCCGCGACCCTCTTGCGCGAGCTGAAAAGCACCGGCGAGCTGGAACTGCCGATGCTGACCGCAGAGCCGCAGGAGCCGTGGATCACCTTGCTGTCCCGTGGCCTGAATCTGGACAGCACCTTGCGCGTGACCCTTTCCGGGGATCAGCGCGAAGCGTGGCGTCAAGCGCTGGTGGCCAAAGGGGTGCGCGCTGCACGGCTGGAAGCGGGCGACCGGAAAAATCCCGGCCTGACCCTCGAACTCATCCGCTGAAGCGAACGCTATTCCCGTCCTGAAAAACCGATCTGGCTGTCAGCATGAGGCGAGCGATGTGGTTCGCCGGTATGCTCAGCGGATTCGACCCTCTTTTGCGGAATGACCGATGTTCAATAACGATCGCCTGTTGGTGCAGATTCTCCTGCTCGCGCTGCTGGGCGCCTGCCTGTGGGTGATGGTGCCGTTCTGGTCGGCGCTGTTCTGGGGCGCGGTGCTGGCGTTCGCCAGCTGGCCGCTGATGCGTCTGTTGACCCGCGCGCTCAAGGGGCGTGAGTCCCTCGCGGCGGCGATTCTGACCCTGGGCTGGATGGTGCTGGTGCTCGCGCCGCTGGTCTGGCTGGGCTTCAATCTGGCGGACCACGTGCGCGACGCAACGGCCTTCGTCAAGGACGTGCAAGTGGACGGCCTGCCGGATCCACCCACCTGGCTGGCGGGCGTTCCGCTGGTGGGCGAGCGGTTGGTGGGTTACTGGAACACCATCGACCAACAGGGCGCGGCGCTGCTGGTCAGCGTCCGGCCTTATCTGGGTCAGGTCGGCAACTGGCTGCTGGCGCGCAGTGCACAGATCGGCGGCGGGATTCTTGAGCTGACCCTGAGCATCGTCTTCGTGTTCTTTTTCTACCGTGACGGGCCGCGGGTGGCGGCGTTCGTGCTGAGTCTGCTGGAGCGGCTGATCGGCGATCGCGCTCAGTATTACCTCGATCTGGTGGCCGGCACGGTGCAACGGGTGGTCAACGGCGTGATCGGCACGGCTGCGGCGCAAGCCGTGCTGGCCCTGATCGGTTTTCTGATTGCCGGCGTGCCGGGCGCGCTGGTACTGGGCATCGGCACCTTCCTGTTGAGCCTGGTGCCCATGGGCCCGCCGCTGATCTGGATACCTGCCACGGCGTGGCTGGCTTGGAGAGCCGATTACGGCATGGCGATTTTTCTCGGCCTGTGGGGCACCTTCATCGTCAGCGGCGTCGATAACGTGCTCAAGCCGTACCTGATCAGTCGCGGTGGCAACCTGCCGTTGGTGATTGTCTTGCTCGGGGTGTTTGGCGGATTGCTGGCGTTCGGCTTCATCGGCCTGTTCATCGGCCCGACCTTGCTGGCGGTGGCTTACAGCTTGCTGCTGGACTGGGTGGGCGACAGCCGCGCGCGGCAGCCGGTCAAGTAACTCACACCCGTAAAAAGCACGGGCATAAAAAACCGCCGCCGGGCTGAGCTCGGTGGCGGTTTTTTTCCTCAGGCTGAGGTGCTGACGTACTTGCCGGACGTGGAGTTGCTGTTGAGGTTGTAACGGTCACTGAGGGCCGCGACCATGCGGTTCAAGGCTTCAGTGGCCTGGGTGGTGGTTTGCGAAGTGGCTGTTTGGCTCGCGGCGGTCTGGTTGCCGGAGGACGCGGTGCTGGCGGAATTCGTCGCGCCCTGCAAGGCGCTGGTCAGTTCGGCGGCGGTGATGCTGCCGTCACTGTCGCTGTCCAGGCTGCTGAACAGGTCACTGGCGTCTTCGGCAGGGGGCGGAGGCGGCGGTTGTTGGGCCTGCAGGCTGGCGGTCAGTTCGTCGAGGCTGACGGTGCCGTCCTTGTTGGTGTCGAGGGCATCGAACACTTTACTGCTGTCGGCGCTGCTGTCTGAACTGCTCAACGCCGTGGTCAGTTCAGCGCTGCTGACCGTGCCGTCGCCGTCGCTGTCCAGCGCACTGAGCAGGTTTTGCGCTTCGTCTTCGGAGGACGTGGCGTCCATCTGCATCGGCGGTGGCGGCGGAGGCGTCAGGGCCGCCAACTCGTCGGCGTCGAGGCTGTCGTCGTCATTGCTGTCGAGATCGCCGAACGCCTTGCTCAAGCTGACGGTAATGCCGTCTTTGGAATCCGAGGACAGCGCCGAGCTCAGCTCGTCCTTGTCGATGCTGCCGTCGCCGTTCGCGTCGAGTTTCTTTAATAATTCGTCGGCGAACTTCTTGCTGTTGGCTGTGCTGGTGGTGCTGCTCGTGCTGGCACTGGTGTAACTGGAATAACTGCTGCTGCCGCTGACGCCTGTGATCATCGGACTGACTCCCCATCAGATGGATAATGCCGGGCGGTGCTCCGGCTTATGCAGCGTCAGGGCAAGGGGTGTCGTGGGTGTGTTGAGTTTGTACCGCCGCGCTTACGTAAGGCTTGCGTAACGGCGCCGGGTCAGATTCGCGGCAGATCCAGCACTGCGGTGAGCCCGCCACCGGGGGTGTGTTCGAGGCGCAGGTCGCCGCCCATTCGCCGCGCGGCTTCCCGTGCGATGGTCATGCCGATGCCAACGCCGCCCGAGTTGCGATTGCGCGAGCTCTCGACGCGATAGAAGGGCTCGAACACCGCCTCCCGCAGGTTTTCGGGAATCCCCGGGCCGTGATCGATGACGCTGACCCGCAGGCGATCGCTGGCGTCCTCGATCTCCACCCGCGCGTGCCCGGCGTAACGCAGGGCGTTGTCGATGAGGTTGTTCAGGCACGAACGCAGGGCCATGGGCTGGGATTTCAGCGGCCGACAGGTGCCGCTCGCCTGAATGTCGTCACCGTTGTCCTGGGCGTTTTCGGCGAGGGATTCGATCAGCGCCTGCACGTCGAAATACTGCAGCGCTTCGCTGGTGCGCTGTTCGTTGAGGTAGGTCAGGGTCGCGTCGAGCATGCCGATCATGTCGTTGAGGTCCTGGCTCATCTGTCCGTGCAGCCGCGGCTCGTCGATCTGTTCGACCCGCAGTTTCAGACGCGCCAGCGGCGTGCGCAGGTCATGGGACACGGCGGCGAGCATGCGCCCGCGCTGTTGCACCTGTTCGCGAATGCGCTCCTGCATCAGGTTGAACGCCTGCGCCGCCTGACGTGCCTCGCGAGGGCCATTGGCCGCCAGCGGCGGGCTGTCGAGGTTTTCGCTGAGGCGCTCGGCCGCTTCGCTCAGTCGGCGGATCGGCCGGCTCAGGGCCTTGGCGCCGAACCAGGCGGCGAGCACCAGGCTGATCAGCTGGAACAGCAAGGGCACCAGGGGAATGCCGAGCATCGGCGGGCGGCACCCTTGCGGTGGAGGAGAGCGCTGGAGGTCGTCGTCCGTTGCAGCGTCGCGTTCGGGTGGCGGTTGCATCTGGCTTTCCATCGGCCGATCGCAACCGGGCGGGGGCGGCATTCTCGGGCCGTAGTGGTGAAACCAGACGAATGCGAGCAGGTGCGCCAGGACGATCGCCAGCATTGCCCCGCCAAACAGCCGGGCAAACAGGGTGTCGGCCGAGCGGATCAACCAATCTCCCGGGCGTCGAACATGTAGCCTTCGCCGCGCACGGTTTTGATCAGTTGCGGGGATTTCGGGTCATCGCCGAGCTTCTGCCGCAGGCGCGAGACGAGCAGGTCGATGCTGCGGTCGAACGCTTCGATGGAGCGTCCGCGGGCGGCGTCGAGCAGTTGTTCGCGGTTGAGCACCCGACGCGGCCGTTCGAGGAAGACCCGCAGCAGGCGAAATTCGGCATTTGACAAGGGCACGACGAGGCCGTCCGGCGCGGTGAGTTGGCGCAGGACGCTGTTCAGGCGCCAGTTGTCGAAGCGCAGGGTGGTGCGTTCTTCGGTGCGGTCATCACGCACGCGGCGCAGGATGGTCTGGATCCGCGCCACCAGTTCGCGGGGCTCGAAGGGTTTGGCCATGTAGTCGTCGGCGCCCAGTTCCAGGCCGATGATGCGGTCGGTGGGTTCGCAGCGGGCGGTGAGCATGAGGATGGGGATGTCGGAGGTGCTGCGCAGCCAGCGGCAGAGGGAAAGTCCGTCTTCGCCGGGGAGCATGAGGTCGAGGACGACGACGTCGTAGGTGTCTTCGGTGAGGGCCAGGCGCATGGCGTTGCCGTCGGTGACGCCGGTGCTGTGGATGTTGAAGCGGGCGAGGTAGTCGCAGAGCAGTTCGCGGATGGGGATGTCGTCGTCGACGATGAGGGCGCGGGTGTTCCAGCGGCGCTCTTCGCTCGGCGCGGTGGCGGTGGTGCTGTCGGGTGTTGTCTGCATGGTGCTGCCGCCGTGTGGTGCTGCCGAGTGGGCCGCGGGTAGGAGTCGACGCTGCCATGCTACTTCGCTGGCGAGCGGGGCGGAAGGGTGAGGGGGGCAGGTGTCGGTGGATTGTCTTGAATGTATCAAGGTCGGTACACGGCTGACCTGCCGTGCTTCGTATCAAGATCAAGATCAAGGGCGTCTGCCTGGGGGCAGACTGTTTCGCCTTCGGCGAGTTACTTGGAAAAGCACCCCAAGTAACCAAGGGTGCTTGCTCCTGGTTGGGTTCCTCCTTCGTCGGAATACCTTCACTCCGGTCTCGCTCCGTGGGCCCGCGCCGAACGGGCATCCATGCCCTGACGGCGCTCTCGCGGCATCCATGCCGCTCGGCCCACTCCGCGAGACCTGCGTTCAGCCTGCACCCAAGTCGCGATTGGTGTCGTCTGGACGTCTTGCGTATGAAGATCAAGATCAAGATCAAGATCAAGATCAAGATCAAGATCAAGATCAAGATCAAGATCAGAAGCAGATCAACAGCTTCCCGGCTGAAGCCGGTCCCACTAAATGCGCGCGCTGCTGTTAGTGGGACCGGCTTTAGCCGGGAAGAGGCCAGCCCAGGCGGCGACAGTTTTGCTGACTGGACACCCCATCTGTGGGAGCTTGCTCGCGAATGCTTTATCTCAAACACCAGATATCCGTTGGATGTACCGACCCCTTCGTGAGCAAGCTCACTCCCACAAGTCCCTGGCGCTTGACCCGCCCTTGATCTGCCTCTGATTTGCTTTTGATCTTCTACGCGGTAGTTCAAACACCGCGCAACGCGAGTCACAAATAACGGATCTGCCTACGGTGTAAAGCTTCTAAACGCCCTGTTTTATTTACTCTTTACGCTTTCTTTATGCCCTCCGGCTCCCGTCGCTCTCGTTCCTTTACACCCCCGCTGCAGACAATTGCCCCACACGGCAGTCGCCGTATGACGGAGAGTTTTTCATGAGCGTTCTGGATGGGGTGTCACTGCTGCTTGCAGCAGGGTTATTCGTTTACTTGCTGGTGGCGCTCTTGCGCGCCGGCCGGGTCGAGGAGTAACGGCCATGCACGGTTACGACTACCTGCTGATACTGGCGTTTTTTGCCTTGGTGCTGTTGCCCGCGCCGCTGCTGGGACGGTTCTACTACAACGTCATGGAAGGTAAGCGGACCTTTCTGACCCCGGTCATGGGCCCGGTCGAACGCATCTGCTATCGCCTGTCCGGCGTAGACCCCGCGGTCGAACAAAACTGGAAAACCTACACAATCGCCCTGCTGGCCTTCAACCTGGCCGGGTTCGTCGTGCTGTTCGCCGTCCTGCTCCTGCAAGGCTCGCTGCCGCTTAACCCACAGGGCCTGCCGGGGATGGAGTGGTCGCTGGCGTTCAACACCGCGATGAGCTTCGTCACCAACACCAACTGGCAGAGCTACAGCGGCGAATCGTCCCTGAGCTACCTCAGCCAGATGGCCGGCCTGACCGTGCAGAACTTCGTCAGCGCCGCCACCGGCATCGCCGTGCTGGTCGCGTTTTGCCGTGGCATCAGCCGTCGCTCGACGCAACACCTGGGCAACTTCTGGGCGGACATGACCCGCGCGACCCTCTACGGCCTGCTGCCGTTGTGCCTGGTGCTGGCACTGATGCTGGTCTGGCAGGGCGTGCCGCAAACCTTCGCCCATTACGTGGACGCCGTGACCCTGCAAGGCACCGACCAGACCATTCCGCTGGGCCCGGCTGCCAGCCAGATCGCGATCAAGCAACTGGGCACCAACGGCGGCGGTTTCTTCGGCGTCAACTCGGCGCATCCGTTCGAGAACCCGACCATCTGGAGCAACCTGTTCGAGCTGGTGTCGATCATCCTGATCCCGGTGGCGCTGGTGTTCACCTTCGGTCATTACGTGAAAGACATGCGCCAGAGCCGCGCGATCATCGCCTGCATGCTGACGCTGTTCCTGATTGGCGGCGCGACGGCGATGTGGTCCGAGTACCAGCCCAATCCTGCGCTGAACATTGCCTCGGTCGAGCAGACCGCGCCGATGGAAGGCAAGGAAACCCGCTTCGGCACCACGGCCACCGTGCTCTGGGCCGCGACCACCACCGCCGCGTCCAACGGTTCGGTCAACGGCATGCACGACAGCCTCAACCCGCTCACCGGGATGATCGCCCTGGCCAACATGATGGTCGGCGAAGTGATCTTCGGCGGCGTCGGCGCAGGCCTCTACGGCATGTTGCTGAACGTGTTGATCGCGGTGTTCCTCGCCGGCCTGATGATTGGCCGCACCCCGGAATACCTCGGCAAGAAGCTGCAGGCCCGGGAGGTCAAGTTGCTGGTGGCGACCTTGATCGTGATGCCGGTCGGCGTGCTGGTGTTCGGTGCGCTGGCAGCCTCGTTGCCCGGCCCGGCAGCTGCGATCAGCAACCCCGGCGCCCACGGTTTCAGTCAGTTGCTATATGCCTACACCTCGGCGACCGCCAACAACGGTTCGGCCTTCGGCGGCTTCAGCGCCAACACCACCTTCCACAACCTGATGTTGGGCCTGTCGATGTTCATCGGCCGCTTCGGCTACATCCTGCCAGTGCTGGCGCTGGCCGGCAGTCTGGCGGCGAAGAAAAGCTCGCCCCTGGGCCAGAACAGCTTCCCGACCCACGGCCCGCTGTTCGTCACCCTGCTGACCGTGACCATCCTGCTCGTGGGTGGCCTGACGTTCCTGCCGACGCTGGCACTGGGACCGATTGCCGAACACTTGAGCCTGGGCTTCTGAGGACCACACCATGAACATGCAAGCCCCCGTAACAAAAAGCCCGGACAGTAAAATTCAGGCCAGCAAGACAGCCGGCCATGACGCACAGCCCGCATCAAACGTGTCGGCCAAGACCGGCTTCGCCGCGCTGTGGCGCCCGGCGCTGGTTCAGGCGTTCGTCAAGCTTGACCCACGCCAGCTGCAACGTGCGCCGGTGATGCTGGTGGTCGAGCTGACCGCCATTCTGACCACCGTGCTGTGCCTGATCCCCGACCCGGCGGTGCCGACGTCCGTCGCCGTGCAGATCGCCGTCTGGCTGTGGTTCACCGTGTTGTTCGCCAACTTCGCCGAAGCCCTGGCCGAAGGTCGCGGCAAGGCCCGCGCCGATAGCCTCAAAGCCGGCAGCGAGGGCCTGAAAGCGCGGATCCAGGGCGCAAACGGCAGTTATCAGATGGTCAATGCGGCGACCCTGCGCAAGGGCGATGTGGTCCGCGTTGAAGCCGGGGAAATGATCCCGGGCGACGGCGAGGTGATCGAAGGCATTGCGGCGGTCAACGAAGCGGCGATCACCGGTGAGTCTGCGCCGGTGATCCGCGAGTCCGGGGGCGACCGTTCGGCCGTGACCGGCAACACGCGACTGGTGTCCGACTGGCTGCTGGTGCGCATCAGTGCCAACCCCGGCGAATCGACGCTGGACCGCATGATCGCGCTGGTCGAAGGCGCCAAACGTCAGAAGACACCTAACGAAGTCGCTCTCGACATTCTGCTGATCGGCCTGACCCTGATCTTCCTGCTGGTGGTCGTGACCCTGCAGCCGTTCGCGCACTTTGCCGGCGGTAACTTGCCGCTGGTGTTCCTCGTGGCGCTGCTGGTCACCCTGATTCCGACCACCATCGGCGGCCTGCTCTCGGCCATCGGTATTGCCGGCATGGATCGCCTGGTGCGCCTGAACGTGATCGCCAAATCCGGTCGTGCGGTAGAGGCGGCGGGTGACGTGCATGTGTTGCTGCTGGACAAGACCGGCACCATCACCTTCGGCAACCGTCGCTGCTCGGCGGTGTATGCCGCACCGGGCGTGACACCGAAAGAGCTGAGCGAAGGCACGCTGCTGGCCTCGCTGGCGGACGATACGGCTGAAGGCAAATCCATCGTCGAATACCTGCGCGGTCTGCAGCCGATGACCGAGCCTGCGCCGAGCCAGTTGACGGCGGTGCCGTTCACGGCGGAAACCCGTCTGTCTGGCATCGATTTCGAGGGCCGCGTGTACCGCAAGGGCGCCGTGGACTCGCTGCTGAAATTCCTCGGCCGTGACCGCAGTGACCTGCCGCCAGTACTGGCGCGGGAGATCGACAAGATCGCCAAGACCGGCGGCACGCCGTTACTGGTCTGCGGCGATGGCAAACTGCTGGGCGCGATTCACCTCAAGGACGTGGTCAAGCCGGGCATTCGCGAGCGTTTTGAAGAACTGCGCAAGCTGGGCATTCGCACAGTCATGGTCACCGGCGACAACCCGCTGACGGCGGCGGCGATTGCGGCAGAGGCGGGCGTCGATGATGTGCTGGCCGAAGCCACTCCCGAGAAGAAACTGGAGCGCATCCGTCAGGAGCAGAACGACGGGCGTCTGGTGGCGATGTGCGGCGACGGCGCCAACGACGCCCCGGCGCTGGCCCAGGCCGACGTCGGCATGGCGATGAACGATGGCACCCAGGCGGCGCGGGAAGCGGCCAACATGGTCGATCTCGACAGCGACCCGACCAAGTTGCTGGACGTAGTGCAGATCGGCAAGGAGTTGCTGGTGACCCGCGGCGCGCTGACGACCTTTTCCATCGCCAACGACGTGGCCAAGTACTTCGCGATCCTGCCGGCGCTGTTTGCGGCGATTTATCCGCAACTGGGCGTGCTCAACGTCATGCACCTGGCCAGCCCGCAGAGCGCGATTCTGTCGGCCATCGTGTTCAACGCGCTGATCATCGTCGTGCTGATTCCGCTGGCACTGCGCGGTGTGCGGGTGCAGGCCGCCAGCGCGGCGCATTTACTGCGCCGCAACCTGTTGGTGTACGGGCTGGGCGGGATTGTCGTGCCGTTCGTGGGGATCAAGGCCATCGACCTGCTGTTGACCGCTCTGCACCTGGTTTAACCCGTTGATCGCGCCGCGCGGTGACTGATCCCGCGCGGCGCTCACTTCGAAATGAGGAATGAATGATGTCCAGCATATTGCGTCCGGCCGTAAGCCTGATCGTTCTGATGACCCTGATCACCGGCGTGGCTTACCCGCTGGTGGTGACCGGCGTCGCCCAGGTGGCGTTCCCGGATCAGGCCAATGGCAGCCTGGTGTACGACGACCATGAAAAAGTGCGTGGCTCTGAACTGATCGCCCAGAACTTCACCGGCGAAGAATGGTTTCATCCGCGTCCGTCTGCCGGGGCCTTTGCCACCGTCGCCAGCGGCGCGAGCAACCTGGCGCCGAGCAATCCGGCGCTGGCGACCCGAGTGGCCGATGATGCCGCCAAAGAAAAGGTCGACGGCCAGGGCCCGGTGCCGCTGAACCTGCTGACCACGTCCGCCAGCGGTCTCGATCCGCACCTGTCGCCCGCTGCGGCGCAATACCAGGTGGCCCGCATCGCGGCGGCGCGTAATGTGCCTGCCGAGTCGGTGCAGAAACTGGTGGCGGACAACACCCAGAGTTCGCTGATCGGCCCGCCGGTGGTAAACGTGCTGGACTTGAATCTGAGTCTGAATCGGTTACCGTCTGGCAACGCCGTGAACTGACGCCAACGGGCGACGCCACACGCGCGCACATCACCCTGCACCAGGACAACTTTTCGTGAATTCAACCACCCGCGCCGACGCTTTGCTGGTCAATCTTCCCCGGGACGATCGCGGGCGGCTGAAGGTGTTTCTCGGTGCGGCGCCGGGCGTGGGCAAGACCTACGCCATGCTCCAGGCCGCGCACACGCAGATGCGCCAGGGCGTTTCGCTGCTGGCCGGGGTTGTCGAGACCCACGGCCGCGCCGAGACCGAGGCGCTGCTGGGCGGTTTGCCGCAGCAACCCATGGTCCGTTCCGAATACCGCGGGGTCATGCTCGAAGAGATGGACCTGGACGGTATCCTTGCGGCGAAACCCAAACTGGTGCTGGTCGATGAACTGGCCCACAGCAACGCGCCCGGCAGTCGCCACGCCAAGCGCTGGCAGGACATTCAGGAATTGCTCTCGGCGGGGATCGACGTCTACACCACGGTCAACGTTCAGCACCTGGAAAGCCTCAACGATCAGGTGCGCGGCATCACCGGCGTGCAAGTGCGCGAAACCCTGCCGGACTGGGTGTTGCAGGAAGCCTACGAACTGGTGCTGATCGACCTGCCGCCCCGCGAATTGCTGGAGCGGCTGCGGGACGGCAAGGTTTACGTGCCCGAGCAGGCCCGCGCCGCCATCGATGCGTTTTTCACCCAGACCAACCTCACCGCGCTGCGGGAAATGGCCATGCAGACCGCCGCCGCCCAGGTCGACAACGACCTGGCGCTGGGCTATCGGCAGTTGGGTCAGGCGGCGCCCGCAGTGCGCGGCCGTCTGTTGGTGGGGATCGACGGCGACGCCCAGGCCGAGCGCTTGGTGCGTCACGCGAGCCGGGTCGCGCAACGTCGGCACCTGCCGTGGAGCCTGGTGCACGTCGACAACGGGCGCTTTTTCGATGAGCTGGCCCGCAGCCGTTTGCAGAATGCCCAGCAACTGGCCGAACGCCTCGGCGGGGAAGTGGTGGTGCTGCGCGCGCCGGAAGTGGCGAAGACCCTGATTCAGCACGCCACCGAACGCCGCGCGAGTCTGGTGCTGGTGGGCCAGTCGCGGCCTTCGCTGCGGCGTCGTGTGTTGGGCGGCGGGCTGGCGTCGCGTTTGCTGCGCAACGCCCACGGCCTGGAAATCAACGTGCTCGACAGCGAGTCGCGCCCTGACCAGCCGCAATCCACTTCGCCGCGCAATCTGGTCTGGTTCGATTACGCCCTGGCGCTGTTCGCCACGGTCGGCGCCAGCGCACTGGCCTGGGCGGTGTCCAGTTGGTTGGCGCTGCCGAATATCTCCCTGGTCTTTCTCGCTGCCGTGTTGCTGGTGGCCGTGCGCAGCAGCGTCGGCCCGGCGATGGTCTGTTCGGTGCTGTCGTTTCTCGCTTATGACTTTCTGTTCATCCCGCCGAATTTTTCCCTGAGCATCCAGCGCGAAGAAGACGTGCTGACGCTGCTGTTCTTTCTGCTGATGGCCGCGCTGACCGGCAATCTCGCCGCTCGCCAGCGCCGCCAGTTGCAAGCGCTGCGGGACACCCAGGAGGAGACCAGCGAACTGCTCGACCTGTCCCGTCGGCTGACTGCCGCGACCGATCGCCAGGCGGTGCTCAGTGCGGCCGATCATCATCTGGCCGGCTGGAGCGAGTTGCAGCTGTGCGTGCTGGACAACGACCGCGAGCAGGGCTGGAAGGTTGAAGTGGGCGGGCCGCTGGAGTTTTCCGAATTTGAACGCGCAGCGGCGGACTGGGCCTGGCAGCACGGGCAGCCGGCGGGCAAGGGCACCGGTACGCTGCCGTCGGGGAATTGGTGGTGGCTGCCGTTGTGGGTGGACGACGCGCCGATGGCGCTGCTCGGCATTCGTGCCAAACAGGGCCAGACCTTCAGCCCTCAGCGGCGACGTCTGCTCACGGCGCTGAGTCAGCCACTGGGTCAGGCCCTGGCCCGGGCGCGACTGGCCGAAGACCTTGAGGCCGCGCGTTTGCATGGTGAGACCGAACAGCTGCGCAGCGCCTTGCTGACCTCGGTGTCCCACGACCTGCGCACGCCGCTGACCGCCATGCGCGGCAGCATCGACAGCCTGCTGGCGCTGGGCGAGGCGATTCCGCTGGAGGACCGCCGCGAGTTGCTCGAAGGCACCCGCGACGAGGCCGAGCGTCTGGATCGCTACATCCAGAACCTGCTGGACATGACGCGCCTCGGCCATGGCGCGCTGAAGCTGGCACGGGATTGGGTCTCGCCGGGTGACATCGTCGGCAGCGCGCTCAATCGCCTGCGTGCGGTGCTCGCGCCGCTGCAAGTCATGACCGAATTGCCGACGGAGCTACCGCTGTTGTATGTCCACGCTGCGCTGATCGAGCAGGCGTTGATCAACGTGATCGAAAACGCCGCGCGCTTCTCGCCGGTCAATGGCCGTCTGCAGATGGCGGTGAGCGTGCAGAACGAGGAGATTATTTTCGCCGTCAGCGATGAAGGGCCGGGGATACCCGAGAACGAACGGGCGAAGATTTTTGATATGTTCTACACCGCCGCGCGGGGTGATCGAGGCGGGCAGGGGACGGGGTTGGGTCTGGCGATCTGTCAGGGCATGGTCGGCGCCCATGGCGGACGGATCAGCGTGGGCGATGGCATCGACGGTCGCGGCACCTGCATCAGCCTGCACTTGCCGCTGCAGGCGCAGCCCGAAGCGGAAATGGACCAGGCGGTCTGAAACCGCTTTGCGCTACGCTGACGTTCTTTCGTTACCGACTCTTTTCTTCATGACAGGACACCCATGAGCCAGACGGCGACCATTCTGGTGATCGATGACGAGCCGCAGATCCGCAAGTTCCTGCGCATCAGCCTCGCGTCACAAGGCTACAAAGTGCTGGAAGCCGGCACCGGCACCGACGGCCTGACCCAGGCCGCCCTGAATAAACCCGACCTGTTGGTGCTCGACCTGGGCCTGCCGGACATGGACGGGCAGGACGTGCTCAGCCAGTTTCGCGAGTGGTCGACAGTGCCGGTGCTGGTGCTCTCGGTGCGTGCCAGCGAGGGTGAAAAAGTGCGCGCGCTGGACGCCGGCGCCAACGATTACGTGACCAAGCCGTTCGGCATTCAGGAGTTTCTGGCGCGGATTCGTTCGCTGTTGCGCCAGGCGCCGGAGAGCGGTCAGGTGGAATCGGCGGTGGTCATCGGGCCGCTGAACATCGATCTGGCCTACCGCCGGGTGTCCCTGGGCGATGCCGAAGTCGCCCTGACCCGCAAGGAATACGCGGTGCTGGCGCAACTGGCGCGGCATCCCGGACGGGTCATTACCCAACAGCAACTGCTCAAGGACATCTGGGGCCCGACCCACGTCGAAGACACCCATTACCTGCGCATCGTGGTGGGCCATCTTCGCCAGAAGCTGGGCGACGACCCCGCCGCGCCACAGTACATCGTGACCGAAGCGGGGGTCGGGTATCGGTTGGTGAATGGGTGAAGGATCACACTCCGCGGGACAGCCTTCGTGGGACCGGCTTCAGCCGGGAAGGCGTCGGATGCCACACCGCATAGGTGCTGGCTGGAACGCTGACTTGTGGGACCGGCTTCAGCCGGGAAGGCGTCGGGTGTAACAACCTCAATGCTCCTGCTCATACCGATCCAGCGTTTCCCTGGCAATCTGCCGCCCGAGCGCGATCAGCTCTGGCGCTTTGTAGAATTCGAAGAACCGGCACACGCGCTTCGGCACGTTGATCAGGATGTCGGGCGGGTAGCCGGCGATCTTGTATTGCGCCAAGGAGGTCTGCATCACCTCGAAGCTCTGGTTGATCAGATCCAGCAGCGACGCCGGGCCGACGTTGTCGATGATGATCGAGCCGCTGGCCGATCTCGGTGCGCCGGGTTGGGTGGGCGCGGCGGAGGGTTGCTGGCCCTGGGGGTCGGCGGATTCGATGTCAGCCATCAACCACGGATTGCCCGTCAGCGCGGCGGCGCTGGGCTTGAGCCGTTCCTGCGCCAGACGCAAACCATCCTCGCCGGTCAGGTCCAGCTTGCGCCGAAACGGCAGGTGCGAGCCGATGGAGCTCATCAAACCGTCGAAACGCTTCTTCACTGCCGGTGGGCGCTCGATCACCGGCAAGGTGTAATGCTTCTGCGTCGTTGAGTTGAGGTTGACCGCGACGATCAGATCGCAGTGGCTCGACACCACCGGCACGATCGGCAACGGGTTCAGCAGGCCGCCATCGACCAGCGTGCGATTGCCCTGAACCACCGGGGTGAACAGGCTCGGGATTGCCGCCGAGGCGCGCATCGCCGAATGCAGATTGCCTTCCTGAAACCAGATTTCCTGCTGGTTCGTCAGGTCCGTGGCCACGGCGGTATAGGGGATCGGCAGGTCCTCGATGTTGATCTCGCCGACGATGTCGCGAATCTTGCCGAACACCTTCTCGCCGCGAATCGCCCCCAACCGGAAACTCACGTCCACCAGCCGCAACACGTCCAGGTAATCCAGGCTTTCGATCCACGCCTTGTACTCGGGCAGCTTGCCTGCCGCGTAGATCCCGCCAATCACCGCGCCCATGGAACAGCCGGCGATGCAGGCGATGTCGTAGCCGCGGTGTTCGAGCTCTTCGATGACGCCGATGTGCGCGTAACCCCTGGCGCCCCCGGAGCCCAGGACCAGCGCGATGCGTTTATTCATGTGCGGTTTCCACTGTCAGCGTTCGGGCGGCGCGCCAGGCGGCCGATTCATCACACACCAGCGTAACGCCAACAGCGCGAAACGGGTATCGTGCATCGCCCCGCTGTGGCACTTTTGCATCGCCGCACCGTCAAAGCCGCATCGTCGATTTCCTTAGTTGAGGTAACACCCATGAAAGCCTGGATCTGCCTGCCCCTGTTGGCATTGGTTCTCACCGGTTGCGCCGGCAAAACGGCCTACCGCGACAGCTGTGCCACCAACCTTGACGCAGCCTGGCACGAGCTCGATCTGGCCAAGGCCGAAGGTTTCGCCGGCACGGTCAGCTACTCCAAGGCCCTGTCGCTGCTGACCGGCGCCAAGACCCAGCAGCAGTTCGAAGCGTTCGAGGGTTGCTCCGAGAAAGCCGAGAAAGCCCGTTTCTATATCCGTGAGTCCCGCGCCGGTCGCTGAAATCGTTCCAAAGTCCGCAGCCATCAAGCAGTCTTCCTATAGGAGTGAGCTTGCTCGCGAAGCATGCTGTCAGTCGCCATCAAGCTGACCGGGATGACGCCCATCGCGAGCAAGCCCACTGCTACAGTCCCGTTTCGCTCCACCCTGATTATTCCCTCCATTCCCCTATGGCGAAAAGGCCTACGCTGACCGTACAGTGGCTGCACGTCTGGCATCGTCTGCAGTCCTATTAGCCATGAGCAGTCGCCTGGGGAGGCCTTCCGATGGGCAGAAAACTGGATGCGTGTCTCAACGCGATCAATGAAGTGGTGCTGGGCAAGGAACCGCAGGTGCGCCTGGCGCTGACCTGCCTGCTGGGTGGCGGGCATCTGTTGATCGAAGACTTGCCCGGCATGGGTAAAACCACCCTCAGCCATACCCTGGCGTGGGTGCTGGGCTTAAGCTTTCAGCGCATTCAATTCACCTCCGATCTGCTGCCGGGGGACATCCTCGGCACGTCGGTGTTTGATCGCGACACCGGGCAATTCACCTTCCATCCCGGGCCGATCTTCGCCGAGCTGGTGCTGGCCGACGAAATCAACCGCGCCACGCCAAAGAGTCAGAGCGCGCTGCTCGAAGCCATGGAGGAGGGCCAGGTCACCATCGAAGGCGCCACCCGTTTGCTGCCCGATCCGTTTTTCGTCATCGCCACCCAAAACCCGTTCAGCCAGGGCGGCACCTTCGCCTTGCCGGAATCGCAACTGGACCGCTTCCTGATGCGCCTGTCCCTGGGTTATCCCGCGCGCTCGGCGGAGAAAGCCCTGCTGCTGGGGGAATCCCGTCGCGATCTGCTGCCGCGCATCGAGCCGTTGCTGGACCACGCCGAACTGGCCTTGCTTCAGCAGCAGGCGCGGCAGGTGCGGGCCAGCGACGCCCTGGTCGACTACGTGCTGCGGCTGGTCGATGCCACGCGCAGCCAGCCGCAATTCGCCTACGGCCTGTCGCCCCGCGCGAGCCTGGCGATCCTGTCGGCGGCGCGTGCCTGGGCATTGCTCGCCGGGCGTGATTACGTGATTCCCGAAGACGTGCAGGCGATTCTGCCCGCCGTCATCAGCCACCGCCTGCGCGAGCGCACCGACCCGACCGGGCATGGCGGCGGCGCGCTGGTCCAGTGGCTACTGCGTGAGGTGCCGGTGCTGTGATCGAACGCTTCAAACCGGTCTGGCAGCGCTGGGTGGGACGCCGCATTCCCCCGGCGTCGCGGGTCGAGCTGGATCACCGTCGAATCTTCATCCTGCCGACCCGGGTCGGCGGTACCTATGCGCTCATTCTTTTTCTGCTGTTGTTGGTCTCGATCAACTACCAGAACAGCCTCGCCTACGGCCTGACATTCCTGATGCTGTCGGTGGGCGTGCTGGGCATTCTGCACACCTACCGCAACATCAGCGGGCTGATCCTCAGCGGCGGCCACGCGCGATCGGTGTTCGTCGGCGAACCGGTGCAACTGCGCCTGCGTCTGGAAAGCACCGGCCATGGCCATCAGGCGATTGCCCTGGGTTGGGACAGCGAACAGCTAGAGCAGACCGACGTTGAAGCCGAGCGTCTGGTCGAAGTCGGCCTGACCCTGCCGGCGCTCAAACGCGGCTGGATGCGGGCCCCGCGTTTGCGCGTGGAGAGCGTGTTCCCGCTGGGGATTTTTCGCGCCTGGAGCTGGCTGGACCTGGAACAGACCGTGCTGATCTACCCGCAACCGCTGGCCGGCACGATGCCGCTGCTGCAAGGCGTGCAACCCCATGCCGAGGACGACGGCCACGCCACGACGGGGCCGGGCGTCGATGATTATCAGGGCCTGCGCCTGTGGCAACCGGGCGACTCGATGCGGCGCATGCACTGGAAAGCCTGGTCGCGGGGACAGGGGCTGATGGTCAAGGAGTTCAGCGACCTTAGCGGTCACGACCTGTGTCTGGATTTCATGGCCCTGGGTGGGGATATCGAAGAGCGGCTGTCGCGCCTGTGTTACTGGGTGCTGGAATTGTCCCAGCGTCAGCAGCCGTTCGCGCTGCGGCTGCCCGGCTTTATCTCGGCGGTGGACAGCGGCGACGCCCACCGTGAAGCCTGCCTGCGCCAATTGGCGCTGTACGGGGTGCGCGCATGAACGGCGCGGCGCGATGACGTCCTCCAGCCTGGCCAAACCGATCCCCCGGGTCAGCCTCAACTGGTTGCTGATCGCCCAGGCGCTGGTGATCGTGCCCTTCGCCTTGCACGTGCCGGTGGCGTTGATCGTGCTGTGGCTGGTGTGTTCGTTCTGGCGCATCCAGATCTTCCGTATGCGCGTGCGCATGCCAGGCACCTGGATCAAATCTGGACTGCTGGTCGGCACCGCCGGGGGCATTTATCTGGCCCGGGGCAGCCTGATCGGGCTGGACGCAGGGGCGGCGCTGCTGATCGCGGCGTTCATTCTGAAGATGCTGGAAATGCAGAACCGTCGCGACGCGCTGGTGCTGATCTTTCTCGGCTTCTTCTGCATCGCCGTCGGTTACCTGTTCGAAGACTCGCTGCTGTGGGGCCTGTTTACCCTACTGCCGATTACTACGCTGCTGGCGGCGTTGATCGGCCTGCAGCAGTCCGGCATTTCCAGCAAGCCCGCGGCCACGCTGAGGCTGTCGGCCAAGCTGCTGCTGCAGGCGGTGCCGCTGATGCTCCTGCTGTTCCTGTTTTTCCCCCGTCTTGAGCCCCTGTGGTCGTTGCCGCAACCAAGCAACAAGGCGCTGACCGGGCTGTCCGACAGCATGGCGCCGGGGGACATCGCCGAGCTGAGCAAATCTGCCGAGCTCGTCTTTCGCGCCAGTTTCGATGGCCCGCTGCCGCCGCGCAATCAGTTGTACTGGCGCGCGCTGACCCTGGAGCAGTTCGACGGCAGACGCTGGTCGCAGTCTTCGCGGGCGCAGGTGCCGGACGCGCCGCTGTGGCGCCGGGAAGGCGAGCGGGTCAGCTACAGCGTGGTGCTGGAGCCGACCGGCAAGCCGTGGCTGATGACCCTCGACGTGGGCCAGACCGATCTGGCCGGCGTGCGCCAGATGAGTGATTTCCGCTGGCAGCGGCGGCGACCGATCGAGCAATCAATGCTCTACAGCGTCGAATCCTGGCCCGACGCCGTGCGCGAGACCGTGCTCAGCGACGGCGCCCGGTTGCAGGCCCTGCAACTGCCGGCCAAAGGCAATCCCCAGGTGCGCGAATGGGCGGCGGACCTGCATCGGCGCCATCCCGGCACCGACGCGGTGGTGGACGCGCTGCTGTCGTATTTCACGTCGCAGCCGTTCCGCTACACCCTCAAGCCCCCGGCGCTGGGCGCCAACAGCATCGATGATTTTCTGTTCGGCAGCCGTGCCGGTTTCTGTGCTCACTACGCCGGGGCCATGACCTTCGCGTTACGCGCGGCGGGCATCCCGGCGCGGGTGGTTGCCGGTTATCAGGGCGGTGAGCTGAACCCGGACGGCAACTACCTCACGGTACGTCAGTTCGATGCCCATGCCTGGGTCGAGTACTGGCAACTGAACGTGGGCTGGCGCAGCGTTGATCCCACCGCAGCGGTGGCACCCGCGCGGATCGAGCAGGGGCTTGAGCAGGCGCTGGCGGCGGACGAAGAGTTTCTCAGCGATTCGCCGATGTCAGCCCTGCGCTATCGGCACCTGGCCTGGGTCAATTCGATCCGCATGAGCTGGGACAACCTCAATTACGGCTGGCAGCGGTGGGTCCTCGGCTATCAGGGTCAGCAGCAGCTGCAGGTCCTGGGCCGATGGTTTTCCGGGTTCCAGGCGCCGGTGTTTGCCGGCGGCGCGGCGGTTATCCTGGGTCTGCTGGCGCTGTGGTTGTTCAAACCGTGGCGTCGGGAAAGCGATTCGCAGCTGCGCCTGTTCAACCATTTCGAACGTCTGCTCGCCCGGCAGGGTCTTAAACGTCAGCCGAGTGAAGGCGCCCAGGCCTTCGCGCAGCGCGCTGCCGAGCAACTGCCGGCGCACGCCGGGGCGATCAGAGATTTTGTCCGTGAGTTCGAGGCCCAGCGCTATGCCGGGGCAGACGGCTCCGTCGGGGCGCTGCGTCAGCGCCTGAAATTTCTGCGCCGCAGCCTGCCGTGGCGTTTGTCCGCTGTGGGGGGCAAGCGGCCGTGAATCATCAGACATTAATCTTCAATGAAGGAGTGTTTCATGTCAGCGATGGTCGATCACCTGGTTGCCGAGATTATCGGCCTTAATATCAAGCTGCTTGCCTGCCACGCGCGGTTGGAGGTCTCCACCGACAGCGAAGCGCTGCACGACCTGCGCACCAACGTCCGCCGCCTGCGCAGCGTTTTGCGCCCGCTGCGGGGTCTGCCGGGGCTGGATCAGGTGGAAGCGGCCGCCAAGGAGGTCGGTGCGCTGACCACGCCTTTGCGTGACATGCAGGTGCTGGCGGCATTCCTCGATGAACAGGGTCTACCCCAGGCGGCGGCCAAGCGCGAGCAATACCTGAAAACCGCGTGCCCGAAAGTCGCCAGCTCAGCGGAGCTTAATCGGTTGTTCGGCGTGCTGGATCAATTGCCGGCCCTGCTGCGCACCAAGGAACGCCATGGCCTGCTCGACAAGCTGGAGCAGCGCATCGAGAAGCGTCTGGATAAACAGTGGAAGCAACTGCGCGAAGCCATGGGCGACCCTGCCCACGACCGCCATCGCCTGCGCCTGCTGATCAAACGCGTGCGCTACGCCGGCGAGGCCTACCCGGAACTCAGTCATCAGCCAAAAAACATGGAGCGCCGGTTGAAAGCGGCCCAGGGCGCCCTAGGTGATTGGCACGATCACCTGCAATGGCTGGAGCAGGCGCGGCATCAGGCGGATCTGGCGCCGTGCGTGGCCGGGTGGGAATTGGGCATTCATCGTGCCGAGCAAAAGTCTGACCAGGTTCTGGAGCGTTTGTACAAGGCGTGCTTTGGCAAACATTCTCCACGCTGACGCCGGCTGGTCCGCAGGATTGGCGCTTATCAACCCTGTCCTGCAGCGGCTGCCTCGTTACCATTTGCCCATCCCGCCTGCCACCCTGGAACCCCCATGACATTCTCCGAGCTGCTTGATGCCGTCCGTGCCCATCCCGAATCCGTCAGCATCCCCGCCTCATGGGCGCAGGGGCGGGCCTGCTTCGGCGGGCTGATGGCGGCGCTGATGTATGAAGCGATGCGCGCGAAGGTCTCGACCGAGCGGCCGGTTCGGTCGCTGGCGATCTGTTTTGTTGCGCCGCCGGCCATCGACACGCCCATTTCGTTTGAGGTGGAAGTCCTGCGCGAGGGCAAAGCGGTCAGTCAGGTCTTGGGCCGGGCGATCCAGAACGGCGAGGTCATGACCCTGATTCAGGGCAGCTTCGGCGCGCCCCGCGAGTCGATGATTGCGGTGCAGGCCGAGCCGGCGCCGGTCTTCAAGCCGGTGGACGAGCTCCAGCCGTTCCCGTTCGTGTCGGGCGTGATGCCGGAATACCTGCGCTTTATTGATCTGCGTTGGGCGCTGGGCGGCCTGCCGTTTTCCAACACACCGTCACCGGCGATTGGCGGCTATGCACGGCTGCGCGATGTGGAAGAGGAGCCCTTGACCGAAGCGCATTTGCTGGCGCTGGTCGACACATGGCCGCCCGCCGTGCTGCCCCATCTGAACAAGCCGGCGCCGGGAAGCTCGTTGACCTGGACGATCGAATTTGTGCAGCCGTTGCCCGCGATGACCACCCATGACTGGACGCAGTACCGAGCGGCGATCGAGCATGCCCGCGATGGCTACGGTCATACCGCAGCGGCGCTGTGGACGCCGAAAGGGGAATTGGTGGCGATCAGTCGCCAGACGGTGACTGTCTTCGGCTGATCAGAGGTGCGTTTGCTGACAACGTCATCAGGTGACGCATCTCTGTATCGGGCAAAAGCCAGGGACCTTATTGGCCTCTGGCTTTAATGGCTTGCGCGGCAATCAGACCCAGCACACCGATGGCGGCGGACGTCAGGCTGCTGTTGAACGCGCCGTCCAGCAGGAGCAAGCCGGAGACAATGGACAACGGGAACGCCAGTGAGGACAACACGGCGTTCGACGGCAGACCGTCCTTGCGTGATGGGTTGAAGAATTCGCCGATGTGAAGATCCGTAATGAACTTGGGCATGACGCTTACCTCGGTGAAACGTGAACAAGAAGTGTTTTCGATAGAGGTGAGAATAGGCCAGGAGGTTCACTTCGGCGAATCGAGGATTGCTATCAGTTCGATAGACAGCATTTAACCCGCTGTAGTGTTGAGGGATGAGCCGACGCATTCGCGAGCAAGCTCGCTCCCACCATGTTATGGCGGTCTTGCCAGACTGCACGTTCAGGATGCTTGAACGGGGGCTGCAACCACCGGCAACGAAAAGAACGCCCGAGCGCAGTCGGTGGTGTGGGCCGCGACGTCGTCCGGGCTTTCGCCTCGGTGCAGCGCCACTTCGCGCAAGACCTCGGGCAAATAGGCCGGTTCGTTGCGGCCGTTCTTTGGTTTGGGCCGCAAGGTGCGGGGCAGCAGGTACGGCGCGTCGCTTTCCAGCATCAACCGGCCGCGGGGAATTTCGCGGACCAGCGGGTGCAGGTGCGTGCCCCGGCGCTCGTCGCAGATCCAGCCGGTGATGCCGATGTGCAGGTCCAGATCCAGATAGTTGAACAGCGCGCGTTTTTCCCCGGTGAAGCAATGCACCACCGCCGCCGGGAGCTGATCGCGGTAGTCCCGCAAAATGGCGAGCAGGCGCTCGTCAGCGTCGCGCTCATGGAGAAACACCGGCAATTGCAGCTCGACGGCCAGTGTCAGATGCGTTTCCAGAACCTTTTCCTGCTGCGGGCGAGGGGAGAAGTCGCGATTGAAATCCAGCCCGCATTCACCCACGGCGCAGACGGTCTCTTCGCGCAGCAGCGCCCTGAGCTGGCTCTCGGTTTCGCCCGTCCAGGCGCTTGCCGAGTGCGGATGAATGCCGGCAGTGCTGAACAGACGTTGGGCGCTTTCATCGAGCCGGCGCGATAACGCCAGGGCCTGTTCGCTGCCTTCGACGTCGGTGCCGGTGAGGATCAACTGGCCAACGCCGGCGGCGTACGCGCGTTCCACCACCTCGTGTTCGCGGGCGGCGAAGCTGGGGTTGGTCAAGTTGACGCCAATGTCTATTAGTTGCATGGTGCTACCTCAGGCCAGAGGCCGAGAAGAATACCAGAGCGATTGAAGCGATAAAAAACAAGCAGGCTCAACTGCTTGGAATACCCACTCCTGTGATCCCGCTTTTGTTGACGCATGCCGCGATGCACGCGACGAGCCGTTCAGCTGCGCGACACAGACTTCAAGCCCGTTTTTTTCGGCCTTTCATCGGAGCGTCAATGATCCGAGCGTCCCTGTTTTCCCTGATGTGCGTCATGGCCGTGCCCAGCCACGCGTCGCCGCGCCCCGCCGGTCCGCCGGTGGTGATCAAAAAGAGTCAGGTGCGCGACCTGCCGGCGATCCGCAGTGGCAAAGTCCTGCGGGTACTGGTCAATCAAAGCCGCAACAGCTCTGCCGAAGTTCAGGGTGAGCCCGTCGGCGTCGAGTGCCGTCGCTTGCAGGCATTCGAAACCTACCTCAACAGTCACGCCCGCGACGGTCAGAAGATCTCCCTCAAACTCATTCCCAAAGCCAAGGACCAACTGCTTGCCGCGCTGCAGCGGGGCGAAGGTGACATGGTCGCGCCGGGCGAACTGCTCGACGCCAGCGCCGCCCGTTACGTCGACGCGTCTGAACCGGTGGTCGCCCAAGTGCCGCTGGTGGTGGTGGGCGTCAAGGGTGAGCGCGGCCTCCGGCGTCCCGAACAGCTCTCCGGCCGCACGCTGATGCTCACCAGCGGCAGCGCCGCCGATGAGGCCATCCAGCAGCTGAATCAGAAGCTGGCCCTGCGCAAGCTGCCGCCGGTGAAGATCGAATGGGTTGACCCGAGCCTGGCCGTGGAAGACGTGCTGGAAATGGTTCAGGCCGGTGTTTACCACCTGACCGTGGTCGAGCAGCCCATCGCCGAGCGCTGGGCCAAAGTGATGCCGAAGCTGCGGATCGACCGCGCTGCTGCCTTGAGCGATCCGGGGGACATGAACTGGTTCGTGCGCAAGGACGCCGTGGTGTTGCGGAGCGCCGTCGACCGTTTCCTGCAAACCTACGAACCGCCGCGCAATCAGGACGCCGCGTTCCAGACCGCCTACAAGGACCGCTACCAGATCCACAATCCGCTGGCGCGCGAAGACCGTCAGCGCTTGGAAAAACTGCGTCCCACGCTGCAATTGCACGCCGACAAACAGAAGATGGACTGGCTCGATCTGGCCGCCGTGGCCTTCAAGGAGTCGGCGCTCAACCCGGTTGCCAAGGGTGGCAGCGGCGCCACCGGTCTGCTGCAGATCACCCCGTCGGCCGCCCAGCGCGTCGGCGTCGACAACATTCACGACCTCGACGGTAACGTGCAGGCGGCGAGCAAATACATGGCGCTGCTGCGGCGCAAGTTTTTCGCCAGCCCGAAAATCAACGAGCGTGAGCGCATGGCGTTTACCCTGGCCGCCTATAACCTCGGCCCGGAGCGGGTGCAGGCCATGCGTGCGGAAGCGAAGCGCCAGGGGCTCAACCCGAACCAGTGGTTTTTTCAGGTCGAGCGCGTGGCCATGGAGCAGGGCGGCAAGAACGTCGTGAGCTACGTCAACAGCGTCAACAAGTACTACTTGGCGTTTGACCAGGCCCGCAGTTCATTGGAGCGCCCTGATACACGCTGACAGATCTAAAGAATCGATACGTATGAAGCGTATTTTGCGATTTTCATATTTATAGAAGCGATTAAGATGGTGCCATTCTCAAATCAAACGGAATTAACCGCCATGAATGCTCAGCTTAAATCGATCTTCAACACCCACGCCGGTTTCGGCATCACCGGCCTGCGGATTCTCATCGGCATCATCCTCATGGCCCACGGCAGTCAGAAGCTGTTCGGTATGTTCGGCGGCTATGGGCTGGAAGGCACTGGCCAGTACATGGCGAGCCTGGGCCTGAACCCTGGTTACCTGATGGCGTTGATGTCCGGCAGCGCGGAGTTCTTCGGCGGCCTGGCGCTGTTCCTTGGCTTGCTGGCACGGCCTGCGGCGCTGGTGGTGATCGTGATGCTGGTGGTGGCGATTCTCTCGGTGCACATCCACAACGGCTTGTTCATGGCCAACAACGGTTATGAGTTCGGACTGGCGCTGATCGCCGCTGCGGTGGCGGTGCTGTTCGAAGGCGCGGGTCGCCTGTCCGTCGACCGATTGCTCGCGCGCCGCTGATTCTTCCGGTCAAATCCGTAGCAGCCACATTCGTGGCAAAACAAAATCCCCGGCCTCTCAGAGCGCCGGGATTTTTTTGCATCCGGTCAGACAGGAGCGCGACGGTATCCGTCGATTGACAATGCCTACGGCGCTTCTCTAGGATGCCGTTCATGCGCCGATTTAAACAGCTACTTGCGGGGCGCCGGGTGACGGTCATTCGTCATCGAAATTCCGCTAAAGCGCTGGTTCGGTGTTGCCTCTCACCGCTGCCCAGCGGATCAATGAGGCAGAGAAAACGACACTATGAGCAGTCATTCCCACCCGCGTCCCCTCGTTCGTCTGGCCCCCATCGCCAGCCAGTTCAATCGTCGCAATCCACAAATCCTTCTGGGCGGCGCCCATCAGCCGACGTTGCTTCGTTACCTCGACGGCTGGCCGCGTCGCCAGGGCGGCCCGCACGCTTTCCTCATTCAATTCATCGAAACCGACGATGCCCTTGAGCGCTTCAGCAACGACCAGTTCGACCTGGCCGTGATTCAGGCGCCCGCTGCCGAGCGCGCGGAGGCGGTGATCCATCAACTGATCCGCGTCGCCCGACAGGGTTTGATCACGCGCTGCTGACGGCTCGCCGCCTGGGTTGCAACGGCTGATCGGGATGGCGCAGGTTGAAGCGGGCTCGCACAGCATTGGCGTGACGGCAATGGGCGACCAGTGCGCTGCGCAGGGTCCAGTCGGTGTTGATGATGTAGAAGTTCTGGATGAAGCTGTTGTCGTCCGTCGACGCAAACCACTGATCGATCTTCCCGCTCAAGTCACTGGGCGCGTGCAGCGGCAGTGAATACTTGGCGCACTGGATGGCGGTCAGGCTGAACTCGGGTTTGTTTTCCACCGCCACTTCGTTGACGAACGCCTTCAGGGTGTTGGTGTTGAACAGGTTTTCTCCCGGCCAGCGCTGCTTGACCCCGTCCCACAGCAGCTCGTTGCCGGAGCTCCTGTTATAGGCAAGCACGACGTTTTTGCCCGGATGATCACGCCAGATGCCTTCCAGCGTCAGCCTGCTCAGCTGCCGAGGCACGGCCCTCGGGCCAAGGCTTTTGGTCAGCAGGGTCTGAAATTCCCGGTGGGTCAATTCAGTGAAATCCTTGAACTGATGGAAATCCAGAATGACGATTTCCCGCGCCGGGGGGCCGTTCTGTTCCAGTTCTTCAAAGAATGCATGGACGCACGCCAGAATATCTCCGGCGACCGTGCGCCCTGACGAGGTCAGGTGGAACAGCTGAAAACGCCGCGGGTCACCCTTTTCATACTTCGAATAAAACGCCACGCGCAAATCCAGCGCGCGCACCCCCTGGCGCAATTGCTCCAGGGGCGCGACGTCCTGGGCCATCTCCTGGGGGACGGCGAAGTTGGGTGACAGCTTGTCGCTGCCGGCATTGTGGGCGCCGGGGAGGATGAGTTGGTCGATGCGCAACCGTGCGAGTTCGGGGGTTTGCGCCATCCAGTCGAGATGGGGCGGACGGGGTGAAGCCGGTGGGTTGAGGGGCATGCAGTCATTCCTTGACGTGTGGTGAGGCTCCGGGGCGGAGCGGGGTGAGCGGTCATTCGCTCGCAGTCCTTTCCCGGAGTCTGGCCGTCGTCCCACGGAGGTCAACCCTGCGCCCGCTTCGCAACTGTTGCGCGATGTAAGGGCACGGGTCGGGCTCAGGCGTTTATTGATCCTGCGACCGCGCGCCGGGCAACCATGGCCGGTGCGGAGTTGACCTGCATGGCGCTCATCTGACTTTCAGCACCACGCGACCGCGCACCGGGTGCTCGTCGAGGTGGTTGTGCGCCTTGCCGAACTGCTCGAAGGGCCAGGTGCGGTGGATGTCCGGCTTGAGCAGGCCCTTGGCCGTCAGCTCGTTGATGGCGTCCAGCGCGCGTTGCAGGGCGGGGCCATTCTGCTCGATGCCCAGCTCCGGTTTGCCGGTGAAGTTTTCCAGGCAATGCACGTGGAAGCGCATGTTCTTGCGGAAGGCCTGCTGCGCCGGGAAAGGCGTTTTGTTGCCGCCGCGCAGGCCGTACAGCACCAGACTGCCGCGGGGCGCCAGCACGTCACCGAGCATCGACATCTGCATGCCGCCCAGGCCGTCGAACACTGCTTCGATGCCATGGCCGTGGGTCAGCGACTCGATGCGCAGGCCGATGTCGTCCTCGTCGGTGACGATCACCCGATCGGCGCCGTTCGCCAGCAGGTATTCACGGTCTTGCCCATGGGGCGTCGCCGCGATAACCCGCAGGCCCAACGCCTTGCCCAACTGCACGAAGGCAATGCCGGGGCTGTACGTCGCGTCGGTGACGAGCACGGTCTGGCCCGGTTGCACGTTGGCAAGCTCGACGAAGGCAAACCAGGCCAGCAGCATCGGCGTGTAGTGAACGCTGGCTTCCACCGGCGTCAGTGCGTCCGGGTAAAGGGTCAGGGCATTGCGCGGGACCATCACGTGGTCGCCACACACCGGGTACTGGTTGGCGCTCATGGCTTTGAAGCTCGCCACCTTGTCGCCCACCTTCAAGTCAGTCACGCCAGCGCCCAGGGCTTCGACGACGCCGGCCATTTCGCTGCCCAGCCCCGCCGGCAACTGCACCGATGCCAGTGACAGGTTCTGTCGCCACAACACGTCGTCCCAGCTGATGCCGATGGCTTCGGCACGAACCAGCACTTCCTGTAGGCCGGGGGACCGGTCAGGCTGCTCCTCGCAACTAAGCACATCGGCTTTGCCGAAGCGATGGAATTTGATGGCGCGTGACATTGTTGACCTCGATGCCTGTCGTTGAGTGTTGCAACGACTGTATCGAGGGGGGCCACGGGGCACTATTTCTGTCGGTCGATACCCGACATGCCTGCTATCAATTCGCGTTGCTGATGTTGCACGCGGCCGTTTGATTCCGGCGTAGGACGCAAGCGGCCAGTGGGGTTGTGAACGTTTACTTGCCCCAGGCGCGCAATGCGTGTTCGACAAACTGCCGCACCTTGGGCAAGCGGTAGCGGTCCTGGGGGTACATCAGCCACAGCGTGCGGCTGGGCGGTTGATAGTCCTGCAGCAGTGGCACGAGCTTTCCGCTGGCGATGTCCTCGCTGATCAGCACGTCGGGCAGCATTGACACGCCCATCCCGGCGAGCACGGCCTGGCGCAGCGCCGGCGTGCTGTTGACGATCATCGAGCCCGACACCGGCACCTCCATCACGCCCTCGGGCCCGGTCAGGCGCCATAACTTGTCGGCGGCACGCCAGTCATCGCCGGCCGGGTAGGCGAACGCCAGGCAGTCGTGGTCGCGCAGCTCGTCGGCGGTTTGCGGTGTACCCCGACGCTTCAAGTAGGGGGGAGCCGCGCAGATGGTCAGGGTGTAGTCCTGCAGGGGCCGGGCGATCAAGGCCGAAGATTCCGGTGTGCCGAGGCGGATGGCGGCGTCGAAACCGTGCTCGATCAGGTCCATCGTCTGATTGCTGAGCACCACCTCCACCTTGATCTCCGGGTAGCGCTGGACGAAATCGCTGAGCAGCGGCGCCAGGCGTTCAGCGCCGAAGGCTGGCGGGGCGGTGACGCGTAAGGTGCCGCTGGGCTCGGTCTGGGCCTGTTCGGCCATGCGCTCGGAATCATTGACCAGCCCCAGTACTTCGACGCAACGCCGGTAATATTCGAGGCCAAACTCGGTCAGGTTCTGCCGGCGGGTGGTGCGCTGCAACAGGCTCACCCCGAGACGTTGCTCTAAAGCCTTGAGGTGATTGCCGACCATGGTCGTCGACATTTCGCACTGGCGCGCGGCCGCGGTCATGCTGCCGCCGTCCACCACTTTGACGAAGACCGTCATTGCCAGAAACACGTCCATTATCAAGCCCTGCTTTAAAGTCACTGAAGGAAGGTGGTCTTTATACATCAGAACGGGCTAACGATACTGGCATCACTCACCCGTGATGGAGCCACTGACATGACCGCCGCCTGCCTGATGAACACTTACAAACCGATGCCCTTGAGCTTCATTCGTGGCGAAGGTGCGCGGCTGTGGGATGACAGCGGCCGTCAGTACCTGGACGCCGTCGCGGGTGTCGCCGTGACCAACGTGGGTCACAGCCATCCAAAAATTGTCGCGGCGATCAGCGAGCAGGCCCGGCTGCTCTTGCACACGTCCAACCATTACCGCATCGACTGGCAGCAGAAGCTGGCGCAACGGCTGACCCGGCTGTCGGGCCTGGAGCAGGTGTTTTTCAACAATTCCGGCGCCGAGGCCAACGAAACCGCGCTCAAGCTGGCGCGTTTGTATGGCTGGGCCAAGGGCATCGAGCATCCGCTGGTGCTGGTGATGGACAACGCCTTTCACGGCCGCACCCTCGGCACGTTGTCGGCCAGCGATAACGGCGCCGCGCGGCTAGGTTATCAGCCGATGTCGGGGGAGTTCGTGAAGGTGGCGTTCGGTGACATCGTTGCGGTTAAACAAGCGACGTCGACGTATGGCGAGCGCATCGTCGCGGTGCTGGTTGAGCCGATTCAGGGCGAGGGCGGTGTGGCGTTGCCGCCGCCGGGCTATCTGAAGGCACTGCGCGACCATTGCACTCAAAACGGTTGGCTGATGATGCTGGATGAGATTCAGACCGGCATGGGTCGGACGGGGCGCTGGTTTGCGTTCGAGCATGAGGGGATCGTGCCCGATGTCATGACGCTGGCAAAGGCGCTGGGCAATGGCATTCCCATTGGTGCGTGTCTGGCGACGGCGGCGGTGGCTCGGCTGTTCACGCCGGGCAGTCATGGCAGTACGTTTGGCGGTAATCCGCTGGCGTGTCGGGTGGGTTGTACGGTGTTGGATATCATTGAGGATGAGGGGCTTTTGCGCAATGCGGCGGTGCAGGGTGAGCGGCTGTTGGCGGGGTTACGCGTCGCGCTGGCGGGGCACGCTGATGTGGCGCAGGTGCGGGGGATGGGGTTGATGATCGGGATTGAGTTGACGCGGCCGATTCGGGATGTGTGTCTGGTGGCGGCGCAGGAGTATGGGGTGTTGATCAATGTGACCCGTGGGCAGACGATTCGGCTGTTGCCGCCGTTGGTGATTGATGCAAACGATGTGGGCAGGATTGTGGCAGGCGTAGTAGGCGCGCTTCGCGGTTGAGGTTTTTAAGATCAAGAGCGTCTGCCTGGGGGCAGACTGTTTCGCCTTCGGCGAGTTACTTGGAAAAGCACCCCAAGTAACCAAGGGTGCTTGCTCCTGGTTGGGCCCGACTTCGTCGGGTTCCCTCACTTCGACGACGCTCCGTGGGCCCGCGCCGAACGGACATCCATGTCCTGACGGCGCTCTCGCCGCATCCATGCGGCTCGGCCCACTCCGCGTCGTCTGCGTTCAGCCTGCACCAAAGTCGCGATTGGTGTCGTCTGGACTTTTTGCGTCGTAATGATGATCAAAGGCGAAAATCAAAGCCCGTCTTATGTAGCCCCGCCCAATTTTCGACGCAACCCAAAAGCTGGCAACTCGGTCTATCAGGCCATGGCACGTTTAAGCAAATGTGGGAGCGAGCTTGCTCGCGAAAGGCCCGCAGGGCATCAAAGTAGCAATCTATCGACAAGCGCTAAGCAGCCCCCCGCTCTATTTCCCGGACAATTCCATGATCATCGCCGCGGTCAGGTAGAGCCTCGGGGCGATGCTGGTGAGGTCCATGTATTCGTCGTCGGCGTGGAGGCCGGCGCCGACGACGCCCATGGTTTCGAGGACGGCGGGTTTTTGGCTGTCGGGGACGTAGGCGTAGCCGGCGTCGGTGCCGAAGCGCATGGCGATGGGCTCGAGGGTGCGGCCGGTTTTGGCGTAGATCGCCTGGGCGGTTCTGGCGAGGGCGTCGGTCGCGGGGTTTTTTGCGAGCGGGGGTCGGCCTTTGTCGAGGCGGAAGGTGACGTCGGTGCCGTCGATCAATTTGCCTTGCACGATGCGCTGTCCGTCGGCCAGCACGCGGTCGGATTCGCTCAGGTCTGAGTAGCGCATGTCGCCCTCAGCCGCGGCGCTCGACGGGATGATGTTGCGCTTCTCGCCGCCTTTGATCAGGGTCCAGTTCACCGTTGTGCCCTTCGCCGGGTCGCCCAGGTCCTTGAGCTGCACCAGTTGGTGGGCCAGTTCCATGGCGGCGTTGCGCCCGGCTTCCGGCGCGGAGCCGGCGTGGGAGGACTTGCCTTTGACGTCGACGAACACGCCGTTGATGCCGTTGGTGGCGACTGTCACGGCGTCCTTGTCCGGTGGCTCGAATGAGAACACGTAGTCGTGCTTGCGGGCGAGTTCGGCGATGAGGGCTTTCGAGCCGGCGGACCCGGTTTCTTCGTCAGGATTGAACAACACGGTGATCGTGCCGAAGTCCTTGAATTTCTGGTCTTCCAGCAGCTTCAGGGTGTGCAGCACCATGGCCACGCCACCTTTGGCGTCGGCGACACCGGGGCCGTAGGCGTGATCGCCGTCGACGCGGAAAGGCCGCTTGGCGGCGGTGCCCGGACCGAAAACGGTATCGTAATGGATCATCAGCAGAAAGGATTTGCTGCCCGTGCCCTTGAGGGTGCCGACGATGTTATCGCCCGCCGACGGCGTTGCTGGCGTGGTGTCCACCGTTGCGCCAAGGGCCTTGAGCCGTTCGACCAGCACCACGCTGACCATTTTCAGACCGGTCGCCTGACCGGTTCCGGTGTCGATGTCGACCAGTTGTTTGACGGTGGCCAGATAAGGTTTCTGCTCGGCCTCGGCCTTCTTTAATAACTGCTCGGGGGAGATATCGGCGGCGTAGGCGCTGCCGGCAAAAAGGGCGCCGCCACTCAACAGCGCGGCGAGGATGGAAGTCGTCAGGGCGGTACGTCGAACGTGCATGCTGGATCCCTCAGATGATGGTCGAGTTGTTGTGACGTTGTTGCCGTAGGATAGAACAGTCAGTATCGCAACTTTGAAGCCCTTCGGGCCTTTCGCGAGCAAGCTCGCTCCCACATTTGCTTAAACGTGCCATGGCCTGACAGACCGAGTTGCCAGCTTTTGAGCAACATCGAAAACTGGGCGGGGGCACACAAGACGGACAATGAAAGTCTTCCAGACTGCGGCACGTTGCAAAAAATGTGGGAGCGAGCTTGCTCGCGAATGGCCCGCAGGGCATCAAAGTCGCGATCTTGCATATTGCTGCAGCCGCCGCGCTTTCCTACATCATTCACCGTAGAATCCTTGTCTGAAATAAAAAGCGACGAGGTTGCAGCGGTGGATTTACAGCAGGGCTTCGTCCTGACCCGGCATTGGCGCGACACGGACGCCGGCACCGAGGTGGAATTCTGGCTGGCCACCGACGAGGGCCCGCGCCAGGTGCGCCTGCCGTATCAGACGTCCGTCGCGTTTATCCCGGCGCAGCACCGCGAGCGCGCTGAAACCGTGTTGCGCAACGAGCGCCATGTCGAGCTCAAGCCACTGGAGCTGTGTGATTTCCGCCATCGCCCGGTGATGGGGTTGTACACGCGTCAGCATCGCCAGTTGATGAACCTGGAAAGTGACTTGCGCAAGGCCAGTGTCGACGTCTACGAAGCCGATATCCGTCCGCCCGAGCGTTACCTGATGGAGCGCTTCATCACCGCGCCGGTGCAGTTCGGCGGGCGGGCGGACGCCAATGGCCTGTTGCTCGACGCGCAACTCAGGCCTGATCCACGTTATCGACCGACCCTGAAACTGGTGTCGCTGGACATCGAAACCACCGAGCGCGGCGAGCTGTACTGCATCGGCCTGCACGGCTGCGGCGAGCGTCAGGTGTATATGCTCGGCCCGGCCAATGGCGATGACGCCCAGGTGAATTTCAAGCTCGAGTACTGTGACACCCGCGTTGCGCTGCTGGAGAAACTCAACGAATGGATGGCCCGCCATGACCCGGACGGTATCATCGGCTGGAACGTCGTGCAGTTCGATCTGCGCGTGCTGCACGAGCACTCGCGGCGCTTGAATGTGCCGCTGCGTCTGGGGCGCGGCGGCGAGGTGATGACTTGGCGTGAACACGGCGCGCGCAACAATCACTTCTTCGCGGCGGCGGCCGGGCGGCTGATCATCGACGGCATCGAGGCGCTGCGTTCGGCGACCTGGAGCTTTCCGTCGTTCAGTCTGGAAAACGTGTCGCAGACGCTGCTGGGCGAAGGCAAGGCGATCGACAATCCGTATCAGCGCATGGACGAGATCAACCGCATGTTCGCCGAGGACAAACCGGCGCTGGCCCGTTACAACCTCAAGGACTGCGAGCTGGTCACGCAGATTTTCGCCAAGACCGAGCTGCTCACCTTCCTCCTCGAACGCGCCACGGTGACCGGCCTGCCGGTGGATCGAAGCGGCGGCTCGGTGGCCGCGTTCGAGCATTTGTATATCCCGCTAATGCACCGCCAGGGCTTCGTCGCGCCGAACCTGGGTGAGCGCATGCCTGAAGCCAGCCCCGGCGGTTTCGTCATGGATTCCCGCCCCGGCCTTTACGAATCGGTGTTGGTCCTCGATTACAAGAGCCTGTATCCGTCGATCATCCGCACCTTTCTGATCGACCCCGTGGGCTTGATCGAGGGCCTCAAGCACCCCGACGACAGCGAGTCGGTGGAAGGCTTTCGCGGCGCGCGTTTTTCCCGGACGCGGCATTGTCTGCCGGCCATCGTTTCGCGGGTAGCCGAAGGACGCGAAGTGGCCAAGCGCGAGCGCAATGCGCCGCTGTCCCAGGCGCTGAAAATCATCATGAACGCTTTCTACGGCGTACTCGGCTCCAGCGGTTGCCGCTTCTTCGACACGCGGCTGGCGTCATCGATCACCCTGCGCGGGCACGAGATCATGCACCAGACCCGGCTGCTGATCGAAGCCCAGGGCTACGAGGTGATCTACGGCGATACCGACTCGACGTTCGTCTGGCTGAAAAAGGCCCACGAGCAGGATGACGCGGCGAAGATCGGCACCGCGCTGGTCAAGCAGGTCAACGACTGGTGGCGCGCTCATGTGAAAGAGGAATACGGGCTGGAGAGTGCGCTCGAACTGCAATTCGAAACCCACTTCAAGCGCTTCCTCATGCCGACCATTCGCGGCGCGGAGGAGGGCAGCAAGAAGCGTTATGCGGGATTGGTCACCCGCGCTGATGGCAAAGACGAAATGGTCTACAAAGGCCTGGAAGTGGTGCGCACCGACTGGTCGCCGCTGGCCCGGACCTTTCAGCAGGAGCTGTACCTGCGGATCTTTCAGCGTCAGCCGTTTCAGGAATACATTCGGGAGTACGTGGGCCGAACCCTGGCCGGGGAGCTCGACGGCCAGCTTGTCTATCGCAAACGCCTGCGCCGGGCCCTCGACGATTACGAACGCAACGTGCCGCCCCATGTGCGCGCCGCGCGGCTGGCGGATGAGTACAACCGCCAGCAGGGTCGGCCGTTGCAATACCAGAATGGCGGCTGGATCAGCTACGTGATCACGGTCGCCGGGCCCGAGCCGCTGGAAGTGCGGACGGCGGCCATCGACTACGACCACTACATCAGCAAACAGCTGCAGCCGATTGCCGACGCGATCCTGCCGTTCGTGATCTCGCGGACGATTGATCTCAGTTCCCAGGACCAGTTTAGCTTCGACTTCTGACCCGTATTCTCAAACCAGCGGATTGATCCGCAGCGCGTCCAGCACCACGCGAAACGCTGCCGTGTGCTGGCGCCGGCTGGGGTAGTACAGGTGATAGCCCTCGAATGGCTCGCACCAATCGGCCAGCACTTCCACCAGTTCCCCCTGCTCGATATGCCCGGCCACCAGCCCCTCGGGAAGCTGCGCCAGACCGACGCCGTCCAGGCAGCCCTGCAGAATCTGGAACACGCTGTTCATGATCAGTGGCCCGTCGACGCGCACGCGAATCTCGCGGCCGTCTTTCGCGTATTCCCATTGGTACAGCGCGCCGTGGGTCGGCAGGCGCAGGTTGATGCAGCGGTGGCGCGGCAGGTCTTCCGGCACCTGCGGCGTGGAATGCCGCGCCAGGTACTCGGGGGACGCCACGGTCATCAGCCGCAACGGCGGGGCGATCGGCGCGGCGATCATGTCCGCCGCGAGGGTGTCACCCAGGCGCACGCCGGCGTCGATGCGCTGGGCGACGATGTCGGTCAGGCCGTAGTCGGTGACCAACTCAATGGTCATGTCAGGGTATTGATCAAGCAACGGCTTGAGGCGCGGCCACAGCACGTATCGCGCGGCAAATTCATCGGCGGTGATGCGCACCGTGCCGGACGGGCGCCCGCTGTGATCGATGGCGGCGTTGACCTGTTCTTCGATGCCGTCAAGCAATGGCGCCAAGCCCTGAAACAACTGCTCGCCGGCCTCGGTGCGGGTCACGCTGCGGGTGGTGCGGGTGAGCAAGCGAACGCCGAGACGCTCCTCAAGCAGGCGCATGGTCTGGCCGACGGCGGAGGGCGAGATGCCCAGCGCGGCGGCGGCGCGGGTGAAATTCCCCTCGCGGCCCACGGCGACGAACACGGCCAGGTCATCGAGTTTGTAATCCGCCATTGCGAAGCGCTCCTTCATTCTGATCGAAGCATTCTACGGATACTGTCGTCAATGCGCCCTTGTTACGCTGGCTGCACACTTTCTGGAGATCTGACATGACCGCCACTGACACCGCTGCTGAAGACATGCAAATCCACCGCGCCGGCTCCGCCAAGGCCATCAAGGGGCCGGCAGACTGGTTCACGGGTGAGGTAAGAATCGACCGGATTTTCAACGCACCGGCACCGGCGCGGGTCGGCCTGGCTATCGTGAATTTCCAGCCCGGCGCGCGCACCAACTGGCACACCCATCCGCTGGGCCAGATCCTGCTGGTCACCGACGGCGTCGGCTGGACTCAGTGCGAAGGCGGGCCGAAAACCGAAATCCGTCCGGGGGATCTGATCTGGTGCAACTGCGGCCGTCGTCACTGGCACGGCGCGACCGACACCACCGCCATGCAACACGTCGCGGTCAACGAAGCGCTGGACGGCAAGCCGGTCGACTGGCTGGAGCCGGTGACCGAGCAGACCTACCTGGCCGGGCCGGTGAAAAAAGACTGAGGGGCTCGCGAACCCCGATCAGGACGCCGTCATCAAGACGCCGCGAGGGCCTGGCTGCGCATCCGGGCGATGTCCTTTTTCGGCGGTGCGCCAAACAGCCGACCGTACTCGCGACTGAACTGCGAGGGGCTTTCGTAACCGACCTTGAACGCTGCGCTGGCGGCGTCCTGATGGTCGTTGAGCATCAGCCGCCGGGCTTCGTTCAGGCGCAGCCATTTCTGGTACTGCAGCGGGCTCATGGACGTGAGGTTGCGAAAGTGCAGGTGGAAGTTCGGCGCGCTCATCTGCACCCGCGCGGCCAGGTCTTCGACGCGCAAGGCTGTCGCGTAATTGAGCTTCAGCCAGTCGATGGCTTTGCCGATGCGGTAGCCCTGACTGTCGACCGACGCAATGTGCCGCAGCAGCGGCGCTTGATCGCATGTGAGCAGGCGGAAATGAATCTCGCGCTGCAACAGGGGCCAGAGCACCGCAATGGCGTCGGACTCCTGCAACAGGTCGACCAGTCGGGCCAAGGGATCGAGCAGCGCGGACGTGAGGCTGGCGATGCCCGCGCTTTTGCCCACGGTGCGCGCCTTCGGTGTTGGCAGATCCCCTTGGGCGATCAGCTCGGTCAAGGTGCGCAGGTCCAGCTTGAACACCAGTCCCAGACACGGCGCGTCCGCGCTGGCGAGGGTCACGGCGGAATTGGCCGGCACGTCCAGCGAGGTGATCAGAAAGCGCGTCGTGTCGTAGGGGTAGACATCGCTGCCGATGACCATTTCCTTGGCGCCCTGGACCACCAGCACGATGCTCGGCGCGAGGATGCACATGACCGGCGGCGAGGGCGCTTCGCGACGTAACAGGCCGAGGTCGGCGATGGCGGTGGGAAAGTCACCGGAGGCCGGCGTGAGGTGCCCGATAGCGTTCGTCAGGGTTTGCAACCGGGCGCGGGTGGCACTGCCTTTCGCCAGCGTTGAAAGCGCGGTATCACCCATGTTTTTCCCCTTGGTTTTGCTGTTGTGCCATTGAGCCGGAACTGTACGTGCCCGGCAAAACAGCCGTCCAGCCTCGCGCCTCGGGATTGATCGGATCAGGCAAGAAAACCACCGGATCGCTCTACGGGTTGCCCGGGCCGCGCCATGAAGATGTGCATCGCACACTTCATTTGCGCCATGCCCTGGCGCCGGAGACATTCATGAAACAGCTGATGATAGGGCTGGCCTTGCTGGTCAGTTCATTCGCGACAATGGGAGCCGATATGTCCAGCGGAGCTGACAATTTCTACACCAGTGAATAGGTCACGAAGCAGAAAGTAACCTTCAACAACCAGTACCAGATGAAGACGGTGGGCAACCTGTTCGTGCCCAAAGACATGATCAGCGGCCGCAAGTACCCCGCGATCATCGTCGGCCACCCCATGGGTGCCGTGAAGGAACAGAGCTCGAATCTCTACGCGCAGAAGCTCGCCGAACAGGGCTTCGTCACCCTGGCCATCGACCTGTCTTTTTGGGGCGAAAGCGAAGGCCGGCCGCGCAATCTGGTGTCCCCCGAGATCTACGCCGAAGACTTCAGCGCCGCCGTCGACTACCTCGGCAGCCAGGGCTTCGTCGATCGTGAGCGCATCGGCGTGCTGGGCATCTGCGGCAGCGGCAGTTTCGCCATCAGCGCTGCAAAGATCGACCCTCGCATGAAGGCCGTCGCGACGGTGAGCATGTACGACATGGGCGGCGTCAATCGCAACGGCCTGCAGCACTCGGTCAGTGTCGAGCAACGCAAAGAAGCCATCGCGGCCGCCGCTGCACAACGTGATGTCGAGTTTGCCGGTGGCAAAACCCAGTACACCAGCGGCACGGTGGACACACTCACCGAACACTCCAACCCGATCGAGCGTGAGTTTTACGATTTCTACCGGACCCCACGTGGCGAGTTCACCCCGAAGGGGCAGTCGCCTGAGCTGACCACGCACCCCACGCTGACCAGCAACGTGAAGTTCATGAACTTCTACCCGTTCGCTGACATCGAGACGATTTCACCGCGGCCGATGCTGTTCATCGCCGGCGAGAACGCCCATTCCCGTGAGTTCAGCGAGGAGGCTTATCGCCTGGCCGGTCAGCCCAAAGAGCTGGTGATCATTCCGGGCGCCGGACACGTGGACTTGTATGACCGGGTGGATCTGATTCCTTTCGACAGGCTCACGTCTTTCTTTCAGACCCATCTGAAGTAACCCCCAGGCTGTTCAAGACGGCTCGATCCGGTCACGTGCCGGATCCTGCCGGAACGGCCCTTTTTGTTGCACGCACGGTTTTGCGCGCCGTTTGTTGATCACTGGCCCCGCTGCATGGGGGGCTGAATGAGCTGGAGCATGTTCATGGGCACCCCCGCTGTACCAATGACCGAAACAACCCACCGTGTGTGGGGCGCCGTGCTGGCGATGTCGCTGTGCGCGTTCGCGCTGGTCGCGTCCGAGTTTTTACCGGTCAGTCTGCTGACGCCCATTGCGGCAGATTTGAGCCTGACCGAAGGCCAGGCAGGTCAGGCAATTTCGATCTCGGGGTTTTTTGCGGTGATCACCAGCCTGTTTCTGTCTGCGCTGACCCGTGGGCTTGATCGCAAGCCGGTGCTGCTGACCCTGACTGCCTTGCTGATCGTGTCGGGGGCAATGGTTGCCTTCGCGCCGAATTACCCGGTGCTGATGTTCGGGCGGGCGGTGCTGGGTATCGCGATCGGCGGTTCGTGGTCGATGAGCACGGCGGTGATGATGCGCATTGCCCCCGAGTCGATGGTGCCCAGAGCCATCGCCATGGTGCAGAGCGGCACGGCGCTGGCCACCGCCGTTGCGGCCCCTCTGGGCAGTTTTCTGGGCGGGCTGATTGGCTGGCGCGGCGCGTTTTTCTGCGTGGTCCCGCTGGCCGCATTGGCGCTGTGCTGGCAGGCCTTCACGCTGCCACGCATGCCCAGTGAGCGCTCTTCCGGATCAGCGATGCATGTGTTTCGATTGCTGGGCCGCGCGAAGGTGGTCTACGGGATGGCGGCCGTAGCCTTCCTGTTCATGGGGCAGTTTGCGCTGTTCACCTACCTGCGGCCTTTTCTGGAGTCGGTGACCAGGGTCGATGTGCCGAAGCTGTCAATCCTGCTGCTGATCATCGGCGTTTCAGGGCTGGCCGGGACGCTGATGATTGGCGCCGTGTTGGCAAAAAGTCTGTACCGGGTACTGATCGCCATTCCGGTGCTGATGGCGGGCATTGCCATCGCGCTGCTGGCCTGCGGTCAGTCGTTTGGCATGACCGCCGTGATGCTCGGGGCCTGGGGTCTGATCTCGACCTGTGCGCCGGTGGGATGGTTCACCTGGCTGACCCGCACGCTGCCCAAAGACGCCGAGGCGGGAGGAGGGCTGATGGTCGCGGTGATCCAGCTGGCGATCACGCTGGGCGCAACGGCGGGTGGCTTGCTGTATGACGGGGTGGGCTACAGCGCGACATTTATTACAAGCGGCGTGTTTTTGCTCGTCGCCGCGCTGTTGGCGTGGAAGGTGTCGCGGACCGCAGCGGTAACTGCATGAAGCGTGCAGGCGGCGTGACGCAGTCATGCGCCACGCCGCAGCCTCACTCCTTCACGTCCATGAAATCCTTGGCCCAGGCCACGTAATTTTCCGGGAAGGTGTAGGTGTGGGTCAGCTCGGTGGCGCTGTGGTTCGAGGTGCTGTGGGTCACCTGACGCTGAGCGCGGAGGCTGTCGTAAGTGGCCTTGATCGCGGCGAAGTACGCCGCGTGACCGGCAACCACCACGCGGACGCCCAAATCGGCCAGGCGCTGGCGGTCATTGAGCTCGGGGTTGCCGTAGGTCACCAGCATCAGCGGGACGGTGAGCTTTTCCGAAATCTGCTCCAGGTGCTCGAAGTCCTTGATGCCAACGATGCAGATGCCGTCGGCGCCGGCCTTTTCGTACGCCAGCGTACGTTCAATGATGTCCTGGACCGGCAGCACGCCGGCGTTGGTCCGGGCGACGATTGTCAGTTCCGGATCGACCCGGGCTTCAAGGGCGGCCTTGACCTTGCCGATGCCTTCTTCGATGGACACCAGATCTGTAGATTTGCGCCCGAATTGCGCGGGCAGCAAGGTGTCTTCGATGGTCAAGGCCGCCACACCGGCGCGCTCCAGTTCTTCCACCGTGCGCATCACGTTCAGGGCGTTGCCGTAGCCATGGTCGGCGTCGGCAATGAACGGCAACTGCGCGACACGACCGATCCGGGTGGCCTGCTCGACGAACTCGCTCAAGGTGATCAATGCGAAATCAGGGGCTGCCAGCACCTGAAGCGACGCCACCGAGCCGCCCAGAATACCGACCTCAAACCCCAGATCCGCGGCAATGCGTGCTGACATGGGATCGAACACTGAAGCCGTCTCGACGCAGTGCTGCGAAGCCAGCTGCTCACGGAATTTGCGACGCAAAGCGGAGTGGGAAATTCTGGACATAAGGCTTCCTGATTCTGGCCGTCATCTAAATGCCAGCAATGCTACCGCAAATTCAGGCTGAAACGTCTCACCTCGACGAGCGACGTGCATTGATTTGCCATCGCACCCTGATGTAACTGACCCACGCAGCTCATGGTAGGACCGGCTTCAGCCGGGAAGGCGTTTGCATTACACCGAAGAATTGAGGGTGACCACATCGGCCTCTTCCCGGCTGAAGCCGGTCCTACGGAAGCAGTCTTTCTGCCACCAGGTGATGCCGATTGTTCCCACGCTCTGTGTGGTAACGCCGCCCCGGACGCTCTGCGTCCAGCCGAAGACGCGCATTCGAGATCGGGAGGTGACGCGGAGCGTCCCAGGCTGCATCCCCACGCGGAGCGCGGGGACGATCAAGGGCAGAGCTGACCTCTGCCGCGCTTGGTAGGACCGGCTTCAGCCGGGAAGGCGCCCGACCTGCCGCCTCACGACCCGAACAGTAAATAACAAAGCAAGCGCTTGCGTGAATCGATTCAGCTGTTCTAGGATTCAGCTGTTCCGAAATATTTCAAAGCAACACCCGAGTGCCACCCGCAAAGAGGTGGCCCAGGCATAAAAACAAGAAACCTCGGAGATCCACATGATCAGCTCGTCTGCTCGATTGCCGCGTGTGCTGTCCGCGCTCGTCATTGCTGCTTCATCGGCCGCCCGGCCATGAGTGCCGTCCTTGCTATGTCCCCTCAACCCGTGCTGGAAATGACCGACATTTCCAAGACCTTCAATGGCCTGCGCGTGCTGAAAAATGTCGCTCTCAAGGTCTACGCCGGTGAGGTTCATGCCCTGATGGGCGAGAACGGCGCGGGCAAGTCGACGCTGATGAAGATTCTGTCCGGCGCCTATCAGGCCGATGCCGGTGGCGAGATCCGCATCGACGGCGAGGCCCTGAGTGCGTTCGACCCGTTGTCCGCTAAAGCGCGCGGCATCGCGGTGATCTATCAGGAACTCAGCCTCTGCCCGAACCTCAGCGTCGCCGAGAACATTTACCTGGGCCGCGAACTGCGCCGTGGCTGGAGCATTGACCGCAAGGCGATGGAAGCCGGCTGCGTTGACGTGCTGGTGCGCCTGGGTGCTGATTTCAAACCGTCCACCAAGGTCAGCGTGCTGTCGATTGCCGAGCGGCAACTGGTGGAGATCGCCCGGGCCCTGCACGCCAACGCGAAAATCCTGGTGATGGACGAGCCGACCACGCCGCTGTCGTCCCGGGAGACCGACCGCCTGTTCGCGCTGATCAAACAGCTCCGTGACCAGGGCCTGGCGATTATTTACATCAGCCATCGCATGGCCGAAATCTACGAGTTGTCCGACCGCGTCTCGGTGCTGCGCGACGGCGAGTACGTCGGCATGCTGGAGCGCGACGCGCTGTCGGCCGAGGCGCTTGTGAAGATGATGGTCGGCCGCGACCTGTCCGGTTTCTACAAAAAAGAACACGCCGCCTACGACCCCGGTGCGGTGGTCATGCGCGTGCGCGACATGGCCGACGGCAAGCGCGTCAAACCGTGCAGTTTTGATCTGCACGCCGGCGAAGTGCTGGGCATTGCCGGACTCGTTGGGGCAGGGCGCACGGAACTGGCACGTCTGATTTTTGCGGCTGATTCGCGCACCTCAGGCACCCTTGAAGTGGCCGGCAAGGCGATCACCGATCTGCGCAACCCCACCGACGCCATCCGTGCAGGGGTGGTTTACCTGACCGAAGACCGCAAGGCCCAGGGCCTGTTTCTGGACATGAGCGTGCGCGACAACATCAACGTCTGCGCCTGCGTGCCCGATGCCCATGCCGGTGGCGTGCTCGATCGCGGACGTGGCGCGAAGCGGGCGATCGAGGCGATTCGTTCGCTGTCGATTCGCGTGGCGTCGGGCAAGGTCAATGTCGGCGCGCTGTCCGGCGGCAACCAGCAGAAGGTGCTGTTGGCGCGGCTGCTGGAGGTCAAGCCCCACGTGCTGATCCTCGACGAGCCCACCCGTGGGGTGGACATCGGCTCCAAGTCCGAGATCTACCGCATCATCAACGAACTGGCCAAGGCCGGCGTCGGCATTGTGGTGATCTCCAGCGAGCTGCCGGAAATCATCGGCACCTGCGACCGCGTGCTGATCATGCGTGAAGGCGAGCTGGTGGCCGAAGTCGGCGGGGCGTCCGGGCAGGAGATCTCTCAGGAACGGATCATCGATCTGGCGACGGGCAGCGAGAACGCCGCAGCCACCGCAGCCCACGGTGCCCGCGATACTTTCGACCCCAACACTCAACAACAATAAAAAGGAAACCAGGCCATGAGTCTGCCCTTGGAAAACTCGCCCACCGTTGCCGCCATCAGCAAGCGTGAACGCGTGCGCGAATTGATGCGCACCGTTGGCATGCTGCCGGTGCTGATTCTGTTGCTGATCGGC
Source organism: Pseudomonas sp. W2-17 (assembly GCF_041060445.1). Lineage (NCBI taxonomy): Bacteria > Pseudomonadati > Pseudomonadota > Gammaproteobacteria > Pseudomonadales > Pseudomonadaceae > Pseudomonas > Pseudomonas sp. W2-17. The sequence continues at coordinate 15,272 of NZ_JAUFNS010000030.1, read as the reverse complement.
TTTTCGCTGATGACCGACACCTTCATGAGCTGGCAAAACCTGTCGATCATCACCCAGCAGGCCTCGGTCAACGTGGTGCTGGCGGCCGGCATGACCTTCGTGATTCTGACGGCGGGGATCGACCTTTCGGTGGGCGCGATTCTCGCGGCCTCCGCAGTGGTCGCCCTCCAAGCGTCGATGTCGCCGCAGTTCGGCATGCTCGGCATCGCTGCAGGGGTGGGTTTCGGCCTGCTGCTGGGGCTGGTCAACGGCGGCCTGATTGCCTTCATGCGCCTGCCGCCGTTCATCGTCACCCTCGGCGCGCTCACCGCCATGCGCGGCCTGGCGCGTCTGCTGGCCGACGACAAAACCGTGTTCAATCCCGACCTGCCGTTTGCCTTCATTGGCAACGATTCGGTGCTCGGCGTGCCGTGGCTGGTGATCATCGCCGTGGCGGTTATCGTGGTCTCGTGGTTCATCCTTCGCCGAACCGTGATGGGCGTGCAGATCTACTCGGTGGGCGGCAACCCCGAAGCGGCGCGCCTGTCCGGGATCAAGGTGTGGAAGGTGTTGCTGTTCGTCTACGCAGTGTCCGGTGCGCTGGCCGGGCTCGGCGCGGTGATGAGCGCCTCGCGACTGTTCGCCGCCAACGGCCTGCAACTGGGTCAGTCCTACGAGCTGGACGCCATCGCGGCGGTGATCCTCGGCGGCACCAGTTTCACCGGCGGCGTCGGCACCATCGGCGGCACCCTGATTGGCGCGCTGATCATCGCGGTGCTGACCAACGGCCTGGTGCTGCTGGGCGTCTCCGATATCTGGCAATACATCATCAAGGGCATCGTGATCATCGGCGCGGTGGCGCTGGATCGCTATCGCCAGTCCGGTGCGCGAACCTGATTCAACGCTGTCTGGCTGCACGCGTTTCAACGAAGACTCCGACAATAATCACAAGAGAGAACCCATGAACTTCAAACGCAAATTCCCCGCTGTCATGTCCCTGTGCCTGGCCGCGTTGCTGTCCCAGGGCGTTGAAGCCCGCGAGCTGAAATCCGTCGGCATCACCCTGGGTTCGCTGGGCAACCCGTATTTCGTCACTCTGGCTGACGGCGCCAAGGCGAAGGCCATGGAGCTCAATCCCAACGTCAAAGTCACCTCCGTCTCCGCCGATTACGACCTGAGCAAGCAGTTCTCGCAGATCGACAACTTCATTGCGTCGGGCGTTGACCTGATCCTGATCAACGCCGTGGATCCGAAGGCCATTGCTTCGGCAATCAAGAAGGCCCAGGCCGCCGGCATCAAGGTCGTGGCCGTGGACGTCAGCGCCGCCGGTGTCGACGCCACCGTGCAGACCGACAACGTCGAAGCGGGCAAGCTGGCCTGTCAGTTCATCGTCGACAAGCTGTCGGGCAAGGGCAACGTGATCATCGAGAACGGCCCGCAAGTCACCGCCGTGACCGACCGCGTTACCGGCTGCAAATCGGCCTTCGCCGCCGCGCCGGACATCAAGATTCTCTCCGACGATCAGGACGCCAAAGGCTCCCGCGAAGGCGGCCTGAACGCGATGCAGGGTTACCTGACGCGCTTCCCGAAAATCGATGGTCTGTTCGCGATCAACGACCCGCAGGCCATTGGCAGTGACCTGGCGGCCAAGCAGCTCAAACGCAGCGGCATCGTCATCACGTCGGTGGACGGTGCGCCGGACATCGAGCAGGCCCTCAAGTCCGACACCTCGATTCAGGCCTCGGCCAGCCAGGACCCGTGGGCCATGGCGCAACAGGCAGTCGTCATCGGCAACGACCTGCTCAACGACAAGAAGCCGGCTGAAGCGGTCACCCAGCTGACGCCGAAACTGATCACCCGCGACAACGTCGGTTCCTACAGCGGCTGGTCCAGCAAGCACTGATACGCAGGCCTGAAGGAGTCGGCGCAGTGATCAAAATGGAAGACGTGGCGAAGCGGGCGCGGGTATCGACGTCGACCGTTTCCCACGTGCTCAACGGCACGCGCAAGGTCAGCGCCAAGACGGTGGAAGCGGTGCAGCGGGCGGTTCAGGACTTGGGCTATATCCCCAACACCCTGGCACGCTCGCTGGCCCGTTCGCGCACCAACACCATTGGCGTGGCGATTTCGGCGCTGTCAAACCACTATTTCAGCGAGACCGTGCACGCCATCGAAACCGAATGCGCGCGCCACGGCATCATGATGTTGTTCGTCGACACCCACGACGATCCCGCCCAGGAACTGCGCGTGGTTCAGGCGCTGCACCATCGCCGCGTCGACGGCATTTTGCTTGCGCCGTCCAGCGATCCGCAGCAGGCAGCGCTGGCGTACTTGCGCAGCAACGCCATTCCCAGCGTGCTGGTGGACCGGATGGCGGTGGAGGGTTTCGATCAGGTCGGCGTCGAAAATCGCCAGTCCACCTGCGAACTGGTCAATCATCTGATCGGCCACGGTCATCGGCGCATCGGCATGATTGCCGGGCATCGCGGCCTGAGCACGACGGAGGAGCGCATCGAGGGTTATCGGCAAGCGCTCGTTGAGGCTGATCTGCCGTGGGATCCGCAGTTGCTGATCGACGGTGAGTCGAACAGCGAATCGGCACGGGTCGCGACGTCAGCGCTGTTGCGCCTGAACCCGCCGCCCACGGCGATTCTGGCGGCGAATAACCTGATGACCATCGGCGCCATGCACGCGCTGCGCGACGCCAGCATTGAGGTGCCGGAGCAGATCGCGCTGGTGGGTTTCGATGATTTCGACTGGGCGGATTTTTTTCTGCCGCGCTTGAGCGTGATCGCTCAGCCGGTGCAGGCCCTGGGCGCGCGGGCGGTGCAGTTGCTGTTGCAGCGCATCGATAAACCCGAGGGCAAACGACTGTCGGAGCGACTGGCGCCGACGTTACGTATTCGAAATTCGTGCGGATGCCTTTAGGCGTCCGCTGACAGGAATGACACCTTCATGAATCAGCTTGTTTCCCTGGGGATTGACCTCGGCACGTCCGAACTCAAGGCCATTTTGCTGAGCGCCGAAGGCGAGGTGCTGGCCCAGGCCGGTGCGCGGGTGGACGTCAGCCGCCGGCAGTCGGGTTGGTCGGAGCAGAATCCGGCCGACTGGTGGCAGGCCTGTCGTGGAGCGCTTAAGCAGTTGCGGACAAGCAATCCTCAGGCGTGGGCACGGGTCGGCTGCGTCGGCTTGTCGGGGCAGATGCACGGCGCGGTTCTGCTGGATGCGGCGCAGCAGGTGCTGTACCCGGCGATTCTCTGGGACGACTCCCGCGCAGTGCTTCAGGCGTCGCAGTTGAACGAGGATTTCCCGAATTACGCCGAGGTCACTGGCAGCCTGGCCATGGCCGGGCTGACCGCGCCGAAGCTTCTGTGGATGCAGCAGCACGAACCGCAGCTGTTCGCGCGCATTGCCAGCGTGCTGTCGCCGAAGGATTACCTGCGCTTGCTGCTGACCGGCGAGCAGGTGAGTGACATGTCTGACGCCGCTGGCACCTTGTGGCTGGATGTGGCAAAGCGCGAGTGGGACGCGCCGATGCTCCACGCCACGGGGCTGACGATTGAGCAGATGCCTCGGCTGCTGGAAGCCGATCAACTTTCGGCCGGGCTGAGCGCCGACGCGGCGGATGCGCTGGGTTTGCCGTTGGGTCTGCCCGTGGCCGCAGGCGGTGGTGACAACCCGGTTTCGGCGGTGGGCATCGGCGCGATCAACGCCGGCGATGCGTTTGTCACCCTCGGCACCAGCGCGGCGATCGTCGCCATCACCGATCATCCGGCGGGCAATCCGGCCAGCGCCGTGCACAGCTTTTGCCACGCGTTGCCGCAGCGCTGGTACACCATGGGCGCGATGCTGGCGGGAGCGAGCTGCCTGCGCTGGGTCACCCGATTGTTGGGGCAGCCCAGTGAGCAGGCCTTGCTCGATCTGGTTCACGCGCAATTGCCGGTCGATCAGCCGGTGGCGGTTTCCAGTCCGCTGTTTCTCCCGTATCTGGCGGGCGAGCGCACGCCCCACAACGACCCGCTGTTGCGCGGCGGATTCATGAACCTGGGGCACGACAGCACGCCGGCGATGTTGGGTTACGCGGTGCTTGAGGGTGTCGGGTTCGGACTGCTGGATGCGATGAACGCTACGCTGTCCGCCGGCGCCACGGTCAACGCCTGCGCCCTGGTGGGCGGCGGCGCACGCAGCGAATACTGGGCGCAGTTGCTGGCCAACATACTGGATCGCGAGGTGTACACCCTGCACGGCAGCGAACTGAGCGCGTGCATTGGTGCGGCGAAGCTGGGGTTTCTGTCGATCGGGGAGGGGGCTGAGTTGCTGGGACGGGGGATGGCGGTGAAGGCGCGGTATCAGCCGATACCGGCGGTGCAGGATGTATTGAGCGCGCGTTACCGGAAATTCAAAGGGCTGCTGAGCGCCGCACAGGGATTGCGTGCCTGACAACATGATCGTTCCCACGCTCCGCGTGGGAATTCATGCCATGACGCTCCGCGTCAGCTTTGGGACGCGGAGCGTCCAGTGCGGGATTCCCACGCGGAGCGTGGGAACGATCAGTCATCTCTGCCCTTAAACCCTCATCGTCGGCGGCAGCTCCATCAACTTATCCAGCGTGATCGGCAGGTCCCGAATACGTTTGCCCGTGGCATGTGAAACAGCATTCGCCACCGCTGCCGCAAGCCCGGTAATCCCGATCTCGCCGATCCCGCGTGCGCCGAATTCGTTGAGCTCGAAGTCCGGGTAGTCCAGCAGGATCACGTCGATCTCCGGCTGGTCAGCGTGTACCGGCACCACGTATTCGGCGTAGTTGTTGTTCACCGGCATGCCGTTGCGCTCGTCGAAGTCCGTCGCTTCAAACAGCGCCATGCCGACGCCCATGACGATCGCGCCTTCGACCTGGTTGAGCGCAGTTTTCTGGTTGATCACCTTGCCCACATCAATCGCGCTGACCACCCGCGACACGCGCAGCCGCGAGATGCCCGGGTCCCAGCGCACTTCGACAAAATGCACGCCGAAGGAGCGGAACGAGTGCTTGCTGGTGTCATTCATGCCGGTCTTCGCTTCCCCAAAGGCGCTGCCCTGCTTCTGCGCCTTGAGCACATCGGCGATGGCGAACGTCTTGTCGCCGCTTTTCACCTGACCCTGCTCGAAGCTCACTTGATCGGCCTTGGCTCCGGCAAACACGCCCTTGGGCGCGGTCGCGAACGCCTTCAGCTGTTCGACGGCCTGGCGGGTGGCCTCGGCGATGGCCGGCAGCACGCTCGCGGTCGCCCATGATCCGCCCGACACCGGCGCCGGCGGGAACGACGAGTTGCCCAGCTCCACTTCGATCTTGTCCAGCGGAATGCCGGTGATGCTGCTGACCACCTGGGCAACGATGGTGTAGGTGCCGGTGCCGATGTCCTGCACCCCGCAAATGGCCCAGGCCGTGCCGTCGGCGCGCAGCGCGACTTGCGCCTCTGCGGGAGTGCGATAGGCGTCCCAGTTACAGGCGGCCATGCCATAACCGATGATCTCGGTGCCGTCCTTCATCGAACCCGGCGTCGGGTTGCGTTTGCTCCAGCCGAAGCGTTCGGCGGCCTTGTCGATGCATTCCTGCAGGTGATTGCTCGACCACGGCAGGTTCTGGCTCTCGTCGCGCTCGGAGACGTTGAGCTTGCGGAACTCAAGCGGGTCCATGCCCACTTTATCGGCCATCTCGTCCATGGCCGATTCCAGCGCGAACAGCCCCGGCGCTGCACCCGGCGCGCGCATGGAGGTCGGCGTGCCGCGATTGACCTCGATGATCTTGTGGGTAACCAGCACGTTCGCGCAGCTATAAAGGCTCTTGGTCGAAGTGCCGCAGTTTTCCTTGTACGGGTCGGTAAACGACGTGGTGTTGATCGACTCGTGGCGCACCGACACCAGCTTGCCGTTGTCATCGGTTGCCAGGCGCAGGCGCTGACGGGTTTCCGGGCGATGGCCGGTGGTGGTGAACATCTGTTGGCGCGGCACAACCAGTTGCACCGGCCGATTGAGCACTTTGGCAGCGCCGCAGGCGGCGACTGAATGGGGCCAGATCCACAGCTTGCTGCCGAAGCCGGAGCCAATGAACGGCGCCCGCACTTCGACCTTCTCCGGGATCAGGCCGAAGATTTTCGCCAGGGAATTGCGGTGAGCGACCACGCCCTGGGTGGCTTCGTACACGATCAGGCGCCCGTCTTCCCAGCTGGCAACGGTGGCGTGCATTTCCATCGGGTTGTGGGTTTCGACGGGGGTCGAGTAGGTGGCGTCGATGCTGTGGGCAGCACTGTCGAACGCAGCGGCGGCATCACCCCGGGTGTGGTTCGGGCTGCCGTCCTGCAAGGCGCCGGCTTTCAGGCCTTGTTCGAGATTGGCCACGGCGTCGGTCTTGCTGTAGCTGACTTTGATCTTGTAGGCCGCGGCCCGCGCGTGCTCGAAGGTATCGGCCACCACCAGGGCGACAAATTGACCGGCGTAATGCACCGTGTCGTCTTCGAATGGCAGGCGGCTTTCGTCGGACTTGGCCGCCTTGAGGATCTGCGCGAAGGACATCGGCAGCGTCGAGTTGTGGTAGAGCGAGGGGAAGTTGCCGTGGTGCAGAATTTCCAGCACGCCGGGGGACTTGCGCGCGTCGTCCAGCTTCAATTCGGTGATCTTGCCGCTGGCAACGGTGCTGAACACGCCGTAGCCGTAGGCCATATTTTTCAGGTGATGGTCGGACGCGTACATCGCGCTGCCGGTGACCTTACGCTGGCCATCGATGCGGCGGGGTGCCGAGCCAATCATTGCATCAGTCATGGTGAATCCTCCGGTCAGGCGTTCAAGGTGCCGAGGTTGCGCACGATGGCCTGCTGCCCCAATGCGATCTTGTAGGCGTTGTGGCGATAGGCTTTGGCGCCCTTGAGGGCGATGGCGGCGACTTTCTCGAGGGTCTGCGGCGTCAGGGTCTGGCCCTTCAGCGCCTGCTCGGCTTCCACCGAACGCCAGGGTTTGGTGCCGACCCCGCCCAAGGCCACCCGCGCATCGCGCACGGTGTTGCCGTCCATGACGACGATCACGGCGCTGGACGCCAGGGCGAACTGATAGGAGGCGCGATCTCGCAGTTTCAGGTACGCGGATGTGTTGCCGGCCAGCGGCGCGGCCAGCACCACGTGGGTGATCAACTCATCGTCCAGCAGCGCGTGTTCTTTCCACGGCGTCGCACCGGGCAACAGGTGGAAGTCAGCGAAGTCCACGCTGCGCTTGCCCTTCGGCCCTTGCACCTCGACCGTCGCGCCAATGGCGATCATCGCCACGCACATGTCCGAAGGATGGGTCGCGATGCACTGGTCGCTGGTGCCGAGCACCGCGTGAACACTGCGATTGTGGCCGTCGATAGCGGCGCAACCCGAGCCCGGCTCGCGTTTATTGCAGGGCGAATAGCCGTCGCGGAAATAATTGCAGCGCACCCGTTGCATCACGTTGCCGGCGGTCGTGGCCTTGTTGCGCAGTTGAGTGGTGGCGCCAGACAGCAACGCCTGGGACAGCACGGCATAGTGCTCGACGATGTGCGGGTGATGGGCCAGTTCGGTATTGCTGACCAGCGCACCGATCCGCACGCTGCCGTCCTTCTGCACCTCGATCTGCTTGAGGGCCAGGTGGTTGACGTCGATCACCTGATCGGCCGGCATGATGTCGAGCTTGACCAGGTCGAGCAACGTCGTGCCGCCGGCGAGGAAGAACGTGGTCGGGCTTTTTGCGTGGGTGGCCACTGCCTGTTCAACGCTGTTGGCGCGCACGTAATCAAAGGCTCTCATCAGCTCACCTCCTGGACGTTGATGCGCGCCGACTGGATCGCCGCGAGGATGTTCTTGTACGCGCCGCAACGGCAGATGTTGCCGCTCATGGCTTCGCGTACGCTGTGATCGTCGGTGCCGATGTTTTTGTCTTTCAACAACGCCGCCGCGCTCATGATCTGCCCCGAAGTGCAATAGCCGCACTGGTAGGCATCGTGTTCCCAGAACGCCTCCTGCACCGGGTGCAGCTTGCCGTTCTGCGCCAGGCCTTCGATGGTGGTGATGTCGTCGCCTTCGTGCATCGCCGCGAGGGACAGGCACGAGTTGATTGCCACGCCGTTGACGTGAACGGTGCAGGCGCCGCACTGGCCGTGATCGCAGCCTTTCTTGGTGCCAGTGAGTTGCAGGCGATCGCGCAGCACGTCGAGCAGCGCGGCGTTGGCCGGCAGGTTCAGGGTGTGGGCCTGGCCGTTGACCTTCAAGGTCATGCGCCTTTCGTCGGCCGCCGGCGGGTCGATGTCATCGGCGACGGCGGCCTGGGCTTCCAGCGCCTGGGTCCAGATCGGCGCCGTCGCGGCAGCGAGGCTGGACACGCCGATGGATTTCAGAAAATTACGGCGGGAGGGCACGGTAAAGGCCTTGAGGTCGCAAGACACTTCTTGTTTGTTGGGGCGATCAGGCTGATCGGTCATGAACGGGTTCCTCGTCAGCGTTGGGTCAGACCTGGCGGCCGACGGTGGGCGGACGCGCGGGCAGGGATGGCAAGTGCAGCGGCAGTTTTCAAAACCGGGCAACGGCATGCGGTATGGCTGGGCCAACGGCAGTCTTCAAAGTGAAGGCAGTCTTCAACGATAACCACTGCGCAGGCACTGCATTCAGTTGAATCCGTGCATGCACTTGTGAGTCATGCTCTCTAATCCGTGGCGTTTGTGTCAGCAGCGAGGGCTGGCGCCTTGTCGGGATCAGGAAAGCAGGCGGTGCTGGCCATGGCTCAAGGGTTGTGACCGAAGCACCGGGGGATGGTTGCGGATATTTCTCGAGCGGAAAACACACAGCATGTGACGAGTGCCCGGGGCGGCGATACCGCCCCCGGGAACCCCAACCGTCAGGCGGCTGACGCTTCTTCTTTCAGGGTCGCCATGTCGATGACAAAGCGGTATTTCACGTCGCCCTTGATCATGCGCTCGTAGGCTTCGTTGATGTCCTTCATGTGGATCATCTCGATGTCGGAGACGATGCCGTGCTTCGCACAGAAATCCAGCATGTCCTGGGTTTCCTGAATGCCGCCGATCAGCGAGCCGGCAATGCTGCGGCGCTTGAAGATCAGGTTGAACACGCCTGGCGAAGGGTGCGGTTGATCCGGCGCGCCCACCAGGGTCATGGTGCCGTCGCGCTTGAGCAGGTTCAGAAACGGGTCAAGGTTGTGCGGCGCCGCGACGGTGTTGAGGATGAAGTCGAGCTGATTGGTCTGGGTCGCCATTTCGTCGGCGTTTTTCGACACGATCACTTCATCGGCGCCCAGACGCAGACCGTCCTCACGCTTGTTCGGCGAGGTGGTGAACAGCACCACATGCGCGCCCATGGCGTGGGCGATCTTGACCGCCATGTGACCGAGACCGCCCAGCCCGACAACGCCGACCTTCTTGCCCGGACCGACTTTCCAGTGGTGCAGCGGCGAGTAAGTGGTGATCCCGGCGCAGAGCAACGGCGCGACGGCGGCCAGGTTGTCGCTGTGGGAAATCTTCAGGACGAACTTCTCTTTCACCACGATCTTGTCGGAGTAGCCACCGTAAGTGTTCTCGCCGCCAAACACCGGGCCGTTGTAGGTGCCGGTGAAGCCGTTTTCGCAGTATTGCTCTTCGCCTTCCGCGCAGGACGCGCAGTGCTGGCAGCTGTCGACCATGCAGCCGACGCCGGCCAGGTCGCCGACCTTGAAGTGGGTGACGTTGGCGCCTACAGCGGTCACCTTGCCGACGATCTCGTGGCCCGGCACCGACGGATACAGGGTGTTGTGCCATTCGTTGCGCGCGGTGTGCAGGTCCGAGTGGCAGACGCCGCAGAACAGGATATCGATCTGCACGTCATCGGCGCCCGGCTCGCGGCGTTCTATCTGCAACGGCGCCAGCTTGTCAGTGGGTTTTTGCGCGGCGTAGCTGTAAGTCTTGATCATGGGGTGATCATCTCCAGTGGGGCAAAAAGACGGGTAACAGCAATCAGTGACAGGCGAGGGCGCGCAAAGGTCAATGCCAAAACATGAAACCGTCACTGCCGGGCTGTTTGACGAGCTGTGTGAATAGAGTGCCGGGTTAAATCTTTCCGTTTGCAGGCCGCTACAGGACTGTGCCGCGGGTAATTTCAATAAATGTCGTGGAATACGGTTTTTTCGTCGCGAATAGACCGCAAATCCGAATATGCCGCTTGCAACCTTCTGTCACACCCCATGAAGATAGCTCAGTCCGACGCTGGCAATGGAGCGCCTATGAATTCCCCACTTTCCACTCTCTCCGGGTACACGCCGATTGCCGACGAGCGGATCTCCGCACCCGGCGATAACGGTCTGTCGGCCGTGGGGGGATTGACCGAGGAGAATTCGCTGGACGCCTTGCTGCGCGCCGCGCGCGAGGCTGCACCGGAGTTGAGCTGGGCCGCTTACCGAGCCGGCCAGCAAATGCACCTGTTGGGGCAGGGCAGTTCCGCCACGGACTGGCCGACGTTGATACCCCGTGAAGAGTTCGACGGCTACTGCCGTAAGCACCATTTGCAGCGGTGGGTGACCGGCCATGGCGAGTCCGCGCTGGGCTGGCTGTTGATGCCGGACGCGCACTCCGACGATCCATTTTTCGCCGAGCTGGCCGGGCGTCTGGGGCTGCGCCTGCAGACCGATGCGCTGGCCCGGGCCCAGGCGACCCAGCGGGTGCTCTATGAAATCACCTACCTGGCCAGCTCGACCCGTGACCGTTCGGCGTTTCTGCAAGGCGTGCACAAGCAGCTCTCGACCCTGATCGACGCGGAAAACTTCTACCTGGCGCTGTACGAAAACCACAGCGGCAAAATCACTTACCCCTATTACATCGACATCACCGACCTCGACGCCCTCGAAGCGGAAACCTACGAGTTTCTCGATCCCGAGCGGCTGTCCATGACCGGTTATGTGCTGACCACCGAGCAGGCGCTGTTCGTCGATGCCGCCGCCATCGAGCGGGCGCGGGCGCTGGATCGCTTCCACTGCGTGGGCCATCGCCCGGAATTCTGGATGGGCGCGCCGCTGAAAAACGCCTCCGACGACGTGTTCGGCATGCTGGCGATGCAGGTGTATGACGTCGCCCGGGTCTACAGCGTCGAGGATCAGGAGCTGTTTCTGGTGGTGGCCCGCCACGTGGCCATGGCCCTGGACCGCATTCTGCACCGCGCGCAACTGGAAGAAACCGTCGCCCGCCGCACCCTTGAGCTGTCCCGCCTCAACGACGCCCTGCGCAACGAGGTGGCCGATCGCGAACGCGCCGAGCACTTGCAGAGCGCGCTGTTCCAGATCACGGAGCTGTCCAGTCAACCCGGCGACATGACCGACCTGTTCAAAAGCCTGCATGGCATCGTCGGCGAACTGCTGTTTGCCCTGAACTTCTATATCGCGCTGTTCGACGACGCCACCGGCGAGGTGACCTTCCCGTACTACGTGGACGAACGCCTGACCCGCCGCCCGGACCCGCGCCGTGGCGAGCGTGGCTTTACCGAATACGTCATCCGCCAGCGCCGGCCGTGCCTGATCGATGGCGCGGAGGCGCGCTGGCTGGAAAGCATCGGCGAGATCACCCTGCAGAACGAGGTCAACCGTTCCAGTTCCTGGCTGGGCATTCCGCTGTTCGACGGCGACGTGGTCCGCGGTGTGCTGGCCGTGCAGAGCTACACCTCCCATGTCAGCTACTCGTTGCGCGATCAGGAGTTGCTGACCTTCGTGTCACGCCACATTGACACGGCACTGTCCCGGCGCAGCGCCGCCGAGGCCATTCACACCGCCAACCTGCGCCTGGAAGCGCGGGTTCAGGACCGCACCCGGGAGCTGGACTACGCCAACGCCAAGCTGCAGCACGAAAACGCCCACGACGCGCTGACCGGGCTGCCCAACCGCAGCTATCTGCAGCAGCGGCTGAAAGGCGCGTGGCAGGATTTCTGCAACCGGGGCGAGGAGCTGGCGGTGATGTTCATCGACCTCGACCGCTTCAAGATGGTCAACGACAGCCTCGGCCATCACTCGGGCGATCTGTTGCTGATCCAGGCCGCCGACCGCTTGCGCCATTGCATGCGCGACAGCGATTTGCTCGCTCGGCTGGGGGGCGATGAGTTCGCGGTGCTGGCGTACGCCGCGCCGCCGGACGTCACCGTGGCGATTGCCGAGCGCATTCTGCTGGCCTTCGACGTGCCGTTCTACATTGACGGCCACGCGGTGTTTTCATCCTGCAGCATCGGCGTGGTCGGCGCCGACCTGCAGTTTCACAGCGAGCCGGCGGATTTGCTCCGCGACGCCGACACGGCCATGTACCGGGTCAAGAACGCCGGGCGCGACAGCTATGCGGTGTTCAATCAGGAAGTGCGCCGCGAGGTGTCCGACCAGATGGAGCAGGAGACCGCGCTGCGCAACGCCCTCAAGCGCACCGATGAACTGGTGCCGTATTTCCAGCCGATCATCGATGTGGCCAGCGGCCGGATACTGGCCCTCGAAGCGCTGATCCGCTGGCGTCAGGCCGATGGCCGAATCGTCGCGCCGGGTGAGTTTCTGCCGGCGCTGGAAGGCCTGCGCCTGATCGGCCGACTGGACCTCTACATGCTGCAGCAGGTGGTGGTCATCCTCGCCCATCCCGACCACGCCCATTGGCCGACGGTGCACGTCAACTGCTCCAGCTACAGCATCACCCGCCCAGAGTTTTCCAGCGAAGTCCTCGGTTTGCTGAGCCAGCACGGGGTGGCGCCGTCGCGCATCTGCCTGGAACTCACCGAAGGCGCGCTGGTGGCCGAGCCTGAGCTGGCGCGTCAAGCCATGAAGCATTTGGCCGACAACGGCGTCTCGGTGGTGCTCGATGACTTCGGCGCCGGGTTCTCGTCCCTCAGTTACGTGCACCAGTACCACTTCAGCGGGCTGAAAATCGACAAGTCCTTCACCCTGGAACTGACCACCAGCTCCCGCAGCCGGGCCATCGTTCGCGCCATTGTGCGCATGGCCGAATCCCTCGGGCTGACGGTGGTGGCGGAGGGCGTGGAAGACGCCGCGACCCTGGACCTTCTGCGGGACATGGGCGCGGGCCAGGCTCAGGGCTACTACTTCTCGATGCCGGTGCCTCAGGACAGGCTGGATTTGAGCGCATTGCGGTAATAAGGGCTTAACCGTAAGCCGAGGTCGTTAAGCTCGACCGTCGCGATATCGTGAAACATTCCGCAACATTTCTCTTCGCAGCGAGTCAACGCTTACATCTCCCTGCAAAGAATTATTCATGAAGACCCCTCGACCGTCCGCACGCCTCAAGCCACTCAACGAATTACGCAATCTGAAAATGGCCCGTTCCGCCCACGCCTATGTGCGCGGCAGCACGGTGCAGTTTTACGAATGGCTGCACAGCCAGTCAGGCCGACGTCTGCCCAGCGGTCCGCCGGTGTGGATCTGCGGCGACTGTCACGCCGGTAATCTCGGGCCGACCGGGGATTCCAAAGGGCGCATCGACATTCATATTCGCGATCTGGATCAGACGGTGATCGGCAACCCGGCCCACGACCTTGTGCGTCTGGCGCTGTCTCTGGCCACTGCTGCGCGGGGTTCCGATCTGCCCGGCGTCGCCACCGCCAGAATGCTCGAAGAGATGATGCAGGGTTACGAGCTGGCGTTCGAAGATGGCGCCGATGAGGAGCCCGCACGCCCGGCGCAGGTGAAGGCGGGGATGCGCAGCGCGGTGCAGCGGACCTGGAAGCACCTTGCTCAAGAGCGCATCGAAGACACCCGGCCGACCATTCCGCTGGGCAAGCATTTCTGGTCGTTGTCCCGCGATGAGCGTCACGGCCTGAAAGACCTGTGCGCGACGCCGGAGATTCATGCGCTGGTCACCTCGCTCAAAGGCCGATCCAAGGATGACCGCGTCGAGATGCTCGATTGTGCCTACTGGGTGAAGGGTTGCAGTTCGCTGGGCCTGCTGCGTTATGCGGTGCTGTTGAGCGTGGGCGATGACGAGGATCAGGAATATTGCCTGCTCGACGTCAAGGAAGCCGTCGCCGCCGCCGCACCGCGCACCCCTCGCGCGGGCATGCCCCGGGACAACGGCAAGCGCGTGGTGGAAGGTGCCCGGCATCTGTCGCCAGGGCTGGGTAATCGCATGATTGCGACCCGCATGCTCGATCACGGTTTCTTCGTCCGCGAGCTGTTGCCCCAGGACATGAAGCTTGAGCTCGATCAGTTGAGCGAACGCGAAGCCATGAAAGCCGCCGGCTACCTGGCCCGTGTCGTCGGCCTGGCCCACGCCCGGCAGATGGACCTCGCCACGCGCTCGTCGTGGATGCGCGAACTGCAACTCAACCGCTCGCAGACCCTGGATGCGCCGTCGTGGCTGTGGAGTAACGTCGTGCATCTGGTGGGCAGCCACGAACAGGGCTATCTGGAACATTGCCGGCGGTATGCGCTGGAGAATTGAGACGCGCTGGAAAATGGCGTCGGACGGGAGCGCCCCCTTGACCTCGACTTAGGTGGAGGTTCGAGACTGGGCGCTCCCACGTTCAGGATCCTTCCCATGACGCAATCCCCCGTTACTGCTCCGTTCACGTTGTACAACCCCGAGGGCTTGTACGATCCCACCCCGAATGCCTATTCCCACCTCGCCGTCGTTGCCCCGCGCGCAGAGTGGCTTTTTGTCGCCGGGCAGGGCGGGGAGGATGCCGAAGGTCAGCTGTCACCGGTCTTTGCCGATCAGGCAGCCCAGGCAATCGCCAACCTCCGCACCGCCCTGCAATCCCGCGGGGCCGACCTTCGTCACATATTCAAACTGACGCTGCTGATCGTTGATCACACGGAGGAACGGTTGCGCATGTGGGTCGAGGAGGCGGATCGGGCATGGGCCGGTCATATGAAGCCGGTGTGCACACTGATCCCGGTACCCCGCCTGGCATTGGACGGGATGCTGATCGAGATCGAAGCGGTGGCGGCGCGCATGCCTAACGGGTGAACGATAGTTCGTCAGATGTACGCGCTCGTAGAACCGGCTTCAGCCGGGAAGGGGCCAGTGTGAGCACCATCAATTCTGCAGCGTGACTGCCGGCGCCTTCCCGGCTAAAGCTAGTGTCACGATGAGTACGCGGTCGATTAGTGGGACCGGCTTCAGCCGGGAAGAGGCCAGCGTGGGCACCATCAATTCTGCAGCGTGACTGCCGACGCCCTCCCGGCTAAAGCCGGTCCTACGATGGTACGCGGTCGATTAGTGGGACCGGCTTCAGCCGGGAAGAGGCCGATGCGAACGACATCAATTCTGCAGCGTGACTGCCGACGTC